>DATGCS010000254.1:0-4533 GCA_035311685.1 Wenzhouxiangellaceae bacterium
TTGGCACCTCGATGTCGGCTCATCACATCCTGGGGCTGTAGCCGGTCCCAAGGGTATGGCTGTTCGCCATTTAAAGTGGTACGCGAGCTGGGTTTAGAACGTCGTGAGACAGTTCGGTCCCTATCTGCCGTGGGCGCTTGAAACTTGAGGGAATCTGCTCCTAGTACGAGAGGACCGGAGTGGACGATCCGCTGGTGTTCCGGTTGTATCGCCAGATGCATTGCCGGGTAGCTATGATCGGTCGGGATAACCGCTGAAAGCATCTAAGCGGGAAGCCCCTCCCAAGATTAGGTTTCACTGGACCCTTGAGGTCCCTGTAGGGCCCTGGAAGACTACCAGGTTGATAGGCTGGGTGTGGAAGCGCGGTAACGCGTGAAGCTAACCAGTACTAATTGCCCGTGAGGCTTGGTCATATAACACTAAAGCCAATTTCACCAAGATTGAAGTAGCAACACGACACGTTCTTGAACAGAATTCCAGCGCGGCAGGCACCAGCTTGTTGCGGACGATTGAGCTTGCCTGGTGGCAATAGCACTGTGGAACCACCCGATCCCATCCCGAACTCGGAAGTGAAACGCAGCAGCGCCGATGGTAGTGCGGCATTAGCCGTGTGAGAGTAGGTCACCGCCAGGCATTTATTCAAAACCCGAGTCCCCTGGACTCGGGTTTTTTTATGACTGCTGCCGAGTGTCCCGCTAGTTGGAAGATTTTTGGGACAATCCGGTCTAATCTGCAGCGGAAGGTGTGGGCTTGGATCGGATTCGTCAGGAGCTTTTTGAATGAAAATTTTGATATATGCTTTAACTGCCGCGGTGCTGTCGTTTCTCGCGGCAGTATCAGCCAGTGCTCAGGAATATCCCGAAGCACCATCGTTTTCGCTCGAAACCGCCGACGGCTCAGCGCTGAATTTGCCCACCGACCAGCAAGGTATCGGTGTCTATCTGTTCTGGGCCAGTTGGTGTCCTTATTGTCGTGCCCTGATGCCGCATCTTCAGAGCCTTGAAGACGAATATGGCAACACGATCACGATCTACGCACTCAATTTCCGTGATCAGCAGGACCCGGTGGCGTATCTGAACGAGCATGGGTTCAGCTTCGTCTTGCTCCCGGAAGCCGACGACGTTGCCGAGAGCTGGGATGTCAAGGGAACACCCGGGCTGTTCATCGTCGATCATGAAGGACGGATCAGGTTCAACCTGTACGACGTTCTGGCCACCAATCCTCCGGGTTTTGAAGCACTGAATCATACCCAGCGCGCTCAGAGACGCGCACCGTTCTGGGCTGCGCGTATTCGGGAATCGCTTGACGAAGTGATGAGCGATCCGGGCGCTGCCGACTGATACCGAAGCGCCACCCGATAGTCGCGCTAGCATACCCGGTCATCACTCCTGTAACGTTCAGCGAGCCGGCAAGCGCTTAGCTGCAAGGCGGCAGGATTCGCCGGGAATGCTTATTGCCTTTTCAAGAACCCTAGCGCTGATGAGCGCGATTGTCCCCACTTCGGGCTCGCCCTTCGGGCGTGCGCCCGAGTCGACATTGCTGCGTCCAGACCCTTGTAAAGGGCTTGCCATTCACTGCAGGTCGTACCTTGCACTGTCGACTCAGTGACAGCCTGAATGCAACAGGATTAACGACGGGCTACGCTAGATTCTGTGGGTATCCGGGCGGAAATTGAACCACGCAAACCAGAACGACCGCACCGCCGTGTGTTCGCGCCCCGTTTCGTCGACGGCCGTGACGCTGCCGTCCGGATTGCGCGTAATGATCAGTGCATTCTCGCCGAGGCGGGTTTCGATCCGTTCGTTTTCGTCCAATGCCTTTTCGGTGACTGCCAGGTGTTGTCCATCGATGCTGAACCCGTGCACCACGGTCTTGGGATGGAGCGAAAGATCACGCCGTGCCGCCGGAAACGCCAGACGGTCGCTTCCCTCATAGGCGGCATAGCGTCGGCTGTCGCCGTACTCCATACCAGCGTCGGGCGGCGCCATCACGCGGGTCTCCGGGTGACTGGATTTCCAGGTCGCCCATTCGGTAATCGTCGCCGGCACTTCTTCGAGGGTCTGCCCCATGGCCGGCCCCATTACGGCCTCCCCGGTGATCTGTTGCCATAGCGAATTCGTCTTGCGGTCGTACATCACCAGGTCGGAGTCGTGAAGAAGTCCCGAAACCCCGAATTCGACGACATCGCCGCCGACTTCGCGACGAAAAGCCAGTCCCGAGCCGCAAAGCGGGCACCAGGTCACGGCGACCGGATCGCCACCGATTGTGTCGTTCACGATCTCGTGGAAATCGAGGATTCGAATGGGCCAGGCGCGTTTATCGCCGTTGTGATCCATTGCGATCACGAGTTCATCTTCGCGCAGGAAGCCGGCAGCTTCATCTGCGTTCACGTATTTCGGGTCATCGATCGACGGAATGCAGTCGCGTACAGGACATCCCTGATACATGTGCTGGAAGTCGACCCTTGCCGGCGTGGCTTCGCCGTAGCCGAAGGTCTCGACGAGAATGTCGTGATCGAAACGGTTCCTCGGGCGCTCCTCATCGCCCTGCGCTACGGTTTCGGCCATCGTCAACGCCATCACCGTCGAAATCGAGGCGAGAAGTATAGTCCTGATATCTTGCATTCCAATCACTCCTGGTTCTTTGCGGCCCGCTGGTTTCCCGGCGATTTCCAAGCAGACCCGCGTCGCCCCTTCAATCTTTCAAGTCCCGGTCTGGTGAGCAATGCGGCCGAATGTTGCAGGAATAATGTCGGCGTCCGTCAGGCCTCGCTCGCGGCGGCAATTTTCGGCGTTCTGCTGTAGAACGTCTCGCGATCAAGCTCGCCCTCGCCATCGGCGACGATGCAGGTCACGACCGAATCGCCGGTGACATTGACCGCCGTTCGCGTCATGTCGAGTATTCGATCGACACCGAGAATGAGCGCGATACCCTCTCGCGGCAGCCCGACCTGGTCCAGCACGCCGGCCAGCAGAATCAGGCCGACGCCGGGCACGCCGGCCGCACCGATCGATGCCATGACCACCATGAAGATCACCATCAGATACTGCGTAAGGCTCAGGTCCACGCCGTAAAACTGCGCGATGAACCCGACCGCAATGCCCTGCATGATGGCTGTGCCGTCCATGTTGATGGTCGCGCCCAGCGGTACGGTGAACGAGCTGATCCGATTGCTTGCACCGAGTCGCTCCTGCACCGCTCGCAAAGTGACCGGTATGGTGGCGCCCGACGATGCGGTTGAGAAGGCGAAGGCCAGAACGTCGCGGATCTGGCGGTAGAACACGAACGGACTCAGCCCGGTAAACACCTTCAGCAGCGTCGGGTAGACGACCGCCGCGTGCAAGATGAGGATGCCCATTACCAGCAGGACATACTTGATGACGCCGGCGAAAGTACCCCAGCCGGTGGTCGCCGCCATGGTCGTGATGAGCGCGAACACGCCGTACGGCGCGATCAGCATGACGATGCCGACCAGTTTCATCACGACATCCATGAAGTCGGAAAAGAAATCGGAAATACGCTTGCCCGACTTCCCGGCGAACGACATCGCCAGTCCGAGCAGAATCGCGAAAACTATGATCGGCAACATGTTGCCCTCGGCCATGGCTTCGACCGGGTTGCTCGGAACCAGGTTGATCAGCACCTCGGTAAACGAAGGCGCGGCCGAAATCTCCGGCGTTTCCATGCCGGACGGGCTGGCCCCGACCCCGGTCTGGAAGATCTGACCGGCGGAAAGCGCCAGCAGGATCGCGATCCCGGTCGTCATCAGGTAGAGTCCGATCGCCCGACCCCCGACCCGGCCCAGGCTTTTCGGGTCGGCCAGCGATGACACGCCGGTGATCAGCGAGACGAACACGATTGGCACCACGAGCATGCTCAGCAGGCGCACGAACGCCTCGCCTACCACGTTGAGAATCCCGTCCAGCAGCCAGGTACGTACCCACTCGTTTTCGGCCACGGTCGCATTCAGCACGAGGCCGACGACAAGACCGAGCCCCAGTGCGATGAGGATGCGATTGCTCAATTTTTGATGATCGAAGCGTATTTCGGACATATGCGTTTTTATTGACCTGTAGGGCGAACGCCGGCCGGGCTTTCGGGCGGCCGGGCGGAATCAAGGCACGCCGCAGGTTAGCGCAAATCAGCACCGAATGGAAATCCGGCGACTGCGGCGCATCGCGGCTTTTCTGTCGCTTGCCCGGCGCCGGTCGCGTGCCGATTGCGCGGTGATCGCGGGTCGATAGCCGGCCAATCCGCTACAATGACGAACCTCTTATCAGTGCTGCAGTCCATGAGCGAGAACGCCCCCAATCCGCCGGCGCATTTCATTCGCACCCGCATCCGCCAGGAGCTGGAAGCCGGCAAGCACGATCGCATCGTGACCCGTTTTCCGCCCGAACCCAACGGTTATCTCCACATCGGTCACGCAAAGTCGATCGTCCTCAATTTCGCGATGGCGAAGGAATTCGGCGGCGAGACCAACCTGCGATTCGACGACACCAATCCGATCAAGGAAGAGCAGCGCTACGTCGA
>DATGCS010000255.1:0-8290 GCA_035311685.1 Wenzhouxiangellaceae bacterium
ACCTAAAACCTGTCTTGAAAAACCCCGGCGGCCTGGAATGCCCAGATCTGCAAACCTGAACAACGAACACGACGGGTCCCGCCCATGGACCTGATGCTGATCATCGTCAGCGCCGCACTGGTCAACAATTTCGTGCTGATCCAGTTCCTTGGCCTGTGCCCGTTCCTGGGCGTTTCGAACAAGCTCGAGGGCGCGGCGGGCATGGCCATGGCCACCGCATTCGTTCTTACGCTGGCGTCGGTGGCCAGCTACATGCTGACCGCGTGGGTGCTGGCACCGCTGGGGCTCGAGTATCTGCGAATCGTGGCGTTCATCGTCGTCATCGCGGCGCTGGTGCAGCTGACCGAGCTGCTGATGCGTCATTCAGCGCCCATGCTGCACCGGGTACTGGGCATCTACCTGCCGCTGATCACCAGCAATTGCGCGGTGCTGGGCGTTGCGCTGCTGAACGTGCGTGCCCAGCATTCCTTGGTGGAATCGGCGCTCTACGGATTTGGCGCGGCGCTTGGGTTCGGGGGGGTTCTGGTGCTGCTGGCCGCGGCCCGAGAGCGCCTGGCCATGGCAGACGTGCCGGAAAGCTTCCGCGGCGCGCCCATCGGCCTGATCACCGCCGGTTTGATGGCGCTGGCGTTCATGGGCTTTGCCGGGTTCGCGAAGCTGTGAGCGCGACGCTGTCCGCGATCCTGGTTGCGATCGGCGTCATGCTGGCGCTGCTGCTGGGGATCGGCCTGGTACTGCTGTTTAGTGCCCGCAAGTGGAAACCCGATGAAGGCTCCGTTGTAGAGCAGATCAACCGGATCCTGCCCCAGACCCAGTGCGGCCAGTGCGATTATCCGGGCTGCCGCCCCTACGCCGAAGCGATCGCAAACGGCGAGGCTGACATCAACCAGTGTCCGCCCGGCGGCGAGGCCGGCGTCAAGGCGCTCGCCGACCTGCTGGGGCGCGAGTCCAAACCGCTGGACGCCTCGCACGGCGAAACCAAGCCGCCCATCGTGGCGGTGATCGACGAGGACCGCTGCATCGGCTGCAAGCTCTGCATCCAGGCCTGCCCGGTGGACGCGATAATCGGCGCGCCGAAAATGATGCACACGGTGATCGCGGACGAATGCACCGGCTGCGAGTTGTGCCTGCCGCCCTGTCCGGTCGACTGCATCGACCTGGTGCCGCGCCGCCGGCCGTTCATCTGGCCCGTCCATGCCATCGAGGTCGAATCCCCTCCCGGACGGGAACCGGAGCATCCGGAGCGCGAGCATGCGTGATCTCGAGGTCGGCGAGCACCTGTATCGGTTCCCCGGGGGGCTCAAGCTTCGACATCACAAGCAGATCGCGTGCCGCGACCCGCTGGCGCGCCCCGATCTGCCGGAAGCGCTTTATCTACCGCTGCAGCAGCACCAGGGGCCGTTCGGCGAGGTGCTGGTGCAGCCCGACGACCGCGTGCTCAAGGGCCAGCCGCTGAGCCGTGCGCGCAACGACCGCGAAGTGCCGGTGCACGCGCCGACCTCCGGCACGATCAGGGAAATAAAGCCCTGGCCGGTCAGCTGGCCGCCCGCCGGCGAGGCCGAGTGCCTGATTCTCGAGCCCGACGGCAACGAGACCTGGTTCGAGACCAACGCGCTGGAAAACTGGCACGATGCCGAGCCCGCCGACCTGGTCGAACACATACGCGCCGCCGGACTGGCGGGACTGGGTGGCGCCATGTTCCCGACCGCGGCCAAACTGCGCGGCGACTGGGCGCAAGTCCATACGCTGATCCTCAACGGCTCCGAATGCGAACCCTATATCTCCTGCGACGAGATGCTGATGCGCGAACGTCCCGGCGCCATCATCGAGGGCGGCCTGATTCTGGCCCGAGCGCTGGGCGCCGGCAAGGTCGTCATCGCCATAGAAGACCAGATGGGCGCGGTTGACAAATCCTTGAGCCGGGCGCTTGCCGAACATGACCCGGACGATATCTGCCGTATCGTGGAGGTCACGACCGTCTATCCCGAAGGGGGCGAGAAACAGCTGATCCAGGTATTGACCGGCGCAGAAGTGCCGCACGACGGCCTGCCGCAGGACCTTGGACTGGTCTGTCTCAACGTCGGCACTGCCGCGGCGGCAAGGGACGCCGTCATCGAGGGCAAGCCGCTGATCGAGCGGATCGTTACGGTCAGCGGGCCGGGCATAGCGCATCCCCGCAACCTGCTGACGCTGCTCGGCACGCCGGTGAGCAATCTGCTCGCGGCCGCCGGCGGCGTAGATGACGATATCGAACGCCTGGTGCTGGGCGGCCCGATGTCCGGTCTGCCGCTGGCCTCGGACCGGATTCCGATCACCAAAGGCTCCAACTGCATCCTGGTGCTCCGGCGACAGGACACCCGCCGGGAACAACCCGTGATGCCGTGCATCAACTGCGGCGAATGCGTGCGCGTGTGCCCGGCCAGCCTGCTCCCACAGGAACTCTACAAGTATCTCAAGGCCGAGAGCCACGAAGAGGCCGATTCGCTCGACCTGTTCGACTGCATCGAATGCGGCTGTTGCGCCCACGTCTGCCCCAGCCATATCCCGCTGGTCGACTGGTACCGCCACGGCAAGGGGGTGCTGCGCGAGCGTGGCATCGAAGACGCTCGGGCGCAAAAGGCCCGGCAACGCTTCGAGGCGCGCGAAAAACGCATCACCGAAGAGAAGGAAGAGCGACGTCGGAAACGCGAGCAGCGCGAACGGAAACTGAAATCCGGCGGTGATGCCAGAAGCGAAGTGCAGGCTGCGATCGAGCGTGCACAGTCCAGGTCCACAGAATCGGACAAGGACGCAGACCAATGAAGGTGATGCTGGCCGGCGCGCCTCACATCCCCCCGATCAGCACGGTTTCCGGGGTGATGAAGCAAGTGCTGTATGCACTGATCCCCGCCATCGCGGCACATCTATGGTTCTTTGGACTTGGGATTCTGTTCCAGATTGCGCTGGCCACGGGTTTCGCTCTGGCCCTGGAAGCGGCTATGCTCAAGCTGCGCCAACGGCCGTTGGGACCGTTCCTGTCCGACTACAGTGCGGTCGTCACGGCGGTCCTGTTCGCGCTGTGCATACCCCCGTTGGCGCCCTGGTGGATCGCTTTCACCGGCATGCTGTTCGCGATTGTCGTGGCCAAGCATTTTTACGGCGGTCTGGGCCACAACCTGTTCAACCCGGCCATGGTGGGTTTTGCCGCGGTCATCGTCACCTTTCCGCTGGACCTTTCGCAGTGGCTGGCGCCGCGCCAGCTCTCGCCGGGTTTGCCGGGGCTCTGGCAAACCGCGCATGCAATCTTCACCGGCAGCCTGCCCGAATCGCTTTCCTGGGATACGCTCAGCCAGGCCACGCCGCTGGACGCGCTCAAGACCGGTGTAGCCGAAAATCGCCTGGTGACCGAGATCCGTGATGCCCCAATCTTCGGCGATTTCGGCGGCCTGGGCTGGGAATGGATCGCCAACTTCTACGCCCTGGGCGGTCTTTGGCTGGTCTACCGTCGGGTCATCTCCTGGCACGTGCCGGTCGCGCTGCTGGCCACGGTCGTGGTAGTCACGGTGCCGATGTGGCTGATGGGGCCGGATATCAATCCATCGCCGCTGCAACACATCTTCTCAGGCGCCCTGGTAATGGCTGCATTCTTTATCGCCACCGACCCGGTATCCGGTTGCTCGACCATGAAAGGGCGCCTGCTGTTCGGCGCCGGCGTCGCGATTCTGACGCTGGCGATCCGACGCTTCGGCGGCTATCCCGACGGTGTGGCGTTCGCGGTGCTGCTGATGAACATGGCAGTCCCGCTGATCGACCGATTGACTCGGCCCAGAACATACGGGCATTGAAAACCCCGGTTTCGGGTTTCCGGTTTCCGGAAAAACAGTGGTCAGTCGTCAGTCGCCGAAGAATTCGAAACCGGTTTTTCCGACTTCCGACTTCCGACCTTCGGCTCTGCCTTTGACTTTCCGGAAACCCGAAACCGGAAACCCGAACCCGCCTTGTCATCAACCAGCCAACAACCCCGGTCGTGCGATAATTCCCGCGTTCCCGCAACGCGTCGACCATGCTCAAGACCCTCCTCACGCTCGGCCTGATCGGGCTCCTGGCCGCCGCGCTGCTTTCCAGCGTGCACCTGGCCACGCGCGACCGGATCGCCAGCGAGCAGCAGCGACAGGCGCTTGCCACGCTGAACCAGCTGGTGCCGGAATCCGGGTACGACAACGAACTCATCGAAGACAGGTTCAGCGCCTGGATTTCCGGGCTTTCGTCACCGTCGACCATTTATCGCGCCCGCATGGAAAGCGAACCGGTCGCTTTGCTGGCCGACGTGACCACACCGGACGGATACAGCGGCGACATCCGGCTGCTGGTCGGCATCGAGCCGGACGGCGAGGTGATCGGCGTTCGCATCCTCGAACATCGCGAAACCCCCGGGTTGGGGGACAAGATCGAATTGAAGCGCACGGATTGGCTCCGGCAGTTCACGGGCAAGTCGCTCGGCGCTCCCCCGGCCGAGGCCTGGGCCGCCGATCGGCGCGGTGGTGCGTTCGACACGCTGTCCAGCGCCACCATCACGTCGGCGGCTGTGATCGAGGCCGTTCGGAACGTACTTGCCTGGTACTCGGCCAACCGCGACAATGCATTCGAACTCGAGGCGCAATCGAGCGCATCGAGTTCCGGATCCGAAGATAAAGGCAAGCAATGAAATCAGGCAACCTGGAAATCTGGCGACAGGGGCTCTGGGACAACAACCCGGGCCTGGTGCAGCTTCTGGGGCTGTGCCCGTTGCTGGCGGTGACCGGCACGGCAGTCAACGGGCTGGGCCTGGGTCTGGCAACGTTGTTCGTGCTCGTGATCAGCAACCTGGCGGTATCGGCGATGCGCGGCGTCATCCGGCCCGAAATCCGGATTCCGGTCTTCGTGCTGGTCATCGCCACGCTGGTCACCGTGGTCGACCTGGTGATGCAGGCCTGGTTTTCGAGTCTGAGTCAAACGCTGGGCATTTTCATTCCCCTGATCGTTACCAACTGCACCATCCTCGGCCGGGCCGAGGCATTCGCTTCGCGCCGACCCATCGGCGATGCGCTGGTAGACGGGCTGGCCCAGGGGACGGGTTTTGCCGCCGTATTGATCGTGCTGGGCGCGGGCCGGGAGCTCATCGGCCACGGTACGCTGATGGCCGACGCCCATCTGCTGCTCGGCGACTGGGCGCACACGCTGGAGATCACGTTCCTGCCGCAGCAGACAGGGTTGCTGCTCGCCGTGCTTCCGCCCGGCGCGTTCATCGGGCTTGGACTGATGGTGGCGGCAAGAAACCGTATTATCCGCAGTCGCGCAGAACGCACCGAAGCCGCGGCACAGACGCGTCCGCAAGCCGCATGAGCCGTCCGATGAACCCCGAAAAGCGCGCGGAGTTCTTTCGCCGGCTGCAGGAACTCGACCCCGAGCCGACCACCGAACTGGCATACGCGTCGACATTCGAGCTTCTGATCGCCGTGATACTGTCGGCGCAGGCCACCGACGTGGGCGTCAACAAGGCGACCCGACGGCTGTTTCCTGTGGCCAATACTCCCGAAGAGATTCTCGAGCTGGGCGAGGAAGGCCTCAAGAAGCACATCCGCACGATCGGATTGTTCAACAGCAAGGCGAAGAACATCATGGCCACCTGCAAGGCGCTGGTGGAAAAGCACGACGGGCAAGTGCCGAATGACCGCGAGGGGCTGGAAGCCCTGCCGGGCGTCGGCCGAAAGACCGCCAATGTCGTGCTGAACACCGCCTTCGGCGAGCCGGCCATGGCCGTCGACACGCATATCTTCCGCGTCGCCAACCGCACCGGGCTCGCCCCGGGCAAGACGCCGCTGGCGGTCGAGAGGGCGCTGATCAAGCGCACGCCCGAAAAATATCTCAGGCACGCGCATCACTGGCTGATCCTGCACGGGCGCTATACCTGCAAGGCGCGAAAACCCATGTGCGGCATCTGTCCGGTGTTCGACCTCTGCAATTTTCCCGACAAGAAACGCCTCGCAAGCTGAGCGACCGGCCGCATGTGCCAATGGCAGGTTGTAATTCACACAGCTGCTGTGGTATCAATCATGCCCTGGTTGCCGGATGGGCGAAAGAAATCAACTCGCCTCCCGGTCCAATCGGACAAGCGCGCTTGCCGCGCGCCGGAAATGGGTCACGTGGCCCGATAAACAAATTATCAATGCTGTTGGAGGCTATTGAAATGCTTAAGAAAACGCAACTCGTTACCGCAATCGGCGCCGTAGCCGGCGCATCGTTCGCAACCGCCGCCATCGCGGCCGACCAAACCGCCAACCCGTTCCAGGCCGATGATCTGGAAGCCGGTTCGCTGTCGCAGAATCTCGGCATGGGCGACGAAGACAAGGAAGGATCCTGTGGCGAAGGCTCGTGTGGCGAAGACAAGGACAAGGGCGACGACTCCGAAGGTTCCTGTGGCGAAGGTAGCTGCGGCGAAGGCGACGACTCCGAAGGCTCCTGCGGCGAAGGCAGCTGCGGCGAAGGCGACGACAAGGAAGGTTCGTGCGGCGAAGGCAGCTGCGGTGAAGGTTCCTGCGGCGTAGCCTGATCCTTTTCGCATAAGGATCTTAAGTAATGAGTACCGCAAGATTCCCTGGATTCCCGATCTCGGGCGCGGGACTCGGTCTCAGGCGGGCCCTCCTGGGCCCGCTTGAGCAGGCCGACCTGTCGCCATTGGGCTTCATGGAAGTCGCCCCGGAGAACTGGATCGGCGTCGGTGGCATTCGCGGCCGGAAGTTCCGGCAGTGGACCGAGCGCAAGCCGTTCGTCTGCCACGGGCTTTCCCTTTCGCTGGGCGCGCCCGAACCGCTGGACGAGACCTTCCTGCGCCGCACGCGCAGATTTCTCGACGAGCACGACATCAAGATTTATTCCGAGCATCTCAGTTACTGTTCGGAGCATGGACATTTGTACGACCTGATGCCGATTCCCTTTACCGAGGAAGCGGTGGACTGGGTGGCCGGACGCATCCGCCAGACCCAGGATCTTGTCGGAAGGCGAATGGCCGTGGAAAACATCTCGTATTACGCATCGCCCGGCTACGAGCTGAGCGAGCTGGAATTCATCAACGCGGTGCTCGAACGCGCCGACTGCGACCTGTTGCTGGACGTCAACAACATCTACGTCAACAGCGTCAATCACCGCTACGACGCCATGCAGTTCCTCGAAGGGCTGCCGGCCGAACGGGTGGCCTATATCCACGTCGCCGGGCACTACAACGAAGCCGAGGACCTGATCGTCGACACCCACGGCGCCGATGTGATCGACCCGGTCTGGAAACTCCTCGATGCGGCATACCGCCGACTGGGGCCCGTGCCCACGTTGCTGGAACGCGATTTCAATTTTCCACCCGTCGAAGAACTGATGGAAGAGGTCCATACCATCAATCGGATGCAGGCAGGCTATCAAAACACACCGATCCGGTATGCCCACGCCTCCTGAAGCGCTCGCGGCGCTGCAAAAGCAATTCGCCGACCATATCCGCGACCCCGAAAACAACCCGGCGCCGGCCGGCATCGAGGACAGGCGGCTGGCCATTTATCGCCGACTGTTTCTGAACAATCTTTCAAGCCTGTTCGGCAAGAATTTCCCGATCGCCCGCAAGACCGTGCCCGACGACCGCTGGCGCGCAATCATTCGGGCGTTCATGGTCGAGCATCGCCCCACCACCCCGCTGTTTCCTGAAATCGGCCGTGAATTCGTGCGTTTCCTGGGCGACCATCCGGAGCACTATCAAGATTGGCCTTGGCTGGCGGAAATATGCCACTGGCAGTTTCTGGCCACCAGCGTGCGCAACGACGAAGCCGAGCCGGCCGAAGTGTCGGCCGATCCGCACGGCGATCTGCTCGTCGGCCGTCCGATCGTCAACCCGACCCTAAAACTTGCGCAGTACCAGTGGCCGGTGCATAAAATCCGGGCCGGCAAGCCGCCGACAGAACCGAAACAGCTCGTGCTGGCCATATTCCGCAAGCCCGATGACGGAGTCGGCAGGATGCAGATCAACGCTGTGACCGGTCGGCTGCTCGAATTGCTGCAAGAAAATTCCGGAATCAGCGGTCAGCTATGCCTGGAAAGACTGGCCGGCGAAATCGGCCACGCGGACCCGGCAGCGATGATCGAACACGGTTCACGGATTCTCGAATCGCTGGTGCGCAAGTCGGCGCTGCTGGGCACCGCTTCGAAGCAGGCCACAGCCTGACGTCGCACTGCCGCTGCATCAATTCAAACAAGAAATACGGAGCTTTTCTTCATGAACAACCTGACCGAACTC
>DATGCS010000256.1:0-4534 GCA_035311685.1 Wenzhouxiangellaceae bacterium
ATTCCCGAAGTGCCGGAACGCTTCGGCGTGATCGGCGCCGGCGTCATCGGCCTCGAAATGGGCAGCGTCTGGAGCCGTCTCGGCTCCGAGACCGTGCTGTTCGAAGCCCTTGACGACTTCCTGCCGGCGATCGACCGCGACATGGCAAAGGTCGCCCAGCGGGAATTCAAGAAACAGAAGCTCGACATCCGCATGGGTTGCAAGGTCAGCGGCGCCGAAGTCTCCGACGGAAAGGTCAAGCTCAGCTACAACGACGGCAAGGACGACCATGAGGAAGTGTTCGATCGCCTGCTGGTGGCC
The DNA here is from genome assembly GCA_035311685.1 of Wenzhouxiangellaceae bacterium. Taxonomy (GTDB): domain Bacteria; phylum Pseudomonadota; class Gammaproteobacteria; order Xanthomonadales; family Wenzhouxiangellaceae. The sequence continues at coordinate 301 of DATGCS010000256.1, forward strand.
GTGGGGCGCAAGGCGGCAACGGACAACCTGGTGGCCGACGACAGTGGTGTCGAGTTGACCGACCGCGGCCAGATCGAAGTCGACGGCCACTGCCGAACCAGCGCCGAGAATATCTGGGCCATCGGCGACCTCGTACGCGGTCCGATGCTGGCGCACAAAGCTTCCGAGGAAGGGATTGCCGTGGCCGAATCGATTGCCGGCCAGGCCGGCCACATCAACCTCGAGACAGTGCCGTGGGTGATCTATACCGACCCGGAAATCGCCTGGGTCGGCAAGACTGCAGCTCAACTCGAAGCGGAAGGCATCGAATACCGCACCGGCGCCTTCCCGTTCGCCGCGACCGGCCGCGGGCTGGCGATGGGCAACTCGGTCGGTCAGGTCAAGATACTGGCCGACGCCGAAACCGACGAGCTACTGGGCTGCCAGATCGTGGGGTCGCAGGCGTCCGAATTCATCGGCGAGGTCGTGGTGGCCATGGAATTCAATGGATCTGCCGAAGACCTGGCGCGCATCGTCCACGCCCACCCGACGCTGTCGGAAGCCGTGCACGAAGCCGCACTTTCGGTCGACAAACGGGCGATTCACAAGGCGAACTAGGCCGCGCCCGTGGCGCAGCGGGTTTCCGGTTTCCGGTTTCTGGAAAATCTTCGCTTGCAGGCAAGCTCCCACACCCGTAGCAAGCTCGGAGCCAGGGCCGCCGCAGCACCGGCTACGGGTGTGGGAGCCGGCCTCGCCGGCGAAGGGTTCATCTCCGACCTCCGACGCCGACCTCCGCCTCTCCGGAAACCCGAACCCGGAAACCGGAAACCGTTATCCTTTTCGAATCCCGAATCGAAGACCGCCGCCATGTCCGCCAACGTTCCAGATACGTTCAAAGCCCTCCGCATCTTCGACGATGAAAACGGCTACCGCGCCGAAATCGTCGAGCAGACCATCGACGACCAGTCCGAGGGTGACGTCGTCATCCGTGTGGCATGGTCCGGCATCAACTACAAGGATGCGCTGGCGGGCACCGGCAAGGGCAAGATCCTGCGGGAATTCCCGCTCAACGGCGGCATCGATGCCGCCGGTACGGTGGTCCAGTCTGAAAACAAGGCATTCAAAGAAGGCGACGAGGTCCTGATTACCGGCTGCGGGCTCTCGGAGACCCGCGACGGCGGCTACAGCGAATATCTGCGAGTGCCGTCGAAGTGGCTGGTGCCACTGCCGAAAGGCTTGTCGCTTCGCGAGGCCATGCTGCTCGGCACCGCCGGTTTCACAGCCGCGCTCAGCCTGTGGCGCATGGAAGCCAACGGACAGACGCCGGACATGGGGCCGATCGTGGTCACCGGTGCCTCGGGTGGTGTCGGCTCGATTGCAATCGACATCCTCACGCGGGCTGGCTACGAGGCGCACGCCATCTCGGGCAAGGTCGAGCAGTTCGAGTGGCTGCGTTCGCTGGGCGCGAAGCAGTGCATCAGCCGAAACGAACTGTACTGGAGCGAAAAACCCCTGGATTCGACGCATTGGGCCGGGGCCATCGACAATGTGGGCGGCGACATGCTGTCCGGACTGACCCGGGTCATCAAACCCTGGGGATCGATCGCTTCCTGCGGAATGGCCGGCGGCATCGGCGTCAAGACCACGGTGATGCCGTTCATCATCCGCGGCATCGGCTTGCTGGGCATTAACTCCGCAGGCTGCCCTTACGCCATTCGCCGGGAACTCTGGGCGCGCCTGGCCGACGCCTGGAAACCGGCGCACCTGGACCGGATCGAGAATACGGAAGCGCCTCTGGACGGCCTTGGGCCGCACTTTGAAACCGCACTGGAGGGCGGCTCGCTCGGCCGGGTCGTTGTACGTGTTGGCGCCTGACAGGACGCCGCCGAGAGCGGCCGGCCAGGCTTCGATTCGGGCAATTTTTGTAGTATAGTCCTTCGGCAAACAGACCAATTAAAAAGGGAGTACCCATGGCCAAAGTGCTGATCGTCGACGATTCGGAGACACACCTGTATTCGCTATCCAAGATCGTCGAAGGCGAAGGTCACGAAGCAATCAAGGCCAGCGGGGGCGAAGAAGGGGTTCAGGCTGCAATCGATCATCTTCCCGACCTGATCCTGATGGATGTGGTGATGCCGGATCTCAACGGTTTCCAGGCCACACGCAAGATCTCCAAGAATGCCGAGACTGCCAATATCCCGGTGATTTTCGTGACCACAAAAAACCAGGAAACCGACCGGATCTGGGGCATGCGTCAGGGTGCAAGCGCCTACCTGACCAAGCCGATCGACAAGAAGACACTGGTCGCCGCCATCAACCACGCGCTGGAGGGCTGATTAATGCCGATTTCAAAAGGCGATCGCGTTCCGCACGCTCAGTTGACGCTGATGACCGAACAGGGACCCAGTCCCGTTGACGCGGCTGAACTCATGGCTGAAGGCACCACCGTGCTGTTCGCCGTTCCCGGTGCATTCACCCCGACCTGCTCGGCCCAGCACCTGCCGGGATTCGTTGAACACGCCGACGAAATCGCTGCCAGGGGCGTCGACCGGATTGTCTGCATGGCGGTCAACGATGTGTTCGTTATGGACGCCTGGGGCAAGAGCGCCGGCGTCGGAGACAAGATCATGATGGCAGCCGACGGCAACGCGGACTTCACTCAGGCACTCGCGCTCGAGATGGACGGTCGCGCCTTCGGCATGGGTCAGCGCGCACAGCGTTTCGCCATGATCGTACGCGACGGTGAAGTTGTCGACGTGCTGATCGAGGCACCCGGCGAGTTTCAGGTTTCCAGTGCCGAACACGTGCTGTCGGCGCTTTCTCAGTCCTGACCTGATCCGCCGGCAGCCCGGAGGGACTGCCGGATTTCAGCTCATTGCGCTTGCTGTTGGACCGGATAGGTCACCGGATTGACGCCGCGGGGCTCGATGATCCCCAGCTTGAAACCGGCAAAAAGCAACAGCACCAGCAGCAGCGACAAACCAACCCGCCAACTCAAACGCCGGACTGTCCGGTCGCCTTCACCTTTGTCGTGAATCAGAAAATAGAAACTGGAACCCAGGCTGTACAGTATTGCCAGCATGAAAGCGATGATGACTAGTTTAGTGAGCACGGCGGTGGAGTCTTGAAAATGAGTTCGTATCGTAACGGATCGTCGTCAACCCGGCTTGTACATGACCGGCTCGGTGCGAGCAGGCACCGCATTCTGTAGCTGAAAAATCAGGGCCAAATCATTGAGCATACGCAACGGCATTCCGCATCTGACCGCCCTTGCCGTCATCGCCGGCTGTACCTGGCTGGCGCAGTGGCAGGTAGATCGCGCCGAAGACAAGCGCGAGATCATCGAGCGATGGAATGACCGGGCGACGGTGCACCTCGAAACGCTCAAGCGGCCCTACTCGCTTCCACAGCCGATCTCAGGGGTTGGAATCTGGGATTCCAGTCGCCAAATCCTTCTCGATAACAGGGTTCGTGACCGGCGCACCGGGGTACACGTCCTGACGCCGCTTCGAATATCGGATGGTCGGCTCTTTCTGGTCAATCGCGGGTGGGCGGCCTGGCCGGCACGCACTGCGCGACTGCCGAATCCGGGGTTGAGCGAACCGTCGGCTGACAACCGCAAAGCCGGCGATCGTGAGGCTGAAATACAGGGTGTCCTGAATACGCCACCGGGTACCGGTATTCGTCTGGGCGAGACCGAAATTCCGCGCGACGAAGACTGGCCTTTGCTGGTGACCTATTTCGATCATGGCGGGCTCGCTGAAATTTTTGGTGACGACCTGCAGCCGGCCGTGATCCAGCTCGAACCGGAACACCCGGCACACCTCACCGGAGATCCTTGGAGAGTGGTCACGTTCGGCCCGGATCGACACATCGGTTACGCGATGACCTGGACGTCGATCGCTATTGTCGTTGCCGCAATCTGGCTGGTGCTGACAATCCGTCAGGCACGCAGACGATATCACTGAAAGAAACCCGGGCTGTCCGGTTTATTCGAAACCGGCATGACCGTCCCCGGTCCCAACCAAAGCGGAAGCAATCGAACATGAAAAGCAAGATGACGCTGATCGCGCTGTTCGCGCTGTTTTTCACGCCCATGCTGCTCGCGGTACTACTGCACTCCGAATGGGTGGATTGGCGTGCAGCGCCGGAAAAGGCACACGGTGAACTTGTATCACCGGTCGCGCCGCTGGGCGATTTCCGCCTGCAGGACGCCGACGGCAACGCGAGAAGTCTGGACGATTTACTCGGCCGC
>DATGCS010000257.1:0-20032 GCA_035311685.1 Wenzhouxiangellaceae bacterium
CCCCATGCCTTACAGTAAACGTGAAGAATTGCCGGAAAGCGTGCGCAAGGCGCTGAGCAACGTGCCGCACGCACAGGACATCTACAAGGAGACGTTCAACAGCGCTTATAAGCAATACGATGAGGAATCACGCGCACACGCTGCCGCATGGGGTGCGGTCAAGGAAGAATATCAAAAAGGCGATGACGACAAGTGGCATCCCAAAGACTGATCCATCGGAGTTGAACAGCGCTGCTTGTATAAGGACGAAGGGGGCTGCCATCGAACGCATAGTGGCGGGCCTCGCTCTGGACGGTGAAGATATCTTGAGCTCGGACGTGGCAGAGAGAATCAGTGGCCGGTTTCCGGTTCGCTCGAACAGAAAAAACCATCCCCCCCCAAACCGATTTGCAATTTCGCTGGTAGACCCCGTTTCTGATCCCTGTTCGTACCGATGAGTGGCTTTACAATAACCGTAATTCAGCCAGGAGTATCCCGATGAGCGACCATAGCGATTCCGATGCCGTCCAGATTGCGCGTGATTATTACAACAGCACAGACGGCGACCTCTTCTACCGGGAGGTCTGGGGCGGCGAAGACATTCATGTCGGGTTGTATGATTCCGAAAACGAATCGATCGCCGCTGCCAGCCGGCGCACCGTGCAGCGAATGGTGGAGCTGGCCGGCGTGTTGACACCGAGTAGCCGCGTAATTGATCTTGGTGCAGGCTATGGCGGGTCGATGCGCTACATTGCCGAAAACATCGGGTCGCAGTGCGTCGCACTTAACCTGAGCGACGTTGAAAATGACCGTAATCGTCAAATGAATCGCGAAGCTGGCCTGGACGATCGAATCGATGTCGTCGAGGGTGACTTCGCTTCACTGGACTTCCCCGACGCCAGTTTCGATCTGGCCTGGTCGCAAGAAGCCATCCTCCACTCCGGCGATCGCGACAAGGTCTGCGCGGAGGCCGCTCGCGTACTGAAGCCCGGGGGGCGATTCGTCTTCACCGACCCCATGCAGGCCGACGACGCATCGTCGAGTTCCTTGCAGGCCATCTACGACCGGCTTCACCTCAGCTCGCTGGCTTCGCCTGCGTTTTACGGAAGTACGCTTTCAGCGTCGGGAATGCGCGAGATTGCCTTCGAGGAGCGCCCCGATCAGCTGGCCCGGCATTACGAGCGCGTCCGGGAAGTCCTGATCGAGAAGGCCGAGAGCCTGCGCGAGAAGGGCATGAACGACGATTATATCGAGCGGATGAAGTCCGGCCTGGCCCATTGGGTCGAAGGCGGCCGTAACGGGGTTCTGACCTGGGGTATTTTCGTTTTTGAGAAAATGCCTGATTGAATCCAAGTCTTCTTACAGCGAGTGGAGTATTCATCTATGTGTTTCACGGAGACGCTCTGGGAACAAAACCGCCCGCTCTACGAGTCGATCCTGGAGCTGCCTTTCAACGTGGAGTTGTGCAACGGAGAATTGAGCAAGGATCGCTTCGCGTTCTACGTCAAGCAGGACTCGATGTATCTGGCTGATTTTTCCCGGGCCCTGGCCGTCACAGGAACGCGTGCGCCGGACAGCGACGCCCTGAGTTCTTTCCTCGAATTCGCCGGCGAGGCGGTGGCCGTGGAGCAGGCGCTGCACAACTCGTTTCTCCAGCGTTTCGATACGTTCGTGGACGTGCCGAAATCGCCGGCGTGTTTCGCCTACACGCACTTCCTGCTGTCGACAGCGGCCGGCGAAAGCTATCCGGTGGCCTGCGCGGCGTTGTTGCCGTGTTTCTGGATCTACCGCGAAGTAGGCTTGCATATCCACGCCCGGGCGGCCGCTCCGAATCCTTACCAGGACTGGATCGATACCTACGCTGGCGCGGATTTCTCGGCGACGGTGGACCGGGCAATCGACTTGACCGAGCAAGCGGCCGCGGCGACCGGTCCGGCCGAGCGGGATCGAATGGCCCAGGCGTTCTTCGAGTCGACCCGGCTGGAGTGGATGTTCTGGGACTCGGCCTACCGGCTGGAGCAGTGGCCGATTTGAGCCGGTCGCGGCACCCGCCTGGACCAGCGGCAGGAATTGCCCGAGGCGTTGAATCGTTATACTCGGCGCATGGCGAAACCGCAGCAATATCGAGCGCCCTTTCCGCCCGGCTGGTCGGAACCGTGTTTTTTGCGACAGCGGTCGCCGGTTCAAGCACTGCAGCAGCAGGATTGACGACGGAGTTAGTCTCTCATCAAGAACTCAAAGGTTCGAAGGAGTTGCTCAGAGAGAAGCGGGTTGATGGTTGGTATTCAGTATGCTGTCCCCCCGAATTTCTGGACGCGGTCAAGGAGTTCGCCGGAAAAGACCGGCTCCGTTCTGAAGATAGATATGTAACGATATGTCTCGATGCAAATCTTTTGGCACACCAGTGGAGTCCTATATGGATCAAAACTCCGATTATCTGATCTGAGTTGCCCGATCTCGTGACTACCTGCATCCTCCACATTGGTGGCCACAAGACAGGCTCGACCTCGATCCAGACTTTCCTCGAGGGCTATCAGGACGATTCCCTCCTGTATGCCGACTTTTTCAAAACGCGCGGCAACCACTCATATCCGCTCTGGCTGCTGTTCTCCTCGCGCCTGCGCATCCCGTTTTATGGCCACTCGGCGCCCTTCAGGCACATGGCGAATATTGCGTTGCAAGCGATCTATCGCGCTCAGTTCGCGCAGAACCTCCGCCGGGCCGGCCAGCGCCGGCTCATCCTGTCCGGCGAGGGAATGACCAACCTGAACGTCGAGGAACTGACCCGGCTGCGTAATCGACTTCGCCTGCATTTCAGCCATATCCGCGTGATCGGATACGCCCGTCCCGCCGCTGGACTGATTCCCAGCATCTGTCAGCAGGCGCTGAAGTTCCAGGGCGACACCAAAGACATCGACGGTGTCATCGCCGGTCGACCGAATTATTCGTACCGCGCCGAATTTGCCAAGTTCTATGAAGTGTTCGGCGAGTCAAACGTCGACATTTCGCTGTTCGCCCGGGACCGCCTTAAGCGGGGCTGTGTCGTCAACGACTTCTGCGGCAAGCTGGGCATTCCTGTCGATGGCAAGAGCATTGCCGTCGAGAACGAAACCCTGCCGTTCGAGCTGATCCAGTTAATGTACCTGGTCCACCGCCACAGGGCGACCAGCGGCAAGGGCGGTCTGACCACCGGCGACTTCAAGCGGCTTCACGGCAAACTCATGAAGATCGTCGACCTGGACCTGCACCTGTCGTTCTCGGAGGAGATTTATCGCCGCCTCTTTGCCAACATGGCGGATGACCTTGCTTGGGCCGAGGCTAAATTCGGTCAACGCATTTCGGTCCTTGATCTGCCGGAGAGTGCCGTCGGCACGGTATCGACAACGGACAAGCTGTGGGAACTGAGCGACAATCTGTTTGCGCGTCTCGCCGCCATTGCGCCGGCCGAACTCCGCGCAGCGGACCTGGTCAACAGCGAAGCCAATGCCTGTCGCATCCTGCAAGCGCTTATTGCGCGCCCCGATGCTGACTGACCGGCCCGTGAATCCGGAACCGTTACTCGTCCGGAATCCATGCCGGGTCGATTTCGGCCGATTGCTGACCAAGGGTACAGACGGCACGCGCCCGACCAGTCGGCCATCGTGGCCATTGACGCCGAAGCGACTTCGAAACGGCCGGCCCGGCAAAGAACCCTCGCGCGGTGCGCGAAGCACACGCCAACCCTCTCCTCGGATCCACACCGAGGAGAGGTGTTTGATCGGAGGTGAACCGTACCGGCTTACCGGAGCCTCCAAAAGTTTGAGAGCCTCAGCGATATTCCAGGCAGAGATCGCTTATCAAGCACGATTTCAAGGGCAGCTGGCGCTCCAGAACTCCGAGGTCGGGAATGCCAACCACGGACACTCATTTCATTATTCCATCTGAAAATCGCTTGGCTACTTTCAATTGCCGGTCGCGTCGCCGACAATATAGGGAATTACTTCTCAGGAGCGAACAGGTACGCAATGCAAGGAAAGGTCAAAAACCGGGTTCTCTTCCAGTCCAGACGCCTGAGTGTCTACCTGGTCCGTTATTCGGTCGGCCACAGGATCGAACCTCACGTAGACATGGTGTCCGAGGGTCGTCTGTACAAGCTCAACTGCGTGCTGGTCAAGCCCGAATCGGGCGGTGAATTCAGCTGTGAAAGGAACATCTTCAACCTGTTCGGGCGCATCATTTTGTTCCGGCCGGGTTTCCAGGATCGAGCGCGGGCGCCGCTGGCTGCTGAGTTTTGCCCTGACCCGGAACTGACGCTGCCAAAAAGCTCACCTTTCAACGCACGCCGGTGAGTGACAGCCTGGCACGTACCCGTTTCTTGTGCGCGCCGCTGCTTTATCCTCTCATCATCGCACCAAGCCGAGTAGCACATCATGCCCCGGAAAAAAGTCGTCCTCGCCTATAGCGGTGGTCTCGATACCGCCTGCATTCTCAAGACGCTCCTTCAGCAGGGCTATGACGTTGTCGCCTTTGTTGCGAACGTTGGTCAACTGGAAGACTTCGACGATATCGAGCGCCGGGCCCGCGCGACCGGGGCGAGCGAGGTCTTTGTCGAGGATCTGCAGCACGAGTTCGTCACGGATTTCATCTGGCCCGCGATCGCCGGGAAAGCGGTCTACGAGAATCGGTATTTGCTCGGCACGGCGCTGGCGCGACCTGTCATCGCCAAGCGCCAGGTGGAGGTCGCCCGGAAGGTGGGCGCGACGGCGCTCGCCCACGGCGCGACGGGCAAGGGCAACGACCAGGTCCGCTTCGAACTGGCCTTTGCCGCGCTGGCACCGGATCTCGAGGTCATCGCGCCGTGGAAGGATCCGGAGTTCCTCGCACGCTTCCAGGGCCGCCGGGACCTGCTCGCCTTTGCCGCCGAGCACGACATTCCGGTCGAAGCCACGGCCGAGAAGCCGTACTCCAGCGACGAGAATGTCATGCACAGGTCCTACGAGGCTGGTCTGCTGGAAGACCCCGATGCGGCGCCGCCGGCCGACATGTTCAAGCTCACGCGTGCGCTGGAGGATACCCCGGAGGCGGACGATCGGATCGTCGTGCGGTTCAAGGACGCGATGCCGGTCGAAATCGAGCACCTCGGCGACGGTACGAAGATCACCGATCCGGTGGCGCTGCTCGGCTATCTCAACGATATCGGTGGAAGACACGGCATCGGCCGCATCGACATCGTCGAGAATCGTTTTGTCGGCATCAAGTCGCGCGGTGTGTACGAAACGCCCGGCGGCACCATCCTCCACGCCGCGCTGCGCGAACTCGAGGGGATTGCGATGGACCGCGAGGTGCGGCGCCTGCGCGACATGCTCTCGCCGCGCTTTGCCGAGATCATCTACAACGGCTTCTGGTTCTCGCCCGAGATGGACTTCATCGAGGCGGCCTTCCGGCAATCCTCCGCGCTGATCGACGGGGAGGTCCGGTTTAGCCTGTTCAAGGGCAACGTGATCGTGGAGGGCCGTTCGAGCCCGAGTTCTCTCTATGATCCGGATCTCAGTTCCATGGACATTGCAGGCGGCTATGATCAGCAGGATGCGCGCGGCTTTATTCGTATAAACGCGCTGCGGCTCACCGCGCATCGGCTTATCGTGGAGCAAGCCGAGGAAGAGTAGTCGGCCGGGACGAACTTGGCTTTTTAATCAGAGATTTGCCAGGAAGCCTGATCGAGAGGGCTTATCCGGGACCGGCAAGTCATGCGCGGGTTCCCGCTACTTCAGAGGAGCGGCTTTCATCGCCAGTGCGCGGCGCCGCATCAATCGCCGACTTCGAAGCCCGCCACGAACAGCGCTTCGGGACCGGCAACTTCCAGCACGCGGTCCACCCCGGGCGCTAAAATCAGGCTGGTATCGCCCGGCCGATCCGGTGTCGAGGGCCAGTCGATTTCCAACCGTTCGATGCCGGCCGTACCAACGCCAAAATGCGCGCTGGAGGGCGCCTGGCTCATCCAGCTTTCTCCAGCTCGAATCCAGCGCGTCAGCGTCCGGCCATTGTCCAGTACCAGCCGCAGCTCCGCACCCAGCGCGTGTGAGTTCGGTCCCGCCATGCGCGGCCGCACCATCAGGAATGCGTCGTCGCCGGCGGCGGAGGGGCGGTTCAGATAAAGCGTCAGGCGTTCTTCGCGTAACCACGGATTGCTGGCAGTCGCCGGGTCGAGCGCCGCCTGCAGCAGGTCGAGCCGACCGTCGCCATCGAAATCCGCTGCAACCAGACCGCCGCCCGTTAATGTGTCATTGAATCCAACCTGTACCCCGATCTCGGAGAACGAATCGCCCGCTTCGGTTTGCAGGAAGAACCTCGACGGGTCGGCGTCATAAGGCGCCTCGCAGAAATCGGGAGCCGGCTGGCAATAGCCGTTGGTGGCGGCCAGATCGAGATCGCCGTCGTTGTCGGCGTCCAGCCATGCCGCGCCCCAGCCCCAGCCGGCGTCGTCGACACCGGCTTCGACGGCGCGCTCGTGGAAGATCACCTGCCCGGAGCTTGAATCATTGCGCAGCAACAGATTGTGGCTGCCGGCCGAGGAGCCGACCCAGTCGAAAATATTTGTGGCGAACAAATCCAGATCGCCGTCGTTGTCGTAGTCGCCACCCGCCAGCCCCATTTCGTTCCAGGCCGAATCAACGCCTGCGGTCGCGGCGATGTTCTCCAGCACCAGGCTCCCCCGATTCATCCACAGCTGATTGGCGACGAAATCGATATTGACCATCAGATCCACCCGGCCATCCCGGTCGAAATCATGGAAGAGACCTTGCCAATGCCCCGCCTGGCTGTCGCCCAGCGCGGTCAGGCCGCTGCCCAGCGAATACCCTGCGCCCTTGCCGGTAGAAAACAAGGTATCGCTGATGTACAGTTCATCGCGCGCCTGCCAGCGCGCCGCATAGATCTCCGGCAAGCCATCGCCGCTGATGTCAGCCGCCGACAGACCGCCGGCGTGAAACCCATCGGCAATCGCGCCGGCGTCAAGAAAAAGGCCGGCGGCGTCGGATACATCGACAAAGCCTCCACCGCGCTGCTCGAAAAGCGACACCACGCGCTCGGCGCATGATCCGGCCGCTGGATAGGTCGGGAAAGGTGCAAAACAATCCCGGGTCACGAACAGATCCAGATCGCCATCGCCGTCATAGTCCACCCATAACGCCGCTCGGGCCTGGCGCATGTCATCCAGCCCGAAGTCGTTGGCAACCTCATCGAAATTGCCGTCACCGCGGTTCCGCAGCAATCGATTGGGGCTGCCGGCACCGGTTGGAACGAAGATGTCCGGATCGCCGTCGCCATCAAAGTCGGCCACTGCCACGCCGGTGCCCATTCCGGGCGATGGATTGAACGATGCCAGAGTCATCGGCACGAATTCGAACGCGCCGAGTCCGCGAACCGCTCCAGCCAGACCGACCGTCGGCGCGGCCATAACCGGCACGATCAGCGCCATAAGAAGCGCGCGATGCAGCCACTGCGGCTCCCGAAACACATGCGCATTAAGGCTTTTTGGTCTGGGCTGTTCAGCGGGCATGGATAGTGATAAGCTCGATGTAAGAAGGAGACGTGGATTGGATCACATTCCACCACGCAATGTACATGATCGTCGCGTATCGGCGGGAACGTCTTGAATCTGCCTTTTTCACGATGTCTCGCGACCGACGCGTCGTGAATAATGCGAGTGCAAAGCATTGATCGGGCGTTGCTTTCGCAGTATTCGACAAGGGAGCCGTTTCTCGCCACGATTGCAAGAAAAACGTCCTCCGGTAAATCCGGAATGCGTTTTATATTGAGTCGAATGCATTTGTATCCGCCGGAGCCGGGCAACCGACACCATATCCGGCGTCCGTATAAAAGGATTCGTGATCAGGGATCAAGCTGTGTAATGGCCGAACTCGGGAAATTATCGACATTGAAATAGATTCAGACTTGCCCGGATAATTGGAATCCTGAACACCCTGATCCCCTCCGCAGGCAGTTCAACATCCGGTGAGCCGCGATTCGCGAATCGGCGGGCGGAAAAACTGAACCGCTAAGGCACTAATAACTGAACAACATCAAATGCTGGTGGAGCGCAATGATCGAAAGCCGATTCGACACTTTTATTTTCAACTCCGGCCGGGCGTTTTGTGCGGCTATCCTGCTGAGCCTGCTGTTGATCGCCGCCGCGTCACCGACGCGCGCCGGTCTGGTCCCACCAGACTTCACCATGAATTTCGATCCCGGAACGATTGGGCCGGGAACCGCCGCGGAACTGATCCATGTCGTCACTGAAACCAATGGTTCGCCAGTCGAGGATCTCGCATTTGTCCATACATTTGCAGCCGGACTGACGCTGGCCTCGCCGGCCGGCGCGTCTTCGACCTGCATTGGCGGCACGCTGGATGCGCCGGCGGGCGGCAGCACCCTCACCTTCAGCGGTGGCGCGCTCGCGGCAAACACGAGCTGTGAAATCCGGGTACTGGTGACCGGCCCTGCTGTAGCCACTTATATCAACGTCACCGGCGATCTGACGTCGAGCCAGGGCAACAGCGGAACGGCATCGGCCGATTTGATCATCGCCGCGGACCGGCCGGGATTCAGCAAGAGTTTCTCGACCCCGACCGCGACGATTGGCCAGCGCCAGCAGTTGACCTTCACCATCGACAACACGCTGAACACCGACGAGGCGACCAACATCGCCTTCAGCGACTCACTGCCGGCCGGCCTGGTCGTTGCCGATCCGGCCAACGCCGGCAACACCTGCCAGGCCTCTTTGACCAGCCCGTTCCCGCTTGAATTCGACGGTGGCATTCTGACCGCCGATCCCGGCGGCTCGGTCATCAGCCTCGGATCAGGCGGAGGCGAAAACGCCGCCGCGGTCGCGGCTGGCGAAACCTGCACAATCGAAGTCGACGTCGTCAGCAGCGGCGTCGGCGCACTCGACAATATCAGCGGTTTGCTTACCTCGGCGCCGATCTTCAGCGCCGCGTCCGAGAGCGGACGGGCGGCGGCGACGCTGAACTCGCAAGGCGGCAGCATCGTGCTGATCAAGGAATTTCTCGAAGATCCGCTTCCGCCTGGAGAAAATGTGAGCTTGCGATTCACCATCCTGAATCGAAACGGCGGCGAGACGGCCAGCGATATCAATTTCTCCGATGACCTCGACAGCGCACTGACCGGACTGGTCGCCGCCGGCCTTCCGGCCGGCGGCGTCTGCGGCGCGGGCTCGACGCTGTCCGGAACCTCCGTGCTCAGCCTGACCGATGGGCAGCTTCCGCCGCGCAGCCAGTGCAGCTTTGATGTAACGCTGCAGATCCCGACCGACGCCGTCCCGGGAATCTATCCCAACGCCACTACCGCTATCGAAGCGGACTTTGGCGCCGGCCCGGTTCTTGGGAACATCGCGCGCGACGATCTGTTCGTATTCGCCGCGCCGCGACTGACCAAGACCTTCGTTGAGAATCCTGCACCGTCCGGCGGCACCACCACGATCGAATTCACGATCGAGAACACCAGCACGACGTCGGCCGTCACTGGATTGACCTTTACCGATGAACTGTCCAGTTTCCTGCCCGTTCCGTTGCCGGTGACGCTTCCCGCAGCCGGGTTCTGCGGACCTTCATCATCCATCAGCATCGTTCCTCTGGGGACCGGCGGTCAAGGGATTCTGGTCGACGGCGGCGAGCTGGCCGCGGATGGTTCGTGCACCTTCCAGGTTGGCGTGGATTTGCCGGCCAGCGCCACACCCGCCACCGTCATTAACACTACCAGCGCGATCAGCGGCGTCGTCGATGGCGACAGCGTCAGCGGCAATCCGGCCGAAGCGGCGCTGCAAATCCTGGCGCCTCCGCTGCTGACCAAGACGTTTATCGACGATCCGGTTCAACCGGGAGATCCGGTTGAACTGGAATTCACGCTGCGCTACAACGAAAGCGCCGGCGCCGTTGCCTCCGACATCGCATTCACCGACGACCTCGACGCGACGCTGGCCGGGCTTGTCGCGATCGGGCTGCCGGCCAACGACGTCTGCGGCACGGGCTCGCAAATCTCCGGGATCTCTTCGCTGGCCCTGAGCGGCGCCACTTTGCTGCCCGGCCAGGCATGCACTTTCAGGGTCACGCTGACGGTACCGACGGACGTCGCGCCCGGGCCGTATTCGAACACTACGTCAGCGCCGACCGCGATGGTGCTGGGCCAGACCGCGACCGGGCTCGCCGCCAGCGACACCCTGGATATCGCGAGCGTGGCGTTCGAAAAGGAGTTTGTCAACGATCCGGCGCTGCCGGGCGGCGCCGTGACGCTGCGCTACACGCTGCGCAACGACAGCGCGACCGCGAACGCAACGGCCATCCAGTTCTCCGACAATCTCGATGGCGCGCTGAGCGGGCTGGCCGCGACCGGTCTGCCGCCGACCGATCCCTGCGGCGCCGGCTCGCAACTGATGGGCTTATCGGCGAATCAATTTCTGCTGTTCAGCGGCGGCGCGCTGGCGCCAGGCGCCACCTGCACGTTCGATGTTGATCTGCAGGTACCGGCCGGTGCGATCAGTGATTCGTATATCAGCGTCACCTCCAACCTTTCCGCGACCGTCGACGGAAACCCGCTGGTCTTGCCGCCCGCCAACGATACGCTGGTGGTCGATGACCTGCGCCTGCAACTTGCCAAGGCGTTCCTGAACGATCCGGCGAGCCCCGGCGGCAGCGTGACGCTGCAATTCACGCTGGACAACCTCGATGCCGCCTCGCCGGTTTCAGACATCGCGTTCACCGACGATCTGAACGCCGCACTCTCCGGGCTACAGGCGACCGGCCTGCCGCTGGTCGACGCCTGCGGCGCGGGTTCCGAACTCGCGGGCACGAGTCTGCTTACACTCAGCGGCGGCTCGCTGCCGGCCGGGGGCCAGTGCGTCTTCAGCGTCACGCTTCAGCTCCCGGCCAGTCTTCCGGCCAGCGGCTCCGTGACCAATACCACCAGCGAAGTCAACGGACTGCTGGGCGGCCTGCCGGTGAGCGGCGACCCCGCGAGCGACGAACTGCAGCTTCAGAATCTGCGGTTCGAGAAGTCGTTCAGCGAGCCAGGCGTGGCCGGCGGCACGGTCAACCTCGACTACACCATCACCAACCCGGATCCCGCCAACGCCGCCAACGGCCTGGCCTTCTCCGACAATCTAGGCAGCGTGGTTGCCGGGCTTGCCGGCGTGGGTCTGCCGCTCAACGGCGTCTGTGGTGCCGGCTCCAGCCTGAGCGGCGCCGGGGTGCTGACGCTGAACAACGGCAGCGTCCCGGCCGATGCGAACTGCTCGTTCAGCGTGGTGGTGCAAATTCCCGCCGGCGCGAATCCGGGCAGCTTCCCGAGTACCAGCTCGACTTTGACCAGTGGCGGTCTGGAAGTCGCTCCAGCAGTCTCGGCGACGCTTGTCATCGAACCGCCACCGCTGTTTTCCAAAGCGTTCGCCGCCAGCCTGATCCCGGCCGGTGCAATTACCACGCTGACCTTTACGATCGACAACGGCGCCAGCACGGTGGCGGCCAGCAATCTGGCCTTCAGCGATCCTCTGCCCGCCGGCATGGTCGTCGCCGACCCGGCCAACCCCGGCTCGACCTGCGACGGCGTGATCACCGCCGCGCCGGGGACCAGCGCGATCGATTTCAGCGCCGGGTCGGTGGCCGCCAACGCCACCTGCGCCATCTCGGTGGATGTGCGCGCTCTCGAGGCCGGGACCCTGACCAACATCACCAGCGCGCTCAACTCAAGCTCCGGCGTCAGCGATCCGGCCAGCGCCGGCATCACCATTGAGCCCGCGCCCGTGCCGGCGTTCAGCAAGAGCTTCACACCGGACGTCTTGCTGCTGAACCAAACCAGCGAACTGGCGCTGACCATCGACAACAGCGCCGCTCAACTCGACGCCACCGCGCTGGATTTCGACGATGTACTGCCGGCCGGAATGCAGATCGCCGATCCGCCCGCCCTGGTCAACGACTGCGGCGGCACCGCGACCGCGCCGGCCAACGGTGACACGCTGCAACTCACCGGCGGCAGCGTCGACGCGGGCGCAAGCTGCCAGGTGCGGGTGACCGTCGTTGGCGCCGCGAGTGGCGCGCTGGTCAACACCACCTCGGCGCTGAGTTCCAGTCTCGGCAGCAGCGCTCCGGCCAGCGCCACGTTGACGGTTCGTGCTGCGCCGGACTTCGCCAAGGCGTTCGCGCCCGACACGATCCCGGGGGGCGGCATCAGTCGACTGAGCTTCACCATCGACAACAGCGGCGAAGATGTCTCCGCCGACGCGCTGGCCTTCGACGATCCATTGCCGGCCGGGCTGCGCATCGCAACCCCGGCCAACGCCGCAACGACCTGCACCGGCGGTACGCTGAGCGCGCCCGACGGCGGCACCTTGATCGATTACGCCGGCGGAAGCGTCGCCGCCTCCGGCGTCTGTACCGTGGAGGTCGATGTCACCGGCATCGAGCCCGGCGCCTGGGTGAACAATTCCAGCCCGCTGGACTCGACCCTCGGCGCCAGCCCGGCGGCCACCGCCACGCTCACCGTGACCGAAGACAGCGACGGCGTGCCGTTCGTGATCGAACAACAAGCGCCAAACGGCGGCGACGGCAATAACGACGGCATTCCAGATGGCCTCCAGGACGAAGTCGCGTCGCTGCCGTCGTTCGACGACCGGACTTTCATCACCGTCGTCGCGCGCGGCGGCTGCGACGTGTTGAATCAGGTTGTGGCGCTGTCGCCGGCCAGCCAGGCCAGTTCACCGCCGGCTGATCTTGTGTTCCCGTTTGGTCTGGTCGGATTCGCGCTGCCGTGCGAGAACGCGCTGATCGACGTGATCTTCGACGATGGGCTGACCGGCTTCAGCGACCGGTACTTCAAGTTTGGTCCGGCCACGCCGGGGGATGCCGGCACCGCCCAATGGTATGACTTTGGCGGCGCGACCCGCGTCGGCAACGTCTGGACCCTGACGCTGGCCGACAATGCACTTGGCGACGCCAGCGGCGACGACGGCATCATCAACGACCCGGGCGGCCCGACGCTGTCGGTGCTGGCCGTCCCCGCCACCGGGCACGCAGTAATGGCGCTGATGGCGCTGCTACTGCTGCTCACCGCCGGTCTGCGCCTGCGACGCAATCCTGACTTCCAATGAACCGGGCCCGAAAGCCCACATGCACGAGGAGCACATCATGAATAATCGCCTTCCTTTTCGCCGCGGTGCCCTGGCTGCCGCAATGAGTCTTGGTCTGGCTGTATCCGCGGCTGTGTCGGCGGAGGCGTTTCAGTTCGAAACCCACCTGTTGCCCCAGATGCTGGTGATCGAGCCGATGGATCGTGCCGCGCTCGACAGCTCGGTGGATCTGGTTATCAAGGGTCCGGACCAATACATCAGCCGCACACGTTTCCGCGCCGGCCAGCCGATTGAAGTCGGCTTGCGCGGACTGGCCGACGGCGCCTACCGCTACGAACTTCAGTTGATGCGCACGCCCGGATCGGCCGCGATTCGCGATGGCGTCTCCACCTTCGAAAGCGCGACACTGCGCGGCGCCTCGGGTGTATTCACGATCGTGGACGGCGCCGCGGCCGATCGCGGACTCACCGAATCGCCTGGCGCCACACCCGGGCCCAAGCCGGGCAAATCCCGAGACTCGGGAACCGAACTGACCGATGCCGGAACCGACTCCACACGCGATCAGGTTGTCCTCGACGACCAGATCGTCATCGGCAGCCTGTGCGTCGGCCAGGATTGCGTCAACGGCGAGAATTTCGGCTTCGACACCATCCGGATCAAGGAAAACAACACCCGGATCAAGTTCGACGATACCTCCAGCAGCGCCAGCTTTCCGAACGTCGACTGGCAGCTCACCGCCAATGAATCGACCAACGGCGGCGCCAACAAGTTCTCGATCGAAGACATCAGCAACGGCCGCATTCCGTTCACCCTCGAGGCCACCGCGCCCAGCAACTCGCTGTTCGTCGACGACGGCGGCCGCCTTGGTCTGGGCACCAGCACCCCTGTGGTCGAACTGCACATCGTCAACGGCGACTCGCCGACGGTACGCCTGGACCAGAACGGGAGCTCCGGCTTCACCCCCCAGGTCTGGGACCTGGCCGGCAACGAAACCAACTTCTTCGTCCGCGACGTGACCAACGGCAGCCGGCTGCCGTTCAAGATTCGGCCCAGCTCTCCCACCGATGCGGTGGTACTGGAACCGGCGGGCACGCGATTCAATAACCTGACCACGTTCTCGGCCAACGTCGGCATCGGAACCACCACTTCGGATCATGAGCTTCAGGTGAGCGGCGACGCCAGCGGCGCACCGGTCAAGATCGAGGAAACCAGCGCCACCAGCGCGGACCGCGAAATGCTGTTGATCGCGAATACCGGCGGCAGCACAATCCAGTTCGACAATACGGCGAGTACGACTAACGACTGGCAGCTCACTTCCAGCCCATTCGGTTTCCTGATCACCGAGGAAGATTCGGGCAGCACCGAATTCTTTCTGGCGGCCACCGGAAACCTGACCATCGCCGGAACGCTGACCGAGAACTCGGACGTCAACAGCAAGACCAATATCCAGCCGGTCGATCCGACCGAAGTGCTGGAGCGCGTGGCCGAGCTGCCGATCAGCACCTGGGCATACAAGAAAGACGACCAGGTCAAGCACCTCGGCCCGATGGCGCAGGACTTCTACCAGCAGTTCGGACTGGGCAACAGCGAGCGCAAGATCGCCACCATCGACACCAGCGGCGTCGCGCTGGCCGCGATCCAGGGTCTGAAGCGGGAAATCGACCGCAAGGACGACGAGATTCGCGCCCTTCGCGCGGCTATCGACCGGCTCAACGAGACCGCCGCTGACCAGGCTGAACTTGTCAGCCGGATCGAGGATCTGACCGCACGCCTGACCACGGTCGAACAGGTGCAGGACGCCGCGACAATCGCCGACAGCATCGAACAGGTGCGCGTGGAACGCTGAGCGCGACTGCGAGCAACACGCCGGGCCGGCGCCGCAGGTCCGGCAATTTTCAAAGGACCAATACCCCATGGGGACGAACACATGAATGCTCGAAGCCTGAAACGCCTGCTGATAGTCGCGCTGCTGGCGCTGGCCTGCGGGCCGGCCGTAGCCGTCGTCGTGGTACTCGCACCGGGCGACACGATTGACTTCAACGCGGATTCAACCACTGACCTGCTGGCGCTGGACGCCGGCAGCATCACGTCCATCCGCGAGCAGAACGGCACGCTGCTGGCACAACTGGCCGACCAAGCTCCCGGTACGGCATGGGATGACGTCACGCTGTCGCTCGTCCAGGGCCTGAACTACGCGACCGGCGCGAGCGGTGGCGAAGTCCCGCAGTCGATCCCGGGATTGTTCGACGACATCTTCATCTACAAGACGCCGGACGAAAACTTCTACAAGCTGCGCGACCAGGGCTCCAACGATTCCTCCGGAATTTCCGTCGAATGGGAGTTCGTCGGCTCCGGCGCGCCGCCGCCGCCGACCGCCAGCTTCACGTTTGAAAGCTTCGACATCGTCGCTGAATTTACCGACACCTCGACCGGTTCCGCGGCCGCGTGGGACTGGGACTTCGGCGACGGCAACATCAGCACCAGCCAGAACCCCACCCACGTGTACGCCGGCGCGGGCACGTTCAATGTCTGCCTGATCGCCAGCAACATCGGTGGCGATTCACCGCAGGTATGCCAGAACGTGACCATTACTCTGGAGACATCCACCACGGTGGCTCAGGGATTCGGGCTGGATCTGGACAACGACAGCCTCGACGACATCCTGGTCGAGTCGGACGCCGGTTGCGGCGCCGGCAGCCCCAACCGCTTCGCGCCCGCCAATGGCGCCGAGGCCGGCGCGCTGCTGCAAGACTACCGTACGGTGGGGCTGGCCAATGCCCAGGGCGCCGCGCTCAGCGCGAATCCGTTCTGCCATCCAGAAGCCGACTTTGAAATCACAATGGTGGTCAATTCAACCCAGGGCTTCACCTACAAGGTCTGGACGCCCGAAAACGATCCCAGCGGCGTTCGCTTCGTATTCGAACTGCTGGGCGAACCACCTGATCCACCCACAGCGGCGTACACCTTTTCGACTTTCGACCTGATCGGCGACTTCACCGACCAATCCACCGGCGTGGTGACCTCATGGTCGTGGGACTTCGGCGACGGTGGCAGCGCCAGTTCGCCCAACGTCACGCACGTCTATGCAAGCACCGGGACCTTCATGGTCTGCCTTACCGTCGCCAACGCCGGCGGCGCAAGCGCGCCTTCGTGCCAGGACGTTACCGTAGCCGAAGTGCCGTCTTCCAACATCGCAAGCGGGGCCGGCATCGACCTTGACGGCGACAGCCTCGACGACCTGCTGACCGACCTGAGTGGCTGCGGCGGCATCCACAAGTTCATCGTACAGAATGGCTCGCAGCGCGGCGCGATCAACACGTTTTATCCGGACGTCGTGCTCAACGACGCACAGACATCCAGCTACGACAGCCTGCCGTTCTGCCACCCGGCCGCCGATCCCGACAACACCATGCTGATCATCACCTCGAACAACCGCTTCGTCAAGGCATGGACGCCCGAAAACGACGGCTCCGGCGTGCGCATGCAGTTCGAGGATCTGGGCGGGGTTACGCCCACCGCCGACCTGACCGTGTCACTGGCCGACAGCGTCGATCCGGTGGTCGCGGGGGGCTCCCTGTTGATCAGCGCCGAGGTGACCAATAACGGTAGCTTCAGCGCCGACAACGTATCGATCAGCTTCAACTTCCCGGCCGAGCTCACCCCGGTCTCGACCAGCGGCTGCGCCGAGGACCCGGCCGGCACGCCAAACTGCGGCCTCGGCAGCCTGAACAGCGGCCAGACCACCGCCGTCATTGTTAACGTCAATGTCGATCCCGCCGCCGTCGGCCTGATCAGCACCAGCGCCACCGTCTCCAGCACCACCCAGGATCCGGTGCCCGGCAACAACGACGCACAGGAAACCACATTCGCCACATCCCAAGTCGAATTGGCATTGGAGAAGTTTTCCAACAGCTTCTTCACCCCGGCCGGCGGCACCATCACCTACGTGATCCGGGTCGAAAACAGCGGCACCAGCGACGCCGTCGACGCCCTGGTCGAAGACACCGCCCCGCCCCGCCTCGGCAGCCTGACGTGGACGTGCACACCATCGCCCGGCTCATCGTGTTTCGGCTCGGGCAGCGGTTCCATCGCCGAACTGGTCACCGTGGCCGCCGGCGGCTTCGTCGAGTTCGAATTCCAGGGCACCCTGCAGGACACCGACCCTATCCCGATCACCAACACCGCAACCGTCACCGCCCCGGCCAGCGCGACCGAACTGATAACTTCGGACAACACCGATTCGGACACCGACATCGTCGGCCTGTTCGCCGACGGCCTGGAGTCGGTGGAACCCGATTGACCGCTTGCCCGCAAAGGTAACTATAAAAGGCGCGCCGGATCTCCGGCGCGCCTCCTTTCATTCGGCGGCCTGCTTTGAAAACGCGGATCAGGCGGCGCGGATACGCGTTCAAGCGGGCGTCCAGAGGGCGAGCGATCAGCTCGTTTGAATCTTGAGCTCGTCTTTCGATCTCATACCTATTCCGGATTACCTATCCGCAGAAGATGACATCGGCGCATGGTGTACAGGTCAAGAACGAAAGCTCGACCGAAATCTCTTGCCAGGACCTGCACAGACTTGACGCCGACGACGAATAACGATCTTAGAGACCCGTATCGCTAAGCTAAAATGCAAACTCTGATGCTTTTGCGCGAAAGCCGGGAGAGACATAATGAAAACTACCGTACTGGGTGCCGGGGCAGGTGGCACGGCGGTCGCATTCGATTGTGCGATTCACGGCCATGAGGTTCGGCTGTTCGATTTTCCGCAGTTCGCCGACAATATCGCGGCAATTGCGAAACGAGGGGAGATCGTTGCCGATGGCGATATCGCCGGAACGGCCGGCATCGCTTATGCGGGTCACGATATCGATGCGGCGCTCGAAGGTGCCGAGCTGATCTATGTGGTAGGGCCCGCGTACAGTACCGAACCATTCGGCGAGGTCGTTGCGGGAAAATTGCATTCCGGACAGACTGTGATCGTCACGCCCGGCTCCTGCGGCGGCGCGCTGGCGTTCAAAAAGGCGGCCGGTCTCGCTGTCGAAGACGATGCCGTCCATGTCGCCGAAACGTCGACGCTGCACTACGCGGTACGTCTGATAGCGCCCGCCACGATCCGCGTGTTCCTGAAGCTCAAGGCCGGCAACCTGCTGGCTGCCTTGCCGAGCAAGCACACCCTGGAAGTCCTGAAGCTTGTGGCGGATGTCTATCCGAGCATGGAACCCGCCGAAGGTGTTCTGCAGACCAGTCTGCAGAACGCCAACCCGATCATCCATCCGGCGGTCACGCTCAGTAATGCCGCGCGTATCGAAATGACCGGCGGCAACTTTCTGTTCTACGAGGAAGGAGTGAGTGATTCAGTCGGCCGTCTGATCGAGGCGTTGGACAAGGAGCGGATCGCGATTGGCGAGAAACTCGGGATAACGATCCTGTCCGACCCCGAGCTGGGCATGCGCCAGGGATACATGCTCGAGAACAACTACGGCACCGGCTATCGCAACGCGCCGGGATTTCAGGGCATCGGTGCGCAGCCGCAACTCGACCACCGTTACCTCAACGAAGACGTCGGCTATGGTCTGGTGTTCATGTCCACGCTGGCCGATCAACTGGGTGTGCCCGTCCCCGGGATCGATGCCGTGATTGCATTGGCTTCGATTGTCATGGCCCGGGACTACCGGGCACAAGCGCTGAGAACGCCGGCGGGACTCGGCATCGCAAATCGATCCGTCGAAGGGCTGGCTGCTTTGTAATCGATAAGCGAAGCGCTACGATGTACCTGTACGGTCTGGGTGCTTGCCGGCCTCCTTTCGTTTTCACTCTCGATACGTTATCCTTAACGTTATGATTGATAACGCAATTTCCTCAAAACCTGATTCGCCGAAGATTCCACAGCTGGATCCCTCAGGCGTCGACACGATTGAAACGGCAGGTGGAAAGATCATCCCGCTCGAGCCGATCGGTGCTGAAGTGCACGGTATCGACCTGTCCGCCGAAAATCCACCGCCGCCCGAAGTCGTGGAAGCGCTGGAGCATGAAATGGCCCAGCGGGGCTTTCTTGTCTTCAAGAGCAAACAACAGATCTCGCCCGACGATTTCCTCCGCGCCAGCGCGTGGTGGGGTGGCAAGGAACTGCACAGCACTCACGGCGTGCACCCGGCCACGCCCGGCGGCAACCAGCATATTTTTCGGCTGTCGAACGACCGCCGGCACGGCATTCCGGGCGTCGGTCCGCAGTGGCACAACGACGGCAGCTTCAACGCCGACACTTTCTCGCACTCCGGCTATCACATCGTCCGGCCGGCCGAAAAAGGCGGCGGAACCTGGTTCGCGCACCAGGGCGGCGCCTATGATGCGCTTCCCGAGGATCGGCAGGAATTCTGGAGCCGCCTGTCGTCGGTCAACTCGGCTTCCGGCGTCGTGCACCCGGCCGTGCACGAGCATCCCATCTCGGGACGAAAGAGTCTCTGGCTACACCTGGGCATGACCGGGGCCGTGATCGAGAAGCTGCGTGAGGGCGACGGCTTTCGCCTGCTGGATGCCGACGAACTGAAACGCCTGTGCCAGGAATACAACGACATCATGAACGCCGGCCTGGAGCATGGCTACGCGATCGCCTACGAATACAAGGCGCATGACTGCATCTTCATCGACAACCTGGCCGTGGCGCACCGGGCTTCGCCCGAGGCGCACTTGCCCGTCGAGCAACAGGGCCTGCGGATCATGCACCGCAGCACCGTACGCGGCGTCGACGAGTTCAAGCCGCATTACGGCCTGCCGCTTTACGTGAACATTCGCGGCCCGAATCCGTTCGGCGACGGCGTCTGGCAGCCCGGCGGCGTCGGTTTCCGGTGGGACGACGACATTCCCATGCAGAATTGATCCGCGCCGATGTTTGAGTGCGTCGATCGGTCAGGCCGTTACACGTGGGGAATTGTCACTGCC
>DATGCS010000258.1:0-19884 GCA_035311685.1 Wenzhouxiangellaceae bacterium
ACCCGGATTCGCGAAACTGCGTATGCCGGTATCTGGTGGATCCAGCACACAGGCAAGGACGGCCGAATCCTCGCCGAGTTCATCGAGATCACCCGCTTTCCCGACTTTCTCGGTGCGCAACCCGACCAGATAGCGGACGCAGCCCGGCACCTGCGAGACCGATTAGAAAAGCAATCGCAAGGAGCAGCCTAAATGAGCACATCAAACCGCAAGGAACGATCGGCTATCGATCGAAAGACGATTGGTCAGATCATGGACGAGAACGGCGTCGGGCGACGGCGCTTCCTGAAATACTGCGCCGGCATCACGGCACTGATGGCGATGCCACCCGGCATGACCGCGGCATTTGCCCAGCAATTGCGGGCCGCCAGGCGCCCGACGGTTATTTACATGCCGTTTCAGGAATGCACCGGCTGCCTCGAATCGCTGACCCGTTCATTCGCGCCCTCGCTTGAGAGCCTGATCTTCGAGACGATTTCACTCGACTACAACCACACCTTGCAGGCCGCTGCCGGCGATGCGGCCGAAGCGGCTCGTCACGAAGCAATGGAAGAGGCATGGGGCGAATACATCCTGATCTGCGACGGCTCGATCCCGACCAGGATGGACGGTATCTACGGCGCCAGCGCCGGACATTCCTTCGTCGACCAGCTGCACGAGGCCGCCGAAGGTGCCGCCGCCATTGTCGCGGTCGGCGTCTGCGCATCCTACGGTGGGGTCGGTGCGGCCTACCCCAACCCGACCGGCGCGGTGGGCGTATCGGACATCATCAAGAACAAGCCCATCATCAATGTCCCGGGTTGCCCGCCGATGCCCGAAGTCATGACCGGAACGCTGGTGAGCTTCCTGGCCTCCGGCGTGCCGGAGCTCGACAAGCACCTCCGGCCCAAGGCCTTTTTTGGCAACACCATTCATGACCGCTGCTATCGCCGCCGCTTCTACGACGAGGGCAAGTTCGCCGAATCGTTCGACGACGAAGGCGCGCGCAACGGCTGGTGCCTGTACAAGCTCGGCTGCCGCGGACCGACTACCTACAACGCCTGCGCCACGATCAAGTGGAACGGCGGCACATCGTGGCCAGTCGAGGCAGGACACGGCTGCCTGGGTTGCTCCGAACCAGATTTCTGGGATCAGGGCGGCTTCTACGAACCGATGACAGCGAAACTGTTCGACGATACCGGTCAGATCGCCGCGGGCGCAGCGGCCGGTGTGGCGGTTGGCGCAGTAGCGGCAGTAGCTTCCAACCGGCGCAAGAAAAAACTTACCGGCGCGGCCGACAAGGAGACATCATCATGACACTGTTAGAATTTGCCCGCGGTCCGATGCTGCATTTTGCGTTGATCGTATTCGTCTTCGGCGTTCTGTGGCGGCTGGTTTCGGTCGCCCTGCTCGGCTGGCGGAAAAACCGAGCAGAATCGCGCGTCTCAACGGCCAAGGCCGCCACAGGCGGCGCCGTTGCGGTTGGCAACCGGTCCTGGCCGCATCCGGAGTTCCTCAACCGGACCGCGTTCGGTGAGGCCGTCGGCTATGGGTACCACATCGGTCTTTTTGCCATCGTGCTTTTCGGCACACCGCACGTCGTGTTCTGGGGAAACCTGTTCGGCATCGGTGTTTCCTGGTGGCCGACGCTTCCGACGGGGCTGATCACCGTCATCTCGATCGCGACCATCTTTCTGATGCTGATCGCGACGATCCGCCGCTACATGCACGCCCCGTTGCGCCGGATCTCGAACTTTGACGACTGGTTCTCGCTTGCCATTCTCTGGGTGCTGATGGTTTCCGGTGTCTGGGCCGTTCTGGGCCTCGGCGGAAGCAAGGAGACAATTCTTGCCATACACATCATCTCGTTCAATGTGCTGCTGATCTGGTTCCCGTTCGGCAAGCTCATGCACGCCTTCTACATCTTCCCGAGCCGCTTCATAACCGGCTATAAGCACGAGAAAAAGGGAGCAGCATCATGACTACCGCAAGCCAGAACTTCAGCCGCCAGGGCGCATCCGGCGCGGATCTCTCGCCGAGCGAGCGCGAGGAAAACGCGATGCAGGCGTTCGCACAGAATTTCGGTGCTTACGCAGCGCTCAACCTCGAAGCCTGCATCCACTGTGGAATGTGCGCCGATGCCTGTCATTTCTACATTGCCACCGAGGATCCGAAATACACGCCTATCCTCAAAGCCGAGCCGTTCAAGCAGGCCTACCGGCGCGAATCGGGTGCGTTTGCGCCATTCTTCAAGCTGCTAGGTCTGAAGAAGAAAGTCACCGTCGACCAGCTCGAGGAATG
Source organism: Wenzhouxiangellaceae bacterium (assembly GCA_035311685.1). GTDB lineage: Bacteria > Pseudomonadota > Gammaproteobacteria > Xanthomonadales > Wenzhouxiangellaceae. Next base: position 2,281 of record DATGCS010000258.1, read on the forward strand.
GCAGGAACTGCTGTTCGACAGCTGCAATCTTTGCGGCCGCTGCAGTCTGATCTGTCCGATGGGCATCGAGGTCGCGGAGTTGATCGAAATCGGTCGACGCGGCATGGCCGAAGCCGGCCTCGCGCCAAAAGCACTGGCCGAGCGCGCGCAGCACCAGGCCGAGACCGGCCAGCCCGAAGAATCGGCAAGGCCGTATCCCGAGGTGTTGAACGAGATCGGACGCGAACACGAAGTCGAGATTCCGCTGGACAAGGATTCGGCCGACATCATGGTCTGCCTGCCGCGCACCGACCTCGAGCAGAACCCGGAATCGGTTGCGGCCATGGCCAGGATCCTCAACACCGTCGGCGCCGACTACACGTTCCGCAGCGATGCCCTCATCGCCGAGAACTACGGCTACTACGCGGGCAGTACAGGCCTGCAGAAAAAGATCACGCAGCGCGTCGTCGACCAGGCAGAAAAGATCGGCGCCTCGCTGGTGCTGGTACCCGAATGCGGGCACGCCTACACGGCACTGCGCTGGCAGGCCGCCGACATCATTGGCAAGAAGCTGCCGTTCAGGGTTCGTCACATCACCGAGTACCTGGCCGAGTTACTCGCCGACGGCAAGCTGAAACTGGGCAAGGTCAACGGCGACAGCTTCGCCTTCCACGACCCCTGCCAGCTTGTACGCAAGGGCGGGATCATGGACGCGCCGCGCGAACTGATGCAGGCGATGGGCGTCGATCTTCGTGAAATGGAGAACAAGAAGGGCTTCAGCTTCTGCTGCGGCGGCGGCGGCGGTGTCAACGATCTCGAAAGCGCCCGCCCGCTTCGCCATCGTGCGCAGGAACTGAAGCTTCGCGAAATCGACGATACCGGCGCCAAGCGCTTTCTTACGAGCTGCTCGGACTGCCGGGTCGCATTCAACGATGCAGGCGAGCATTTCAACTGGGACAAGAAAACCGAAAGCCTGGTCGAACTCGTCGCGGCAAACATCAAGGAGTAACCCATGGCTAGTAACACTGTCGTTGTCGACCCGGTCACCCGAATCGAGGGTCACCTGAGGATCGAAGCAGAAACCGAACAGGGCAAGATCACGCGTGCATTGAGTTCGGGCACGATGGTGCGCGGTCTGGAGATCATCCTGAAAGACCGCGACCCGCGCGACGCGTGGGTATTCGCCCAGCGCATCTGCGGCGTGTGCACCCTGGTGCACGGCATAGCCTCGATACGCGCGGTGGAAGACGCACTCAAGATCGAGATTCCGCCGAACGCTCAGCTGATCCGCAATCTGATGATCGGCGCTCAGTACGTGCATGACCACGTCATGCACTTCTACCACCTGCATGCGCTGGACTGGGTCGACGTGGTTTCGGCATTGAAGGCAGACCCCGCCGCCACTTCCGGGCTGGCCCAATCGATCTCGGGTTACGCCAAGTCGTCGCCAGGCTATTTCAGGGACGTGCAGAAGCAGGTCAAGGATTTCGTCGAAGCCGGTCAGCTTGGCATATTTGCCAAGGGTTACTGGGGCCATCCGGCCTACAAGCTGCCGCCGGAAGCCAATCTGATGGCTGTGGCGCATTACCTTGAAGCGCTTGAATGGCAGCGAGAAGTGGCGAAGCTTCATGCAATCTTCGGTGGCAAGAACCCGCATCCGAATCTGGTTGTAGGCGGCTCACCCGTGGGCATCAGCGTACATGCAAGCGAAGGCGGTGTCGGGCAGACTTCGGTCAATACGAGCGGGCTCCAGCAAGTCAAGAACATCATTGAATTGATGAAGTCGTTCGTCGACCAGGTCTACGTGCCGGACACGCTGGCCATCGGCGGTTTCTACAAAGACTGGTTCAAGCCGTTCCACGGCGAAGGCGTCGGCAACTTCCTTTGCTACGGCGATTTCCCGGCCGACGGCATATGGCGTACCGAGAACCTGCTTATCCCGCGCGGGGTAATTCTGGATCGGGACCTTTCGACGCTCCACGAAGTCGATCTGCACGCCGAAGACGAGATCCAGGAATTCGTTTCGCATGCCTGGTACGACTATGAAGGCGGCAAGGACCAGGGCCTGCACCCGTACGACGGTGAAACCAAGTTCGCCTACGACGGTCCTGCTCCACCGTACAAGAACCTCGACGGCGATTCCAGTTACTCGTGGCTGAAGTCCCCGCGGTGGCGCGGCAAGGCGATGGAAGTGGGTCCGCTGGCGCGGGTGCTGACGCTTTATGCCGCCGGCCATGAACCGACCCGCGAACTGGCCGGCATGGCGCTTGGGAAACTTGATCTTCCTCTCGAGGCGATGTTCTCGACAGGTGGGCGCCTGGCGTCCAGAACGCTGGAAAGCAAGATCATTGCCGACGAAATGTCGACCTGGTTCGATAGCCTGATGGCCAACATCAACGCCGGTGATACGCGCACCCACAACAATGAAATGTGGGAGCCGGGAACCTGGCCCAAGGAAGCCAGGGGTGCCGGCTACATGGAAGCCCCGCGCGGCGCGCTAGGCCACTGGATCGTGATCAAGGACGAGAAAATTGCGAACTACCAGGCCGTCGTGCCGTCCACCTGGAACGCGGGTCCGCGCGATTCGGAAGGCCAGCCCGGCCCGTACGAAGCCTCGCTGGTCGGTCACGAACTGGCCGATCCGGAACAACCGATCGAAATCCTCCGAACGATCCACAGTTTCGACCCCTGCCTCGCCTGTGCGGTGCACGTGGCCGACAAGGACGGCAAGAACTCGGTGGAAATCAAGATCGGCTAGTGGCCCCACACCAGCACCTGGCGCAAATCGCTCAGGCACGGTGCGCATTCACGGCCCGACGGCTCCTCCCCGGGGCCAGGGAATGCGCCCGTGCCTGATCGTTGAACCCACGCCGTCATCGATCCGCTATCATTGTTCGCGGCCGCTTGAATCGGTTCGTGAATATCGGTAGCGGATTCGTTTTGCCGGACGCATCGCCTCGCATATGCGAGACTGCCATTGTCATGCCACGATAACTGGAGATTATCCGACGTGCCCCTGATGGATCGTATTCTCACGGCTGGATTCCGCCATAACAGCCGGCGCCTGACTCGCTTCAAGACGCCCCAGCCCAGCGAATCCCTGCCACCCCCGGACCAGGAACGGACGTACATGCTCTATGTGCACGTGCCCTTCTGCGTCGTGCTCTGCCCGTTCTGTTCATTTCACCGCGTGTGCTTCCGCGAAGACAAGGCCACGCGTTATTTTGAAAGTCTGCGGCAGGAAATCCGTATGGCGCACGAAGCAGGCTACCGCTTTGCCGACATCTACGTCGGTGGCGGGACACCTACCGTCATGCCGGAACAACTGGCCGAGACCCTCGAACTGGTACGGCGCCTCAGCCCCATCGACAGCATATCGATCGAAACCAACCCCGACGACCTGACGCCGGAAGTCATGGGGCGCATGCGCGATGCCGGAGTAACCCGGCTTTCGGTCGGCATCCAGAGCCTGGACGACACCCTGCTGCGGCAGATGGATCGCTATGACAAGTATGGATCTGCCGCGTCGGTAATGAGCCGTCTCGAAGGCGCGCAAGGATACTTCGATACGCTGAATGCCGACATGATCTTCAACCTGCCGGACCAGGACGACGAATCGCTGCTCCGCGACGTCGACCTTATCACCCGCCAGGCCGGGGTGAACCAGGTGACGTTCTATCCGCTGATGAGCGCGGAAAGCACGATGCGCAAGATGCTCAAGACCATGGGCAACGTGAAATTCGATCGTGAAGGCCACATGTACCGGCTGATTCTCGATGCCCTGCCGAATGATTACAGCCCGTCATCGGCCTGGTGTTTCAGCAAGTCGGAAGGCACGGTCGACGAGTACGTGATCGAAAACGAGGAATACCTCGGGCTCGGCAGCGGATCCTTGAGCTACCTGGACGGGATTCTCTATTCGAGTACCTTCTCGTTGAACAACTACAACCGCCAGATTGCCGCAGGCCGATTCGGAATCAGCCGCAAGCAACCGTTGACCAAACGGGATCGCTTGCGCTATTTCATGCTGATGAACCTCTTCGGACTAACGCTGGACAAGCAACTGGCCGAGCGGCGCTATCCTGGTTTCATGCGCAAGCTGGCACCCGAAATCCTGGGGCTGAAACTTATGGGCGCAGTTCGCGATGAAGGTGATCGGCTGGTGCTGACACGCTACGGCATGCGCATCTGGATCCTGATCATGCGCGAGTTCTTCATGGCGGTTTCCGATTTCAGGGACCTGATGCGCCACGCCATCAAGGAAGAACTCGACAGCCCCGGTCCGTTGCAGATTCGTCTGCAGACCCCGGAAATCAGGGCACCCGGCAAGTCCTGAGCGGGCAAGCCTGCCAGTGGAAGCTCGCTCTGGACGCGGCCAGTTCGAACAAACCGGCCTGCGTCCAATCCGGCGCCAGGCGCAGGATTGCTCGGATATCCGTTTGATCAACGCACCGTATCGCTTACCCGCCGGCCTTCGATGATTGTCCCGACGACATGGCTGGTGTATTCGAACGGGTCGCCGTCGAACAGTGCCAGATCGCCGTGCTTGCCGGGTTCCAGCGAACCCACGCGGTCGTCTATGCCCAGAATGCGCGCCGGCGCCAGCGTGATCATCTCCAGCGCCTGCGCCTGGCTCACGCCATAGCCCATCAGTACGCCGGCCTCGAACAGCACCACGCGGGTTTTTGGCACGTAACCCTCGTAACCGGATTGCAGCGCAACCGGAATCCCGGCTTCGGTCAGCTTTGCGGCAGTGGTGAACGAGAAATTGGCCATGTCGCTACCGCCCCAGGCCCTGACCATGGTCGGATGAAGAATGACCGGCACGCCGGCCGCCTTGATTTCATCCATGACCAACTGCGCGTCGGCGACGCCGGCCAGGATGAGATCGAACTCGAACTCGTCGGCCAGGCGCAGCGCGGTCATGATGTCGTTGTGGCGGTGGACCTCGACAACAAGCGGCATCTCGCGCACCAGCACCGACGCCAGCGCCTCCAGGGCGAGATCACGCGACGGCCCCTTTGTTTCTTCACTGCTCGCGTTCTTCTCGACGTATTCGCGCGCCTTGATCAACTGCTCGCGGAGCATGGCGACCGCTTTGGACCGGTTGCCCGGCGACTTTCTGCCGTGTTGCGTGGCACCCTCTCCCAGCGTGGCCGAGATCGCGAAAGCCGGCTCGATCACCGCCTCGTCGACGGTATCTCCGGTGGTCTTGGCTATAAGGGACTGGCCGGAGATGATCTCGCCCGGGCCGTGACCCGCGTGCACGGTGGTCACGCCGTGCTGCCGCAGCCACTCGATCAGCCGCTCGCGCGGATTGTAGGCATCGATAGCGCGCAGTTCGGGCTGAATCGCCGCCGAACCCTCGAGCTGATCCTGGTCGTGCGGCTGATTCATCGCGCCGGACAGGCCTACGGTGCTGCGTGCATCGACAAGACCCGGCGTAGCGACCGGTACTTCGATCAGTTCCATGCCTTCAGGGATATCGACATCCTCGAAGCGGCCGACACGCTTGATCAGGCCATCCTCGATGAGGACAAGACCGTCGGTGATGACTTCACCCGTGCCCGTATGCAGCGTCGCCGCGCGCACCGCCAGATCCCGGGCCGAGGCGCTTGCCGCGATCAGGAGCGCCCCGATGGTTAGCGAAATCGTGGTGAAAACTCCGAAGGTGAAATTTCTCGATTTACTCATTGACCTGCTCCCCGTGCACCAGCGTGATCATGCGGCCCCTGGCCGTGGATGTGACCCGCACCGTCGTCATCAGTCAAGGCATTGAGCCCGCCCTCGGCGACCAGCCGATCATCCGGATCATTCAGGTCGAAACGTTTCCGCCCCTCGACCCAAGTCTCCCTCACCCGCGTGTAAACGCTGAATGGGTCGCCCGAGAGTATGACGAAATCGGCATCCTTGCCCGGCGTCAGCGAACCCACCCGGTCGCCGATATCGAGCATGTCAGCGCCCGCCTGGGTCATCGCCACCAGCGCCGCGTCGCGAGACATGCCGGCACGCACGCCCATCGCGGCCATGCGCAGAAAATAGCGCGAATCGGTAATCCAGTCATCGGTATGAAAAGCCACCCTGGCGCCGGCCTGTTCGAGCATCGGTGCGCTTTTCGCATCCAGATTCAAGGCTTCCAGCTTCCCGCCCGGACTGTCTATCATGATGAGGGATACAGGAACACCGGCCGCGGCGATCTGATCAGCCACTCGCCAGGCTTCGCTGGTGTGATGGAGCACCATCCGGAAACCGAATTCATCGCGCAGGCGAATGGCGGTCAACAAATCATCGTGCCTGTGGCTGTGGAAATGCACCATGCGCTTGCCGGAAAGAACTTCCCCGAGTGCTTCCATCGCCAGATCACGCGCCGGGCGGTCGGCTTCCGACTCGGCCGTGACCAGCTTTTCGGAATACTCCATGGCCTTGATGTAGGCCGATCTCACCAATGCTGCAGACTTGGCTCGAGTACCAGGAAACGGCGGCTCACCGATGGAATTGGTACCATTGGCCATCTTCAGCCCCCCGGCCGGCGATCCGTCATCGAAACGGTAAACCAGATCCATGATCTGGTCCCCGTCGCGAAGCTTCAGGTAAATCGTCTGACCGCTGATCAGGTGTCCGGAACCGGGCATCACGTTCACCGATGTTATTCCGCCGGCCAGGGCACGCGTGATACCGGAGCTTCGGACGTTGAGCGAATCCAGCGCTCGCGCCTCGGGCTGGATCGGTGACGAACGATCACCGCCGGAAACCTCTCCGACATGGCTGTGAGTATCGACGATACCCGGTATGATGAAGCTTTCGGGTTCCAGCTCGACCACATCGACCCCATCGGGGATCCGGACCGCATTGCGCGCGCCCACCTTTTCAATCTTGTCATCTTCGATCACCAGAATGCCGTCCGGTATTTCCGCGCCTTCGATGGTAATCAGGGTGGCGCCGGCGAAAGCGCGAATCTCGCTCAGCGCCGTCGCGGGCAACAGTATTCCTGCTGCGAGCGCAGCAATGAGAAATTTTTTCATGTGTGATTCCTTGAGTGAAGGTATACAAAGATGACAGAACCCGGCGGCGAAATCCATCGCCGAATTGTAGCTGGACTGTACAGTCTGCGGAACGATGATCAGGCAATAAAAAACCGCCCCGAGGACGGGGCGGTATAGTGCTGCTGCATTATTTTGTTGTTGTTGGTCGTCGTTACGGGTTGATGAACCAGATGTCGTAGCTTCCGCTTCCACTCCAGGACTCAACGCGCCAGTAGTAAAAGCCGGAAGAACCCTGATAATCAATCTGTTCACTGGAAGTGGAGCTGATCGACTGCGCCACCATGGCCCAGCCGCTGCCGTTCCAGCGCATCAGCTTGAGATCGAAATCCGCGCTGGCGGGCCCTTCAAGCCAAGCCTGGAACCGGCCGCCGCTGGACTGGAACCAGTTACCATCCGGCTGCGCATCCCAGTCGTTGGATCCGCTCAGCGAACCGCTGCGGGACTCGCAACCTGAGCACGGCGCGCCGCCGGAATTGTCGACGACCTGGACCTGCTGGCTCGTGCTGTCTGTGGCGCCATCGTTGTCCATCACGGTCAAGGTCACCGTGTAGGTACCATCGGCACCATAGGTATGCGATGCAGTCGAACCGCTGCCGGTGGCACCGTCGCCGAAGTTCCAGCTATACGAACTGATGCTGCCGTCGGGATCCGAAGAAGCACCCCCGTTGAAGTTGGCGGTCAGGCCGTTCGTCGAGGCGCTGAACGCTGCACTGGGTGGCGAATTGGTCTGCACATCGAAGCTGCCCACCAGGCTGACGCCGGAGAATCCGGACGCGCCCGTGTAACCTCGGACCAGCACGTGGTATCTGCCGTTTCGGGTCGTATCGAAATCTCCGCTGTCGCAGGTCTCGTTGTTGCCGTTGCGCCACGGACGACACTCGTAATCGCTGGTCGTCGGCTCTGAGCCGAACTTCAGATACAGATCGGCATCACCGCTGCCGCCCGAGATCGAGAAGCTCAGATTCTCGTGGCCTGCAGGCACGTCGAGGTAGAAACGCAGGTCCTCTCCGGGACCGCCCGACAGATTGTTCACCGGAACACCATTGGTCAATGCGACCGGACCGGAACTGACCGTCACCTGCTGCTGCGCGGTATCGGTTGCACCGCCATCGTCGGTAACCGTCAATGTGACCGTGTAGGTGCCGGCCGAAGCATAGGTATGCGAAGTCGACAGTGTTCCGCCGTCGGTATTTCCGTCACCGAAGTCCCAGCTCGCCGCGGTCAGCGAACCATCCGGATCCGAAGAGCCCGTTCCGTCGAAGGTTGCTGTCAGATCACTGGTGGAAACGTTGAAGGATGCCGTTGGCGCCGTGTTTCCACCGCCCCCGCCACCGCCGATGAAGCCGGTATAGAGAAGACGGTTGGGCGAGCCATTGAGGCTGCTTAATCGCCCTGTTGTGGCGTTGCTGACCAGCGCGTTGAAGACTTCCGACGGCGCAGCCGTGGAATTGGCATCGAGATAAAGCGCTGCCGCACCAGCAACGTGCGGTGCCGCCATTGACGTGCCGCTGATGGTATTGGTCGAATTGTTGCCGTTGATCCATGTCGAAGTGATCGACGAACCCGGTGCAAAAATGTCCACGCACGAACCCCAGTTGGAGAACGAGGATCGTGAATCGCTGGACGTGCTGGAGCCGGTTGTAATGGCCTCGGCCACGCGATTGGGCGAGCCGTTACAGGCGTTTGCATTGTCGTTGCCGGCCGCCACGACGAAAGTGATGCCCGACGATATTGCGCTTCGCACCGCATCGTCCAGCGCAGTCGAGCTGCCGCCGCCGAGGCTCATGTTGGCGACCGCGGGCAACTGCGCATTGGCCGCCACCCAGTCGACGCCGGCGATCACACCGGAATTGGTGCCTGAACCGTTACAGCCCAGGACGCGCACCGCCCACAACTCGACGTTCTTGGCAACGCCCCAGGTCGAACCGCCCACGGTACCGGCGACGTGAGTGCCGTGACCATTGCAGTCGTTGGTTCCATTGCCGTCGTTGATTGCGGTGAAGCCGGCATTCGCCCGGCCTGCATAGTCGTTGTGGCTCAGCAGGATTCCGGTATCGACGATGTAGGCGTTCACACCTGCGCCGCTGGCATTGTAGGTGTAGCTGCCATCAAGCGGAAGCGCGCGCTGATCGACGCGGTCCAGACCCCATGTTGCGTTGGTTTGGGTGGCATTGATGCTGACGATACGATCCTGCTCGATGTAGACGACGCGCTTGTCGCGCTGCAGTGCTCTCAATCCACGCTCGGGCACTCGCATCACCGCCGCGTTGAGGGCGTTGTTGAAGGTCCGCACCACGCTGCCACCGGACGCTCTGGCGAGATCCGCACTGGCGGCACTCACGAATGACTGTGCCTTCACGCCACGCTTGTCGCCCTGTTCGAACACCACGATCCACTGATCCTTGATTCCGTTATCTGACGCGCGGATGACCGGAGCATGATCTGGATTGTCTGCTGCGCTGAGTTGCGCCGAAGCGCTTGACATTGCAAACGCAAGCGCCAGAAGGACCGCTGACAATGCTGCGCGAACCGATAAGGTTCTTGCAAGCACGCCCCTCCGGCGATTCTGCTTGGGTTGACTACTCATTGGTTTCTCCCGTTCTTATTGCTGGTCGCTCCATCAGTCATGAACGGGTCCGGGGAGCGACTTGCTCGGACCCGAGCGCTACAGCGATCGGTGCGGGGGTTCAGGACATGACTGCCCTGCGCACGGATCAAGACGCGCTGTAACGCTTCACCTCTTCATTCTTGTTGTATGCGTTTGTGCCGGAAGCTACGGATTTCCTGTTCCCTGACGCTCCGCCAAACAGCCAATTTCAGCAATGAGAAAACTCTAACCTGCAGCAAGCGAAGATTGCAAATTTGCGACATTAACAGGGATTGGTGGCAAGATACCTTTCATTTCATGGCTTTATCAGAGCAACTTGATAGCATGCAACATATATCCAAAACACTTAATGTTGTGATCCGCTTCACGCTCTAATGCTTGCAAGCACATTTTCATGCCTGACAGGGCTTGCGGTTGCATTGCAATCGAATCCCGGAATCCGGCCAAACCGCCAACCCGCATGCATGCTTTGTTGGCTATGCTCTCATTCACCCGATGTCGAATACCTGGTCGCCTTCCATGACGAAAAACGAAACGCGAAAACGCTCCGACCGGAACCATCCGATCACCATAGACGGCGTCACGGTCAGGCCCGGCACCCGCCACAGTCTCGATATCGAAGTCGGACGCCTGTATACGCATGCGCCGACGACCATGCCGGTACAGGTGGTATGCGGGAAAAGCGCCGGCCCGGTTCTGTTCGTCTGTGCCGCAATCCACGGAGACGAACTCAACGGCGTGGAGGTCATCAGGCGCCTGCTGCGCATCAAGGCCCTGAAAAGGCTCAAGGGCAGCCTCATTGCTGTACCCATCGTGAATCTTCATGGATTCATAGACAAGAATCGCTATCTGCCCGACCGGCGCGACCTGAACCGCTCGTTCCCGGGCTCCGAAAGCGGCTCGCTGGCAAGCCGCATCGCGCATATCTTCATGACCGAGATCGTCAGCCAGGCCACCCACGGAATCGACCTGCACACCGGTGCCATCCACCGCGGCAACCTGCCCCAGATCCGGGCCAATCTCGACGACGACAACACGCTTGAACTGGCCCGGGCCTTTGGCACGCCCGTGATACTGAATGCCGCCATTCGCCCGGGTACGCTGCGCGCGGCCGCGACCGGCCAGGTGCCGGTACTGGTCTACGAGGCCGGCGAGGCGCTCCGGCTCGACGAACTATCGATTCGAGGGGGCGTAAACGGCATTGTTCGCGTGATGCGCAAGCTCGAGATGCTGCCGCCGTCCCGTCGCAAGACCAGCCTTGCCGAACCGGTGATCGCACGCTCGAGCAGCTGGGTGCGGGCGCCTCAGAGCGGCATATTCAGGTCCTTCGCCAAATACGGACAACGCGTCGTCCGGGGCGAGACGCTGCTAGGGGCGGTTTCGGATCCCTTCGGTGAGCACGAAGAGGAAATAAAAGCACCGTTTTCCGGCATCGTCATCGGGCAACTGCACCTGCCGCTGGTCAACGAGGGCGACGCGGTCTACCACATCGCGCGATTCCACCGCAGCGATGTGGCCGCCGGCCGAATCGAGGACTACCACGAATGGCTGGAGGCGCCGGACTATCCCTTTGCGGATCCGTCTCAACCCGATGCCTGAATCAGCTTGAATGCGGGTCGTGACGGTTCCCCTAGGATTGCATTAAGCCTGCGCGCCTTTTCGGTCGAGCCTGCGCGCAAGCGCTACCCAGCCAAGAAACAACAGGCACAGTCCTGCGGCAACCAGGTTCTCACGCAGGATCGGCGAAAAAATCGCGTAAAAGTCGTCGTCGCGCACCAGCGCTGAAAAACTCGAGACACAGAAAGGGATCATGAACAGGCGAAACGAACGCCAGAACTCGCGCGCCGCCCCGCCACCATGCTGAACGCTCAATAAAAGTGCCGAACCGACGATCAGCGACATACCGAGCGCATTGCCCCACAAGCGCAGCGACCCCTCGAAATGAAAGACCGTCATCGCCAGATACCAGAACAGGAAGCACCACAATGCGACGAGACCGGCCGGAAGGCGGGCGAAATGGCGAATCATCATTAGACAATACCCGGGCTGAAGCTGTCGGCTTGATTGTATACACTGGCACGCGAATCCACCCGACCGCTTCACCCAAGGAGTCCCGCATGGCCCGGCCCTTTATCATCCTGATATTCCTGTTTGTCCAGTTCTCGACGCCGGCGCTTGCCCAGCCCTACTTCCCCGACCGGCACCACTGGGAAACGCTGGCCCCATCGGACGCCGGCTTCGATGCCGAGGCGTTGCAGCAAGCCGTGGATTATGCCCGGGCGGCCGCCGTTACAGAGCCCTCGAGCCTGTACCAGGCAATAACCGAATCCTTTGCCCCGCGCGAACCGAATTTCAGGATTCTCGGCCCGACCAGGCCGCGCGAGGGCGATAGCGGCGTCATCCTGCGCGGTGGCCGGATCGTGGCCGAATGGGGCGACGTCCACCGGGTCGACATGACCTTCAGTGCGGTCAAGAGCTATCTGGCAACGGTGGCCGGGCTTGCACTCCGCGACGGGCTGGTCGGATCCATCGACGAACGGGCCGCCGACTACGTTGGCGACGGCACCTTCGACGCCAAGCACAACGCGCCGATCACCTGGCGCCACCTGCTCAACCAGACATCGGACTGGTCCGGGACGCTTTGGGACGTGCCGGACTGGGCCGATCGACCCGAAGGCGACGACCGCGAGCAGTGGCCCAACCGCGAGATGTACGAACCCGGAACGCACTTCAAGTACAACGACGTGCGCATCAACCTGCTCGCCTACAGCCTGCTGCAGGTCCATAGGGAACCCCTGCCGGTCGTGCTCAGGCGCGAGATCATGGATCCGATCGGCGCCTCGACCACGTGGCGCTGGCACGGCTACGAGAATTCCTGGGTGGAACTGGACGGTCTGAGGATGCAGTCGGTTTCCGGCGGTGGACACTTCGGCGGCGGCATGTTCATTTCAGCCCGGGATCACGCCCGGTTCGGGCTGCTGATGGAAAACCGGGGGGTATGGAAAGACCGTCGCCTGCTGCCCGACGCGTGGTTCGACATGATCCGGGAGCCGACCCCCGCTCGCCCCGACTACGGCCTGCTGTGGTGGCTCAACACCGATCGGGAAGCCGTTCCGGCGGCCCCGGAATCGGCCTACTGGGCAGCCGGTTTCGGCGGCAACTATGTCTACGTCGACGAGTGCAACGACCTGGTGGTGGTGCTGCGCTGGGTACCCGATCTTGCCGGCGTCATCGAACGCGTCCTGGGCGCGATGGACAACGCGAATGCCTGCGAGCGTGCGGCCTGAATGCATCGCGAGACGCTCGAAATATCGACGCCAGGGCGCGGCTTCAAAGAGATCACCCGCCAGGTCGACGACATCGTCGCGCGCGCCGGCATCCGCGAAGGGCTTTGCAACGCCTTCATCCTGCACACCTCGGCGTCGCTGGTCATTACCGAGAATGCCGATCCCGACGTGCTGACGGATCTGGAAACGGTCATCTCGGACCTTGCCCCGGACGGAGACCCGCGCTACACGCATACCGCCGAAGGTCCCGACGACATGTCGGCGCATATCCGGTCCATGCTCACCCGGACCAGCGTCTCCATCCCGTTCGAATCGGGTCGATTGAGACTCGGGACCTGGCAGGGGCTGTTCCTGTGGGAGCACCGGACTCGCCCCCACGCTCGAAAAGTCGTGGTCAGCATACTTCCAGGTTGACACGGTCGAGGCTTTTCGGGCATGTTGTAGCGCTGCTTCTTCCCAGACAATTCAAAACAACCATTTCGGGGATCTGCCAATGAATCAAACCTCACCCGCCGCCGGAACCCCCGGCAAGACCTTCTTCGGCCACCCGGCCGGGCTGGGCACGCTGTTCTTTACCGAACTGTGGGAGCGCTTCAGCTACTACGGCATGCGCGCCCTGCTGGTCCTGTTCATGGTCGCCACGGCGGCCGAGGGCGGGCTGGGATTCGACGACCCGACCGCGACCGCCATCTACGGCCTGTACACGGCGGGCGTCTACCTGGCCGCCCTGCCCGGCGGCTGGCTGGCCGACCGCGTGTTCGGGCAGCAGAATGCCGTCTGGTACGGCGGTATCATCATCGCGGCAGGCCACATCGTGCTGTCTCTGCCGGGCATAGGACTGGTCGGCGAGCATTACGGCTTCTTCTTCGGTCTGATCCTGATTGTCGTCGGCACCGGGTTGCTCAAGCCGAATATTTCGAGCTGCGTCGGCGAGCTGTATCCGGAAGGCGGATCGCGCCGCGACGCCGGCTACGTGCTGTACTACATGGGCATCAACGTCGGGGCATTTCTGGGCCCGCTGATCTGCGGGTGGCTGCGCGTCGACTACGGCTGGCATTGGGGCTTCGCCGCGGCCGCCGTCGGCATGATCGCCGGCCTGGTGGTTTATCGCGCGACCCAGAAACACCTGGGCGATTTCGGCAAGCTGCCGAACCCGACCCCGCCGGGCCAGGAAGGCCGCACGCGCAACATGAAGCTGGCCATCTACGCAGGTACCGCAATCCTGTTCCTGATTGCCCTGCTCGGGCTCGAGGACGTCATCTCCATCAACGCGCGAAGCCTCTCCGAGGTCAGTGTTTACGTGATCGTCGGCGTTGCAGCGCTGTTCTTCGGCCGCGTGCTGCTGGACAAGGCGCTCACGGCGCTCGAGCGCCGTCGCGTGATCGTGCTCGTCGCGCTGTTCATCGGCGCCGCGCTGTTCTGGTCGGGATTCGAGCAGGCCGGCTCGTCACTCAACCTGTTCGCCGAACGCTACACCGCGCGCGAGATGTTCGGCATCGTGATTCCGGCTGAATGGTTCCAGTCGCTCAACCCGCTGTACATCCTGATCTTTGCGCCTTTCTTCTCGGCGCTGTGGATCAACCTCGGAAGACGCAACCTCGACCCGTCCATTCCGCTCAAGTTCGCGCTCGGTTTTCTGCAGCTCGGGCTCGGCTTCGGCTTCATGTGGTTCGCCGCCTCGCTGATCCAGGACGGCGACCAGGTGCTGCCGACCTGGCTGCTGCTGACCTACCTGTTCCACACGACCGGCGAGTTGTGCCTGAGCCCGATCGGACTGTCGGCCACGTCCAAGCTCGCACCGCGCGCTTATTACAGCCAGATGATGGGTATGTGGTTCTTCGGCGCCGCACTCGGCAACCTGCTCGCCGGACTGCTGGCAGGCGAGTTCAACGGCGACGACGTCTCGGCCTTCCCTGAGCGCTTCCGCCAGATCGTGATCTTCTGCGGTGCGGTCGGCATCGCGTTCCTGATCGCCACGCCTTATCTGAAGAAGATGGCCGGTCTGGAAGAGCAACCCGAGGACTACACCCGCGAAGACGAACCCGGCGCATTCGACGCCGATGCGGGCAGGCACAAACAATAACAATACGAACATAAACAGGGCCGCGACTGCGCGACCGCAAGCCTCACCGCCCCGGCCACGCGCCGGGGCGTTTTTTATCGAGGGCAGTTCGCGCGCAGCCGCAGAACCACCAAAAAAAGGAAAAGCTGAAATCCGCGCAGCGAAACGCACCACATGTTTTACTACGCGACAGCGGGGTCGGGATACGGGGACGGAGACTTTGCGAGGGCTGGCGTGGGCTTTTGTCTTTGCATTTCTCCGCGCTCTGCGCGAGCCAGGCGCCTGTCGGATTCAACGCCGATCTGCTGCGCAACAGCCGGCTTGGTTGGGCCAGATTCTCCGCTCTTTTGCGCTAAACAGGCCCACTATTCGCCTCGAAAGAGCGAAAAATCTGGCCCCAACCGAACTTCGCCTCGCTACTATCGGTTAAATCCGATAGGCGCCCAGACTTTGCCTTTTTCAGGGGCTTCGGCGAAATTCCCGATACCAGGTCCAGAACAGCGCGATCTGTGCCGGGACAAGCCACAGCATCATGTCGTAGTTCCATTGCGCGCCCGGAAGCAGCTTGAGCACCAACGCGGCGACCAGACCGACGACCATCAGCAGTACCGCACCGCGCTCGACCATGCTGCCGCGGAAACGCCACAGGAGCACTGCAAGCGGATTCAGCAACAGCAGGTTTTCGTTGCGCCAGGCCGCCTCGTGCGCCGTGAAAAGCCACAGGAACAGCAACAGCCCACCGCCGAGTACGCTGAAGACGATCCAGGCGCGCGCACCCAGAAGGCGCGGCAAACGGCGTCGGAAAGAGAGCGCGGGCGAAACGATCAGACCAATGCTCGCCAGACTCAGTCCAACGAAAACCATCGCGTGAAAGCCCGGCGATGCGGGCGGCGCCTCGCGCGTGGATTCGTAAAGCATGCGGTCGTCGACCACCAGCGGCTGCTCCCTGCCGCCGGGCGTCGTGATACTCATCGCCGCGACCGTCTCGGCCACTACCATGGGCAGAAACATTTCTTCCCAAACTGATCGCTTTCTGTCCGCCATCCGCCCGAGGCCCGCCTCGATACCGAGATACAGCAGAAAGTCGTCCTGCACCAGGCGGCGGGTATGGGTACGAAAGTCGGCGCTGGCCGGTAACGGTTTCGAATACTCGGACAACGCACCGTCCAGTGCGAAATCCAGCGCGTCGCGCACCCGGTTGGAGCAGTTGTTGAAATAGTAGTCGTAACGGAAATCCCGGGTCTCGGGCTGCACCCTCGCCTCCAGCCAGCCGGTCAGGCGGCGGACGGTTTCGGGTTCAAGATTCAGCAACTGGGCCCGCACGCTGCGATCGCGCCAGCGATAGTAGGACAGCTCTTCCTCCGGCGTTCTGGCCAGCGCGAAGTAGACCATTTCCCCGAACAGATATTCCTTGTAGAACCCCGGTTTGTCGAAGTCGAAGAAACCGAAGTTGTAGACCTGGTCGATGCCGCGCTCGACATCGCGAATCCAGATCGCGTTGTGCCCGAACTTCTCCTCGACCCGCTCCGCCGTGCCGTAGGTCATCAGCCAGGCCTGTTGCGACCAGACCGGCGGGGCGAACAATACGAGGACAAGCACTACAAATTTCATGGCGGAGACATTTCGAATCATCGTTACCTTGGTTTCCGGTTTCCGGTTTCCGGTTTCCGGTTTCCGGTTTCCGGAACAGCATACCCGGCCGTATCACCGGTTGGATGACCGATTGACAAAGCGCTCATTCAGCGTTTCCCGAAACCCGAACCCGGAAACCCGAAACCGTTCTTTTACCGGTCCCGGCTGAGCAGAAAGTGCAGCAGATTGTTCTGGAAAAACCTGTTACTGGTCAACTGGCTGTGCTCCTCGCACAGAAACAGCGGATAGTCGAGCGGGAAATCGCTCCACTTGTGGCGGGGCACGAAGGGATCGAGCGTCTGCCGGGCAAGCAGCGAGGTCTTGGTGACCAGTCCGTCGCCGGGCTCGAGCATCAATTTCTCGTAGTCCACACCGGCCACCGGATTGCGAATATCGCCAGGACGAAGCCGCAGCGCGAACTCGTCGCCGGTCGGTTCCACGACCATCCTGGTCGGCGTTAGCTCGCAATCGCCGCCGAACACGACCAGTTCCCAGGGCTGGCGCTCCATGTTGACGGTAAGCGACCACATGAAGCGCCGTCCGCGCTCGATATGCTTGTGAAAATAACGCTCCAGCAACTCCAGCCTGGCCCTGCCCTGTTCCGGATCGGCGTCCTGGGCGACGATCTTCTCGCGCAGTTCTGGATCGAAAAGCGACCAGTTGAATCGCTGCCAGGTGCTCACATCGAACGGGTCGAGGTTGAATGGGCGACCCTTGATATCGAGCAGCCAGTCGGTCAAGGGATGTGGAAACAGCTGGTAGAAGCTCGGAAACGTAAGCATGACCTCGGGCGGAATGGTCGCCAGGCCGATCCGGCGACCGACGATGAACGCCTTGACCGATTCCACCGAACCCATGCTCGGCGTGCCCAGGATCACGATTCGCCTGACCCGGCTCTCGCCGTGGTAGTTGACCGGGAAACTGTTGTCCACGGTAGCGTCGACTTCGCCGTAGCGCAGGTAGTAGCGCGCGATCATGCCGCCCATGGAGTGG
>DATGCS010000259.1:0-14604 GCA_035311685.1 Wenzhouxiangellaceae bacterium
GGTGATTTTCATCGGCGACGACGAACGCGACGTGATCGCCGGGCGCGCGGCGGGTACGCGGACCGTCGCGGCGCTATGGGGTTACATCCCGGAGCCGGCGCGGGTCAAGGCGTGGGGCGCCGACGCGATTGCAGAAACGCCCGGCATGCTCGCCGATCTGCTTGATCTTCGCCATCCGAGGGCCGCGGTATGAGCGACGATCACCTGCAACGCCTGCTGCTGGAGCAGGCGAACGTGCGCTGCGTCGTGGCCCATCTCGATTCGGTGCAGGCCGAGGTTTTGCGGCGGGGACGCTATCCGGATGCGCTGGCGCGCTTGCTGGGCGAGTCGCTGGTGGTCGCCGCGCTGTGCTCCAGCGGGGTCAAGTTCGAAGGCCGGGTAAGCCTTCAGTTGCGAGCCAGTGGCGCGCTCAAGCTGCTGATGGCCGACTGCACCGATGATGGCGGCCTGCGCGGCCTGGCGCGCTTCGATCCGGATGCGATGCTGGCGGCGCGCGAGTTTTCCGAGATCGCCCACGGCGGGGTGCTGACCATGACCGTGGAGCCCGTCGGCAACGGTCGAGTCTGGCAGGGCATCGTTCCGCTGGAAGGCGATTCCATGGCCGAGGCGATCGCCGGCTACTTCGATCAGTCCGAACAGCTTCCGACCCGCGTTCTGCTGGCCGTCGACGAAACCCGCGCGGCCGGCCTGCTGGTGCAGCGCCTGCCGGGTACCGCCGAGGACGAAGACGGCTGGAACCGGGTGTGCCGGCTACTCGACACGGTCAAGGACAATGAACTGCTGGCGACCGATTCCGAAACCCTGCTGCACCGTCTTTTCCACGAGGAAACTCGGCGACTGTTCCCGGCCCGCCCGCTGAGATTCCACTGCCCGTGCAACCGCGAGCGCGTGGTTCGGGTGCTGCGTGGGCTGGGCGCCGAAGAGCTCGACGGAATCGTCGAAGCGCAGGGCGAAGTTGAAGTGAGCTGCGAATTCTGCAACGAGCAGTATCAATTCGATCCGCTGGACGTCAGCCGGATCCTGTACAGCGATCTGCCGGAAGACGATGACGACAAAGTCACCTTCCACTGACGACCCGGTTGCGTGGTGCGCGAGCAGGCTGCTTGTGCCCGGCCACCCGCTGGCCATAACACTCCCTTATGCGCCGGTCGGGCAGCGCGACGCTATCGTGGCGTTGTCGGCGATTGTCGGCGAAATTGCTTCCGTGCCCGGTGATGTAAGCGATGCGGATGTCGCACGGCGCAAGCTGGGCTGGTGGCGCGAGGCGCTCGCCGAAGGTCTGCCGCATCCGGCGGTGCAGGCCTGGCTGAAGAGCGGGGCGGCGCAGCATGTTCCGGCATCTGGATTCGACCCGCTGATCGACGCGGTTGCGACCGAGATTTTGCCGCCCAGGTTTGAGCAGAGCGAAGCTCTGGAGCAGCATTGTCGGGGCATTGCCGGTCCCGGTGCGCTGCTGGAGGCCAGGCTTGTCGGCCTCGGCGCCGACCCGGATGCGGACGAGGCTCGTCGGCTCATCCGCGTTGCGGCCGCCGGCTACCGGATCAGGATCACGCGTGACCTGGTGATGGACGCACGCCAGGAGCGCTGGCTGGTGCCGCTGGAATTGCAGGCCGAGTACCAGATCAGCCGGCAGCATGTGGTCTCTGGCCAGGGCGGTCGACGATTGGACGCGCTGGTGCGCCACATGGCGGGTGATGCCATGCTTGCGATCGACCGGGAAATCAACGCGCTCCCGGCAGCCACAGCCTGGCGTAACCGGCACTTTCTGCTTCGTGTGCAGCTCGATCGCAATATCGGCCGGAAATTGATACAAAAGCCCTCCAGGGTCATGCAGGAGAGGGTTGCGCCCGGCCGGATGAGTGACGCCATTTCTGTATGGCGCCGCGCACGAGTCCTGCGCAAGGCCGCTTTGCCTCCGGTTTTTTCATGACTGCGACGACGGGGTCATGAACAAGCCGGGTTGACGCGGGACGCCGGCCGAATCCGGAGCCCTCATCGATTCGCCACCGCGCAACGATGAGCTTGCGTATCATCCCGCCATGCTTTTATTCATCGTGATTGGCGGCCTGCTCGGCCTGATCGTCGGCGGTGTCGTCGGCGCGGTGCTGGGCGCGGTTGTCGGCGGCGCGGCGGGGCAATTCCTGCTCACCACCTTTTTTGCCCGCGGGCTGGAGACCGTACGAGCCCAGTTCGTCGACTCGACCTTCGCCGTCATGGGCGCCCTTTGCAAGGCCGACGGGCGCGTGACTGACGATGAGATCCAGATAGCCGAACAGTTCTTTTCGCGGATGTCGTTGTCCGAAGTACAGCGCCAGTCGGCCAGGGCGGCGTTCAATCGAGGCAAGGGGGCGCAATTCGATCTCGATGCTGAACTGCAGCGCCTGCGCGTCACGGCCGGGCGCAGTCCTGCCCTGCTGCAACTGTTCTTGCAGGTCCAGCTTTCCGCCGTCGCCGCCGACGGCGTGGTTCATCGGGCCGAGCACGCGATGCTGCTGCGCGTTGCGCGCGGATTGGGCCTGTCCGAGGCCGATGTAAATCGGCTGGAAGCGGCGCTCAGGGGTTCGGCTTCGACCGGCGACGGCGCCAGTGGGCCGGACCGGGAAACACGCCTGGCAGACGCCTATGCAACGCTGGGCGTCGATTCGCAAGCCGGCGACGCCGAGGTTAAGAAGGCCTACCGACGCCTGATGAGCCAGCATCACCCGGACAAGCTGGCGTCGCGCGGCATGCCCGAAAGCATGCGGCCGATGGCCGAAGAAAAGACCCGGGAAATTCGCAAGGCTTACGATCTGATCAAGGAAGTGCGGGGCTTTTGATCTGTTCGCCACGTGATTCAATTTCCTTTGGCTGGCTTTGACTTCAAACCCGTTTCGCCCCGGCTTAAGGGCGGCGACGTCACTCCGGCTTCGATAATTATCGGAGGGGGGTTGTCTCGATCCTGCTCGCACTGCACTGTTGGGGATGCTGAAGCGGATTCCAGTATCGGGCGGTGACCGAGATTCGGGCCTGGTTGCGGTCCGTGTTCTTGCCAGGTGCCGGCCATGGCGAACCAACCCCTGTCGGCATTCGTAGATCGGGGTGGCATCCCCGACGCAAAGGGTCGATACAGGCATCCCGTCGCGGATGCGACCGCGACCTACGGAAAGAGACGTTTTCGGCAGTACCATCAAGGGACCGGCAAGGCCATCGCACCCACTCACCACCCCAAAGCGGAACCCGCTTCGGCATCCACCGAACCACGCAACGCCCCCAATCGCCACGACCCCGGTCCGATAACCATCGAAGCCGGAATTCTCGGATCGCCCGTAAGCCAAAGAGGAACACGCCGCACGGACAAGAAGATCTCCAGCGAGCAACGTGATCAAACACCTAACCACCCGCTGCATCAACCCGCAGCGCAACCCTCTGCCGCCTGTAAAAAGCGCTTTTGCCTACTTTTCAGGCGCTTGTGAAAAGTAGGTCGCCTGCAAGCGCGCAGCGCGTGGCGAAATGGTTTTAGAAGTTGAATTGGACTTACAGGCCGCCGCACCCGGCCCGGTGCCCTCACCATCGCGTGGCGAAATGATTTTAGAAGTTGAATTTGATTCAAACGCGGTCGCGCCCGGCAAGGGTGGCGTCAGCCGAGTTCGGCCAGCAAATCCGCCTGATGCGCCTCCGCCAACGGCTCGATAAGTTCGTCGAGCCCGCCTTCGAGAATATTTTCCAGGTCGTAAAGCGTCAGGCCGATTCGGTGATCGGTGACCCGGCCCTGCGGAAAGTTGTAGGTCCGGATGCGCTCCGAGCGGTCGCCGGAACCGACCTGGAGCTTGCGGTCGGCCGCCTGTTCGGACTGCTGCTGGCTGCGTTCGGCTTCCAGAAGCCGGGCGCTGAGCAGGCTCATCGCGCGCGCCTTGTTCTTGTGCTGCGATCGCTCGTCCTGGCATTCGACCACGATACCGGTGGGCAGGTGAGTGATGCGGATCGCCGAGTCAGTGGTGTTGACGTGCTGGCCGCCGGCCCCCGAGGATCGGTAGGTATCGATACGCAGCTCGCTGGGGTCGACCCTGACATCGTCGACCTCGTCGACCTCCGGCAGGATCGCGACGGTGCACGCCGAGGTATGGATGCGGCCCTGCGATTCGGTGGCCGGTACGCGTTGTACGCGATGCGTGCCCGATTCGAACTTCAGCTTTGAATACGCGCCGTTGCCGATGACCCGCGCGATCAGCTCGCGCCAGCCGCCGGCGTCGCCCTGCTGCCCGGACAGGACTTCGATTCGCCAGCCCTGCGATTCGGCGTAGCGCCCGTACATCCGGAACAGGTCGCCGGCAAAAAGTGCTGCTTCCTGACCGCCGGTACCGGCGCGAATTTCGAGAAAAAGGTTCTTGCGGTCGTTCGGATCGGGCGGAACGATCAGGCGCTGAAGCTGGCGGTCCAGCCGCTCGCGCCCGGTCTCGATTTCGCCCAATTCATCGACTGCCATCTTGCGCATGTCGGAATCGCTTTCGGCGAGCATTTCCCGAGCTTCGGCCTCGCGCTCGTCCAGCCGCTCCATTTCCCGCCAGGTCTCGACGATGCTTTGAAGATCGGAATACTCGCGCGAAAGGGCGGTGAAGCGTCGCGGATCGTCGGCCAGCTCGGGTTCGGCCAGCAGCCGCTCGATTTCCTCGAAGCGCTCCACGGCCCGCTCCAGGCGCCGTTCCAGACCCGGGGTCACGAAGGGTCGTCCAGCAGCAGCTTGCGCGCGGCCGCCATCAATTCCTCGTCGGTGATTTCGGCCGCCCGGCGAAGCTGCATGCTTGGCGCGTGCAGCAGCCGGTTGGTGAGCCGATGACCGAAGCGTGCCAGCACGTCGTCGGCGTCGCGGCCGGCGGCCAGTTCGCGACGCGCCTGATCGAGCAGCTTGTCGCGCTCGTCGAAGGCACGGTGGCGCAGCGACTTGAGCGTCTCGCCGGCGGCGTGAAGGTTGAGCCAGCGGTCGAAGGCCTCGGCCTGGCCGTCGACGATTTTCGTTGCCGCGTCCAGCGCTTCGGTGCGCTTGCGGTGACCATGTTCGGCGATTTCGCGCAGGTCGTCGACGGTGTAGAGGTAGACGTCGCCGAATTCGCCCACACCGGGATCGACGTTGCGCGGCACCGAAAGGTCGAGCACGAACATCGGTTGGTTGCGCCGCCGCGCCAGTGCCTTGCGAATCATATCCCGATCGACCAGCGGCGTCGAGCTGCCGGTGCAGGCGATCACCATGTCGTGATCGGCCAGCGTCTCGCCCAATCCGTCCAGTCCGATAGGCGTTGCGTTGAACTGCTCGGCCAGCAGCTTCGCGCGCTCCGGGCTACGGTTGCAGATGGTCATCGCACGTATGCCCTGACTGCTGAAGTGTCGGGCGCAATCCTCGATCATTTCGCCGGCGCCGATCATCAGTGCAGAGAGCCGGTTCACGTCGCCGAAGATCTGGTGCGCCAGCTTCAACGCGGCGAACGGCAGGGTGACCGGATTATGGCCGATGCCGGTTTCCGAACGCACCAGCTTGGATGTCTGGAACGAATGCTGAAAAAGGCGGTCCAGAATCGTGCCCAGCGTCTGGTGTTCCTGCGCCGACTGCCAGGCCTGCTTGACCTGCCCGACGACCTGTGGCTCTCCGAGAACCATCGAATCCATGCCCGAAGTGACCTTGAGCAGATGAACGACCGCCATGCGTCGCTGCAGTGTGAAAAGGTATTCCCGGAATTCGCCCCGGCGCGCACCGTGCCAGTCATGCATCCATTCCTGCAACGCCGTTATGCTAGCGTGCTCGCCGCTGGCATAAAGTTCGGTTCGGTTGCAGGTGCTCACGATTGCACATTCGCGTATCCCGGGAACCGCATGCATGGCACCAAGCGCCTCACCGAGCCTTTCAGGCGCGAACGCGAGCCGCTCCCGGATCGCGACCGGCGCAGTTTGATGACTCAGCCCAAGAGCAAATACCGACATGAATGAACCAGAAACGGGCAAACCCGACATTGTCCTAGCTTACGCAAAGCAATTCAAGATAGTTTTGCCCAGGATCACTTTTAGGCCCGTGGCAACGATTGGCGTGACAGCCGTCGCAATGATAGCCGTGTTGCTGGCTGGATGTGCGACGACACCGGGTTCCGCCGATCGCGGTGAGACGGCTGATGAGGCGTCGCTCGTCGCCGATGCGCGCGCCGCGGCGGAGGCCGGGGAGTACCGTTACGCGGTCGATCTCCTGATGCAGTCGCTGGAGACAACCGGTGATCCGGCCGTGGCCCGCCAGGCGGCCCAGCTGGCTTCGGCCATCGACGACTGGCCTACCGCGACCATTGCTGCCGCTCGCTGGATGGTGTTGGAGCCCGATTCGCAACAGGCCGCACAGTTCGCCACGATCGCGGCCCTGCGCCGGCAGCGGGTCGATCGTGCGGTTGAGTTGTTGCAGACCCGGCTCGTGGGCCAAGGCAATCCGATGGACTGGGACTCGGCCGCGGCGCTGCTGGCAACCGCCGGTTCCAGCGATATTGCGAGTGCTGCGCTCGAACGCCTGATTGAGCAGGCAGAAGGTTTCGAGCCCGGTTTCGACGATTACCTGCGAAGCCGTCTTGCATGGCAGCTCGAACAGCCCCAGAAGGCGTTCGAACTGGCCCGGCAGGCACTCCGGACCCAGCCTGATTCCCGGCGGGCCAGCTGGGCGGCGCGGCTGGCCCGGACCCGCTCCGAACCCGAACTGGCGCTGGAATATTTCCGCCTGGCCGGTGAATTCGATCCTGACGACCGGGTCGCGGCCATCGCCGAGGTTGAACTGCTGCGCGAACTGGGGCGCGGCGAAGAGGCGTTGAACGTGCTCGCCCGACTGCCGCAGGATGCCGAGATTCTCTATACGCGCGGCATGGTCGAGCACGATCTGGGCCGGATTGCAGCCGCCGGCGCGACCTGGCAGCGCATGGCGTCGTTGGAATCGGTTGAGACCGGCCTCAGGCATGCGTGGCTGACCGGAGTCCTGGCCGAGATCCTGGAAATGCGCGACGAAGCAATCGATTGGTACTCGCGCGTCGACGGCACCCTGAAGCAACGCGCCGATCTGCGCCGGGCGATTCTGCTTGCCGGTCGCGGCGACCTGCCGCAGGCAAGAGAGCTGCTGACCAATGTCCGCCGCAGTCAGCAACCGGAAATTACCGAACAGGCCTGGTTGGTCGAGGGCCAGATCCTGGCCGAAAGCGGTAATGACATGCAGGCGCTGGAACTGCTCAGCGAAGCGCTGACCCAGCTGCCGGGCAGCGCCGCGCTGCTGTACGCGCGCGCCATGGCTGCGGTCAACCAGGAACAAATGGCGCTGGCGGAGCAGGATCTGCGAACCATCATCCAGAGCGACCCCGATAATGCCATCGCGCTCAACGCGCTGGGCTACACGCTTTCGGATCGCACCGATCGCCATCGCGAGGCGTTGCGCCTGATCGAGACCGCGCTGGCGCTCGAACCTGAAAATCCGGCCATACTCGACTCCATGGGTTGGGTGCTTTTCAAGCTGGGTCGCGCCGAGGACGCGCTGCCCTATCTACGCGGTGCGGTCGAGGCCCAACCGCATCCCGAAATCGTCGCTCACCTGATCGAAGTGCTCTGGCGGCTGGATCGCCGCGACGAGGCGCGTGCGTGGGTTGTCCGGACCCGAGATGAGATGGCGGGCGATGCGGTCTACGCGGCCACGCTGCAGCGGATCGGGCTGGACTGATGCCCTTGCGCGCAGCGGCATGGGTCGCATTTTCGCTGACGCTGGTGCTCCTAATCACAGGGTGCGCGATACGCGAGCCGCGGCCCGAGGGCGCCTGGTTGACGGAGCGCCAGGCCTGGTTCAGCGCGCACCCGGAGTGGTCGGTGCGCGGTCGGCTGGGACTGTCGGACGGCGAACGCGGCGGCAGCCTCTCGATGACCTGGACTGCCGACGGGGCCGACCATCTTGTGCTGCTCAGAACGGTCGCCGGAGGGCGCCAGTGGCGGCTGGAGATGTCGCCTGGCGGTTCTACGCTGACGGGCTCGGATATTGGTCGCCTGCAGGGTCCGGATCCGGATTCGCTGGTGGAACGCGCCGTGGGCTGGCCGATTCCGGTGCGATGGATGAGCGAATGGCTACGCGGGCTGCCCGCCCCGCCAGCGGCGCCGACTCGCTATGCCGAGGACGGCGTTCTTGAAGCACTGGAGTGGTCTGGATGGCGGCTGGATTTCGCCCGCTGGAACCAGTTGGACGGTGACGGCGTGCTGTTGCCGGCGCGCGTGACCGCCGAAAACCCGCCTTACCGACTGCGCGCAGCGCTTTCGGGTTGGCGATTCGCGCTCGACGGCACGCCCGCAAACCTTTGAGAATCGGGTTGCGCGCACACTGGGCGCGCACCGGCGCACCAGAGCCCACCAACGTGGCGGGCGAATCGTTATAATTTCGTTTCGCTCACGCGCGATCGTTTCGCGGGAGTGAAATGCGCAATCGACTGGGACGTCGCCAAGTTGGTTAAGGCACGGGGTTTTGATCCCCGCATTCGCAGGTTCGAGTCCTGCCGTCCCAGCCATCTTTGCCGATAGTTTCTGACAATCGTATTCAAACTTCCCAAGCAGGATGGACCCCGGCCGTGAGCACACCCTCTCTGATGATTTTCACCGGGAATGCGAACCCGGAGCTGGCGCATGCGATTGCCGGGCACCTCGGGGTGCCCATGGGCAAGGCCAACGTGGGACGCTTCAGCGACGGCGAAGTCATGGTCGAGATCGTCGAGAACGTTCGCGCCCGGGACATCTTCGTGATTCAGCCCACCTGCCAGCCGGCGGCCGAGAATTTCATGGAACTGCTGGTCATGATCGACGCGCTCAAGCGTGCTTCGGCCGGTCGCGTGACCGTCATCGTGCCGTATTTCGGCTATGCGCGCCAGGATCGCCGCCCACGCTCCAGCCGGGTGCCCATCACGGCCAAGGTCGCGGCCAAGATGATCGGCGTGGTCGGCACAGACCGGGTGGTGACCGTCGACCTGCACGCCGATCAGATCCAGGGTTTTTTCGACATTCCGGTCGATAACGTATACGCATCCCCGCTGACGCTGGCCGACATCTGGAAGCACTACGGCGACGACAACATGATCGTGGTCTCGCCCGACGTCGGCGGCGTGGTGCGCGCGCGCGCCATCGCCAAGCGCCTGGACGCCGACCTCGCCATCATCGACAAGCGCCGTCCCAGGGCCAACGAGGCCACCGTGATGAACCTGATCGGCGATGTCACCGACAAGACCTGCGTGCTGGTCGACGACATGATCGATACCGCCGGTACCCTTTGTGCCGGCGCCGGCGCGCTCAAGGATGCCGGCGCGCGCCAGGTCGTGGCGTACTGCGTTCATCCGATCCTTTCCGGGCGCGCGATCGAGAACATCACCAATTCGAGGATCGACGAGATCGTCGTCACCGATACCATCCCGCTGAGCGCCGAGGCCCGCGACTGCGGCCGTATTCGACAATTATCGGTGGCCCAGATGCTGGCCGAGACCATCCGGCGCATGGCCGAGGGCGAATCGGTCAGTTCACTTTACGTCGATTGATTTCAGACGCTCTGGCCGCAGCAGTGTCGATCCGGAGCCCGGTTGGCCAGGGCCGGGTTTTGATCCGCACGTTGTGGAACCCGGAACTGTAAATTTGGACCGGTTTCTGATACTGTCGACCAGATGAATTCCCCAAGATTGTTTGCCTTCGCCGTTTCGGCCCTGGTTTTGTGGCTGCCGTCACATCTTTTGTTGGCGCAGGCTGAGGAAGCGTCGGGCGGATTGCAACAACTGGACCTGGTTTTCGATGTGAAGCCGGGTTTTCGTGTCCGCGCCGTCAACCCCTACGGCAACGTGCGTATCCGCGAAGTCCCCGTGGCCGCACGGGCCGAACTCCGAGTCACCGTCCAGACCCGCGACGGTCGCGATGTCGCAGCTCGTATCGTCGAGGACCGCAGTGACAACAGCCTGTCGCTCTCGATTGCAGGCGGCACGGCACGGCTGGATACGAACGAGGATTTTCTGCGCGCCGATTTCGTTCTGGCGCTTCCCGACACGGTCGAACTGGACGTGGAACTCGGGCGCGGCGACTTCACGATGCACTCGGCAACATATCCGCTGCGGCTTCGGGCACAGGCGGGCAACGTGAACCTGCGCACCTCCGGGCGCGTGGACGTCGAAGTGCTCGATGGTCACGTGATCTATAACCCCGGTTCCGAAGGAAGGCTGCAGGGCGGTAGAATCCAGACCAGCGCAGCGCCCGTCGATGCTTTGCTGCGCGGGCGTGAATTGATCGATTTCAGCGTAATCTCCGGCGCTGCGGTGACCACCGACTCGCTGCAATTGCTGCAGCGACGCGGTCAGGACGGGCGAAAGACGACTTTCCTGGGTAGCGACAGCGACGCATTGCTTGAAATCCAGACCGATGCCGCACCAGTGAGGCTGGTTGTGCACGGTATTCGCTGATCGGAAATTTTCGGGGACAGGGACGACCGGATGTCATCAAGCCGGAGCGTTCATCGATTCAAAACAGGTTCAATCATGGGAGAAGATTTCGTGCGAGATTCGATATTGAAGCCAGTTTCACTGGCGGTCGCAATGATGGGTGCCGCGAGTGCCGTCGGGCAAGAGCAGGTTACCCTGCGCGGCGCAGAACTGTTCGACCAGGGCGTGACGCCGGCCTACATCTCGGTCGACATGTCCCGGCTGCCGGAGCGTCGGACCTGGAAGCCCGGCGATCCGATCAAGGAAATTCCTCAGCGCAAGGGCGTGCCGCGTGACTACGTCGAGCCGTTTACCGATCCCCAGCCGACCGGTCCCAACGCACTTCGCGAGCTCAACCAGCGCATGCCGACGCTCAGTGGCGGCCCGGCGTTCGATGTGCCGTTGATCAACCAGGACGGCAATGGTTTCACCGGCGTCAACCCGCCCGACACGGTCGGAGACGTCGGTAACGACTATTTCATCCAGATGATAAACGGTGGCGGCGCCGTCGGCGGCACCCAGGTCCTGATTCTCGACAAGTCCGACGGTTTTGAAGTGGCGAATTTCGCCCTGGGCACGCTGGCTACCGGCTCGGGCACCGGCTGCACCAATGGCAGCGGAGACCCGATCGTGATGTTCGACGAGACCGTCGATAACGGCCCCGGCCAGCCGACGGGGCGCTG
The DNA here is from genome assembly GCA_035311685.1 of Wenzhouxiangellaceae bacterium. Classification (GTDB taxonomy): domain Bacteria; phylum Pseudomonadota; class Gammaproteobacteria; order Xanthomonadales; family Wenzhouxiangellaceae. The sequence continues at coordinate 11,150 of DATGCS010000259.1, forward strand.
GTTTCTCACAGAATTCACCGGTCAGTCGTTTTGCGTCTACATCAGCGAGACTTCGGATCCGACGGCCGGCAACTGGTTCCTCTACGAATTTGTCTCCAATTCCGGCGGCTTGCCGGACTACCCGAAGTGGGCGATATGGCCGGACGCGTACTACATCGGTGCCAACGAGAACGGCTCGATTCCGGGCAATGGGCGCACGGTCTACGCGTTTGACCGCGAAAACATGCTGCTGGGCCAGACCACGCGACCGGCGCAGGTATTCGAGGCGCCGTTGCTGTCCGGGTTCGGATTTCAGATGCTGCAGCCGGTCGACTGGGACGGGCGGATAGCGCCGCCTCTGGGTGCGCCGGGCCTGTTCGTGCGTCACCGCGACGATGAAGTCCACAATGGAGGTACGTCCGACCCTGTCGACGATTTCTTCGAAATCTGGGAGTTCAGCGTCGATTGGGACAATGCCGGAAACAGCACCTTCTCCGGTCCGACCGATATCGCCGTTTCGGACTTCGAATCGGAATTGTGTGGACTGACGGCTTTCGCCTGTGTCCCTCAGCCCGGTTCCACAACGCAGCTGGACCCGCTGCGCGAACCTGTGATGTGGCGCGCCCAGTATCGAAATTTCGGCAGTCACGGGGCGATTGTCGGGAGCTGGGTCAGCGACGTCGTGGGCGGCGCCGCTGATGTGCACGGTGTTCAGTGGGTCGAGTTGCGCGACACCGGCGCCGGCTGGATGCGGTACCAACAAGGCGTGGTCTCTCCGGACAATGTCAATCGCTGGATGTCGTCCATCGCGATGGACGGCACCGGCAACATTGCCATGGGCTACAATGTTTCCGACGACGCGACCGTGTTCCCCGGGTTGCGTTATATCGGACGCATCGTGTCCGACGTACTCGATACGATGCCGCGCGGCGAGGTCACGCTGGTCGACGGATCGGCCGCCAATGCCAGCAATCGCTACGGCGACTACTCGAGCATTGCCGTGGACCCGGTCGACGAGTGCACGTTCTGGTTTACCGGCGAATACAATACCGCCGCCCAGTGGAGCACTCGGATCGGTGCATTCCGCTTCGTCGCCTGCGGCGAGCCCGGATTCGCCCTCACTTCGCCCAACGCGGTGGGCGGCGTTTGCACCATCGGCGGCGCCCAGGACTTTGTTTCCGACATCGATGTACTGTCCATCGCCGATTTCGTCGGTCCGGTCACGCTCGGATTCGAACCGGCGCTACCGGGCGGCTTTTCCGGTGGCTTCAGCCCGAATCCGGTCACTCCGGGGAATTCGTCGGTTTCGACGGTCACGATCGACCAGAGCGTGGCCGCTGGCGTTTATGACCTGACGGTACTGGGTTCGGCGGCCGGGGCGGACGACCGAACGGTCGGACTGCAGGTCTCGGTTTCCGATCAATTGCCCGCGACCGTAACGCTCGACAGCCCGGTCAACGGTGCCGGCAACGTCGCTTTCCAGCCGCTGCTCGAGTGGCAGGCTGCCGCCGCTGCCGAATCCTATCTTGTGGAAGTCGCGACCGACCAGGCCTTCAACACTGTCGTATTCGACGCTATCGTCTCGGGCACCGAGGCCCAGGTCGACGTGCAGCTCGATTCCAGCACGACTTACTACTGGCGCGTGACCCCGGCCAACCAATGCGGCAACGGCGGGGCCAGCGCCACTTCGACTTTCACCACCCAGCCGGAGCCGGGCGATTGTCCGATCGGCGCTGCGGTGCTGCCGGTGTTCGAGGACGATATGGAAAATGGCGTCAATGGCTGGACCCTCGGCGCCGGAAGTACCCAGAACACGTGGCAGCAGACCACAACCAATCCCTTCAGTGGGACCACGGCCTGGAATGCGGAAAACGTGGCTTCGATCAGCGACCAGCGTCTGATCTCGCCAGCCATTCAGTTACCCGGCAGCTCGGTACTCCCTCTTTCCCTTCGGTTCCAGAACTTCCAGGAAATCGAGGATGATGCTGGTGCTGCCTGCTGGGATGCTGGCGTGATCGAAATCTCTACCGACGGCGGCGGCACCTGGACTCAGCTGCAAAGCGAGGTCCTGTTCCGTGATTTCGATGGAATCGTCAATACCTTTGGCGGCGGCGCGAATCCGCTTGCCGGTTTGCCGGCCTGGTGTGGCGATCCGCGGGCATACGAAGACTACACCATTGATCTATCGGCGTTCGCCGGACAAGAAGTGCAGTTCCGCTTCCGCCTCGGCACCGACGGAAGCGTGGGCGGTCGTGAAGGCTGGACCCTCGATGACGTTCGCGTTGAAGCCTGCGGCTCTGAGCTGTTGTTTGCCAATGGCTTTGAAACGCCGCCGGCGCCGTAAGGACGACCGAGCAGATGCTGCCGGACCGTTCCGGGGCCATCGCGAACCAGAGAAAAAGGCCCGGCAACGCCGGGCTTTTTTTCATGTCTGGGTAGAGCGCATTCAGTCATATCCAATCCAGACTGCGACCACCATCGCCAGCGCGGCCATGGCCAGCAGTTTCAGGAGCAACGGCGCGATGAACCGGAACCAGCTTGCGTAGGGAATGCCGGCCAGGCCGAGAATGCCCATCAGCACCGGGTTGGTCGGGACGATCATGTTCATGAAACCATCGCCGAACTGGTAGGCCAGCACCGAAACCTGCCGCTCGACGCCGACCAGGTCGCCGATCGGCGCCATCAGCGGCATGGTCAGGTAGGCCTGGCCCGAGCCGGACGATACGAAGATGTTCATGACCGATTGGATGCCCAGCATGCCCACGGCCGACAATTCGGCCGGCAGGCCCACCAGCGGGCTGGCCATGGCGTTGACGATGGTGTGCAGTACCTGGCCGTCTTCAAGCAAGAGTGCAATCGCCCGGGCGAAACCGATCAGCACCGCCGTGCCGGCCAGCTCGGCCGCGCCGTTGCTGAACGTGACCGCCAGCCGGTCGATGCCCATTCGCGCGATCAGCCCGACGATGATGGACAAGGCAATGAACATCGCGCCCAGTTCGACCAGGTACCAGTGATGCGCGGTAATGCCGTAGACCAGCAGCGCCAGCGCGCCGAAGGTGGCCGCCAGCACCGCGACGCGGCGTCCGGTCATTTTCAGCTGCTCGCCCTGTGGCGGCGGCTGAGCTTCGTCGATACCGTGCACCAGGCTTTTCGACGGGTCGCGCTGAACCTGGCGGGCGTAGGACCACACGTGATGTACGCCGATGGCCAGAAAGGGCACGAACAGCGCCAGGCGGTACTGCCAGCCGGACGCAGGCTGAAGCTCGGCCACATCCTGGGCGATCAGCAGTGTGAACGGGTTCATGATGGTCGCGCCGTATCCGACGCCGTAGCCCACCACCATGATGCCGATGGCCGCGACCGTGTCCATGCGCATGGCCACGCAGACCGCGATCAGGATGCCGGCGAACGGAATGTATTCCTCGGCCATCCCCAGCGTGGCCGAAGCGGCTGCGAACAGAAACACGCCGAAAAAG
>DATGCS010000260.1:0-10697 GCA_035311685.1 Wenzhouxiangellaceae bacterium
TTGCCGTTGTTGCCGTTGTTGCCGTTGTTGCCGTTGTTGCCGTTATTGCCGTTATTGCCGTTATTGCCGTTATTGCCGTTATTGCCGTTATTGCCGTTATTGCCGTTATTGCCGTTATTGCCGTTGTTGCCGTTGTTGCCGTTGTTGCCGTTATTGCCGTTATTGCCGTTATTGCCGTTATTGCCGTTGTTGCCGTTGTTGCCGTCGTCATCGTCACCGTCGTCCCGGTCGCCATCGTCGCCGCTGGAACCGCCTGATCCGGAACCGCCTGATCCGGAACCGCCTGATCCGGAGCTGCCCGAACCGGAGCTGCCCGAACCGGAGCTGCCCGAACCGGAACCGCCTGATCCGGAGCCGCCCGAACCGGAACCACTGGAACTGGAACCGCTGTCACCGCCAGTTGCCGCCATGCCCAGCGCTCGGCAGCTGGAAGGCACGTGTGCCGGATCGCCGCTGACGTATTCGCAATCCCAGTCGACGCTGGCGATCGCGGTATTCAGGTCCAGTCGAAACTGGATGACGGGATCGTCGGCTGCACCGGTGTTCTGCGTTTCAACCACCACCGTACCGCCGTCGGCGACGCGGACATCGCCGCAGTATTCGGTCTGGCTGAAATTGAAGCCGGCCGCCGACGAGCTGCCGGGCGCCTGGCCGTTGCGCATCACGCGGTCGTTGACCGCAAGCTTCGCGGTCGTCGCAAGACCGATGCATTCACTGACCTTGGCGCGCACCGAGTAGTTGTTGTAGGCCGGCATTGCGATGGCTAGCAGGATTGCGATCACTGCGACCGCGATCATGAGTTCGAGAAGGGTGAAACCGCGCTGGGTTGAGTAGGTCCGCATTTTCTTCGTCCTTGGTTCTGCCCGGCTGGAATCCGGGAAATGCATGAGTTCTACCAAGGGACATGCAAAATACGTGCCATATGACCGGATTGCCCTTTACAAGCCCCCGCCCAGGCTGCAAGAACACCGACGACTAACCAGTTTCGTCACATTTGTACGTGCTTCCTAACCAGCACCGCTTCAGCCTTTTCCGCCATGACGCTCGCCGGTCCAGCCCCCCGGGGCCAGAAGGCGTTCGCCGAGCTCGCGCGGCGCCTGCTCGATATCGGTCGCCATCGAATCGTTCCAGCGGTTCAGAAAGCCGTACAGGCACACCGCGGCCAGCATTTCGACGATCTGCTCGTCGCGCCAGTATTTCTTGAGCTCGGTCATGATCTCTTCGTCGACGCCGTTGGGCACGCTGCCGGCCGCCAGCGCGTAGTCCAGCGCGGCGCGCTCGGCATCGCTGTACAGATCGCTGGTGCGGTATTCCCAGATTGCATCGAGCTTCTCGGCAGAAACCCCGCTGATCCCGGCGGCAATCAGCGAATGGGCCTCGCAATACTGACAGCCGGCAGCGCGGCTGGCGAAATGGGCCAGCAAGCGCTTGAATGCGGGATCGATGCTGCCTTCAGGGTCCATCACGGCCGCCGTCAGCTGGCCAAAGGCCTCGACCACCGCGGGCCGGCGCTGCATAGTGAGCAAGCTGTTGGGCACGAAACCCAGGATTTCGCGGAAATGGTCGAAGGTTTCGGCCAGTTCGGGCGTCGTGTCGGGGGAAAGCGGTTCTACGAATGCCATGGCGGTTCCTTGATTTTTGCCGAAAGTACGTCGTCTGCGAAAGTGAGAGAATAGTGCCGATTTCGCCCCGGAGCAGAGGTTTGGAAGGTTTCACAATCGACGTGCTCGTGGTCGGCGCCTGGGTGCTGGCCTGGCTGCTGGTGCTGATTGGATTGGCCGGCACCCTCTTGCCGGCGCTGCCCGGCACGCCCGTCATGCTGGCCGGCATGCTGCTGATGGCCTGGTTGAACGATTTCGTCAGGATCGGCTTCGGTACCCTGCTGGGCCTTACGGTCCTGATGCTTCTCGCCCAGATACTTGATTTCCTCGCCACCGCCGAGGGTGCTCGCCGTTTCGGCGCAGGACGCGCGGCGATCCTCGGCGCCACGCTGGGCCTGTTGGTCGGCATGTTCTTCGGCATCCCGGGAATGCTGCTCGGCCCGTTCGTCGGCGCCGTCATCGGCCACCGACTCGGCGAGGCCACCCTGGACGACTCCTTCCGCGCAGGCGTAGGCGCCAGCGTCGGCGTATTGGTCGGCACCGTCGCGAAGGTCGCCCTCGGGATCGCGATGCTCGTCTGGTTTGGTTTGGCATGGTGGTTTTAGGCAGCGCTTGCCAGAGCGCTTGACTGGCAGTAACGACATAAGCCGTTTCGCCGCGGGCCGGTTCTCGATGCCGGGTATCGGGCGCGGCTTTTTACTTCGAGGGCCGTTTCGCCGCCAGCTGCGCTGGCTTTCGCGAGTTACTTCTTGGCGCCCCAAGAAGTAACCAAGAAACGCTGCCGGGCGCCTTCGCGGCATGAGCGATTTTGGTTACTTTTGTCGCCACAAAAGTAACTCGCATCAGCCGGCAAAGCCGGCGGCGAAACGGCCTTTGACTTCAAATGAGCCAGGGCGCTGCTCCCCAGCGCCAACCATCGAGAACGGCGGCGAAAAATGACGAAATCAGCCTTCAGTCAGCCGATTTCCGAAAACGTCCACTTCGAAGAAATCGGTGGATCGCGTCCGCGACCGTCCGCGAAAGCACAAGCCCCGAATGCGACACCGGCAGCTCGAGATGGTCGGCCAGGCCGGACACTTTCGTCTCGGCCACGGTAACGGTGCCGTCGTGGGGCTTTTCCAGGTCGGCGAACAGCCGGCCGACGCCCACCGAAGCGGTGCCGGCGACGGCCGCAACTTCACGGTCGCCCGCCAAATCGTCGAGACCGACGTCGAGTAATTCGCCCGCACGACCGACCCAGGGTTTCAACAGTCGGTTGCCCATCATGCGCCGGGCGACGGCCGAACCATTCAGGGGACTGCCGAGCAGCACGACGCGGCCGTCCGTATTCCCGATCTCCGACTCCGCCAGCATCTTGAGGATGACCAGTCCGCCGAGACTGTGGCCGACCAGGTGCAGCAGACCGCCCTCGCCTTTTTTCTGCAAATCGGCCACCCGCTCGGCCAGGCGTTTCACATTCTTGTCCGGGCCGCTGAACACGCTGGAGTAACCAAACAGTTCACAATTCCAGCCGAGCTTTTTGAGCCGCCGGGCCAGCGGCACCATGCCGGGCCGTCCGTACCAGAGCCCGTGCACCAGGATGACGGATTTCATTTCACTCCCGACTCCCGAGAACACCTGAGAGCATTGTTCAAAATAAAACGGCCACCGCAACGGTGGCCGTTGGAAACACTCACTGGCAAGGCCGATCTTCGGCTCAGATCAACCTGCGCCAAGCGACAAGTCCCACGACCAGCATTAATATCATAATCCCGATATTGCCCAGCGTCGGAATCGATTGCGCCGAGTCGGGGCCCTCACCCGCCAGCGGCAACGAAGCAAACGAACCGTCGCCGAACACTGCTGTGATCCCAAGTGGCTGATTGGCTCCGTCGCCGACCGCAAATACCGTCACGATATCGCCCGCGTTCAAAGTCACGGGTAACGGATCGATTAAATTGGCCGAACCGTCTGGCGTTGCCACCACCAGATCGTAACTGCCCTCCGGCAAGTCGAGAAAGCCCGAGTCTCCTTTATAGGGCACATTGGTCAGGCCGTTCACCACGGTTCCGTTCTGTAGACGGATCGAGACCTCGGTCGCCCCCAAGGTGTCGGCGAAGGGTGCCGCGTGCACAACACGAAGCTTGACATTCCCAGCAGTCGGCGGCGTCAGGTCGTCGACCAGCGGCAGTAGCTCCAGTGGCTGATTCACGACGTTACCGATGGCAGCAACCGTGTAGTCAGTGTCGGCAGCCAAGACCGGCGAGGCGCTAATGGCTATGGCGCCACCCGGCGGATTGCGAACGTCGATCTGGGTCACGCCTGGAGCAGTGCCTGCGGGTGCGGTTTGCAGATAGCCGGAGACCTGGTTGAAGACCACACCATCAAGAGCCGGCACGGGCGTGCTGTCCAGATCAACCGACACAGCGGTGTTGGCCACACTGGAGTCGAACGGCGCCAAGTGCGCCACGTTTACATTCGTTTGAGCATTCGCGCCTGCGCCGACTACTAGCGCAGCTATGGCAAAAAATGACCGTTTCATTGCACCACTCCTCAAGTTATCAATTGGCGTGATGTAAGAAAATAGTCATGAGCTGTGAACGTAACGCCAACTCAGCGTGATGAGTCCTTCACATGTGCAGTGCTTCCCGGGCACCTGTGCAGTGCTTCCCGGGCACCAGGGCGCCGAAACGTCAGCTCACGGTCCGGATCGACAGCTCGGCCAGGATCTCGGCATCGATCACCGACGGCGCGGCGGTCAGCGGGCAGCCGGCGGTGGTGGTCTTGGGAAACGCGATGACTTCGCGAATCGAATCCTCACCGGCCATCAGCGCGGCGATCCGGTCGATGCCGAACGCGATGCCGCCGTGCGGCGGGCAGCCGTACTTCAGCGCCTCGAGCAGAAAGCCGAAGCGCTGCTTCGCTTCGAGTTCCTCGATGCCCAGCACATCGAACGCGGCCTGCTGCAGCTGCGGATCGTGAATACGAATCGAGCCGCCACCAATTTCCGCGCCGTTGAGCACCATGTCGTAGGCGCGCGATAGCGCCGCGGCCGGGTCGGCCTCGAGCGCGTCGCCGCCGGCCAACGCCGGCGCGGTGAACGGATGGTGCAGCGCATAGTATCTTTGATCGTCCTGATCGAATTCGAACATCGGGAAATCGACAACCCACAGCGGCTTCCAGCCTTCTTCCACCAGCCCCCTGTCATGCCCGATCTTCACCCGCAGCGCACCCATGAACGCGGCCACCACCGGGCTGGGACCGGCGCCGAACAGGATCAGGTCGCCCGATTCGGCCGCGGTCAGGTGAATCAGCGCCTTGATCGTGTCCTCGTCGAGGAATTTGGCGATGGGTGACTGCACGCCGTCGGCGCCGGCTTCGGCGTCGTTGACCTTCATCCACGCCAGCCCCTTCGCGCCGTAACGCCCGGCAAACGCGGCATAGTCGTCGATCTGCTTGCGCGAAAGCTCGGCTCCGCCCGGCACCCTCAGCGCCGCGACCCGGCTGGCCGGATCGGCAGCCGGGCCGGAAAACACCTTGAATTCGACGCCGGCGACCAGTTCGTCGATGTCGACCAGTTCCAGCGGAATCCTGAGATCCGGCTTGTCGGAGCCGAACCGGCGCATCGCATCAAACCAGGTCATGCGCGGGAACGGGTCTTCGAGCTCCACGTCCAGCACGTCGGCAAACACCTGGCGCACCAGCCCCTCGGCCGTGCCCTGCACGTCGGCCTCGGAAACGAACGCCATCTCCATGTCCAGCTGGGTGAACTCGGGCTGGCGGTCGGCCCTGAGATCCTCGTCGCGGAAGCAGCGCGCGATCTGGTAATAGCGGTCCATGCCGCTCATCATCAAAAGTTGCTTGAAAATCTGCGGCGACTGGGGCAGCGCGTAGAAACGCCCGGCGTTGACCCGGCTGGGGACCAGGTAGTCGCGCGCGCCCTCGGGCGTGGCGCGGGTGAGGATGGGCGTCTCAAGGTCCAGGAATTCGCGCGCTTCGAGATAGCGTCGGATGGCCGCGGTCAGCTTCGATCTCAAACGAAGATTGCGCTGCATGCGATCGCGGCGCAGGTCCAGGTAGCGGTACTTCAGGCGGACCTCTTCGCCGTCCTCGTCGTTCATCAGCAGCGGCAACGGCGCGGCCGCATTGAGTACCTCTACCGTATCGGCCAGCACCTCGATCTTGCCGGTCGCCATATCCGCGTTCCACTGGCTCTCGGGCCGCATCCGCACCTTGCCGGTGACTCGAATGCAAAACTCGTTGCGCAGCGACTCGCCGACCTTGAACGCCTCGGCGTTGTCGGGCTCGACCACCACCTGGACCACGCCGGCGTGATCGCGCAGGCCGATGAAGATCAGCCCGCCGAGGTCGCGCGATCTGGCCACCCAGCCGCACAGCGTGACCTCGCGTCCGTCAAGCGCCTCGTCGACGCGACCGCACAAATGACTACGCATGGAAATCTCCCGGAAATCGTGCCACCGGGCAGTGCCGGCGGCGAGTTGTGGTGGATGCCCGCGGGCCGGGCTCAGGCAGTGCCGGACTTTGCCGAACTGTCGGATGACTTGGTGGACGATTGGCCTGACGATTGGCCTGACGAGCGGCCGGACGAGTGGTTTGACGACGAGGTCGAATCCTTCTTGCCGCCGTCCTTGGCGCCATTCTTGCCGCCGGAGTCGGAGCCGCCTTCTGAAGACTTCGAAGCCCCGGCATCGCCGGCCAGGTTACGTTTACCGTCTTTCTTGAAGTCGGTCTCGTACCAGCCGCCTCCCGCCAAGCGGAACCCGGCCGCCGAGACCAGCTTGGTCAGCGCCTCCTTGCCGCATTCGGGGCAGCGCGTCAGCGGCGCATCGCTCATTTTCTGCAGCTTCTCGAGCCGGTGACTGCATTCCCGACACTGATATTCATAAATTGGCATTGCTTCAATTCCTGCTGACTGAATGGCGCTCTAATTGGGGCATGTCGTCGAAATTTCGAGTCTTGCCAATGCAATCAGAAGTATTGCATCAGCAACCCGGCTATTCCATCAATTCCCGGGTGCAAGCGCCGAGAGCACGGCGTGCCGGACAGCGAATTCTGGCACCGGCAGTTCATGCAACCACCGGCTTCAGGCTAGTATTGTAATTTGCCGGCACGCCAAGCGGCGTGTCCGCGGCCATCGAAATCAGGCCGCGGCCCCGGCCGGCGCCAAATTGCTATCGAGCACGATACTCGCCAAAATGCCCACGCCATCGGCCCCGACAACCCCAGCCGCCAGCCTCGTCAACCACGAATCGCTGGCAGACGCCGCGGTGATCGCCCACAGCAATCAGGGACTGATTTACCGGCTAAGCGACGGCGACCGGGAATTCGCCGTGAAGACGGCGGTTGGGCGGGGGCCGCTGCTGGCCGTCAACCGGCATGCCCTCAGGCGAGAATACCGCGCCTACCTAAGACTGAAGGATCTGGCCGGCATATCCCGATGCCACGGCCTGGTCGATGACCGATGGCTGGTGCTGGATTTCATTCCCGGCGAACCCTTTCGCGACGCGCGCATCGGCTCTGATTTCTTCGACCGATTGCTCGAAATCATCCAGGCCATGCACGCCCGCGGCGTCGCCCACGGCGACCTCAAGCGCAAGTCCAACCTGATGGTCGACCCCGAAGGCAGCCCGGTCCTGCTGGATTTCGGCGCCGCCACGCTGCTGCGCGCGGGCCGGCATCCGATCAACCGACGACTGTTCGAGTTCATGCGCCAGACCGACCTCAACGCCTGGGTCAAGCTCAAGTACGGGGGTTACTCGGGCGTCTCCGAGGCCGACCGGGCGCTGCTTCGGCGCTCGTGGCTGGAACGGGTGCTCAGCCGGACGCGGCGATGATGGGGGCACCTTGGCCGGGGGCGGGCGGCTTTCTTGAATTCAACTTCAAGTTCTAAAACCATTTGATTCAAGAGCCGCCCGCGCCCGGCACCGGTGCCAAGGTCAAACGCCGGTTCCGCCGCCCGCGGAACAAGATTCCCGCAACCGCCGCAAGCCCTCGTCGATCGAAACCGTCGGCCGGTATCCCAGGTCGCGTGCCGCCGCGCTCAAATCGAACCAGTGCGCGGTTGAAAGCTGCTCGACCATGAACCTGGAAATCGGTGGATCGGACTTCAACTGCAGCCCCCGCCAGAGCGGCTCGACGACGGCGGCAGCCGCCCTGGCCACCGCAAGCGGCACGCGACGGATGCGCGGCGTCTCGCCAACGGCCTCGAGCAGCCTGCGCATGATCTCGGCTACCGGCAGGGGTTCGCCGTTGCTGATGAAATAGGCCTTTCCGGCCGACCGTGCGACGCCGGCCAGGTCGTCCAGCGCCAGCAGGTGCGCGTCGGCCGCGTTGTCGATGTAGACCGTGTCGATCAGCTTTTCGGGTGCCGGCAGTCGCAGACGGCCGGCGCGATTGCGCTCGACCAGCCTTGGCAGCAAGTGGTTGTCGCCCGGGCCCCAGATCAAATGGGGCCTCAGCGCGACCGTCTTCAGGGCCGGGCCGTTGGCCGCGAGCACCAGCCGTTCGGCCTCGGCCTTGGTCGCCGGGTACGGGGCCGGAAAATGCGACGGGTACGGCAGCGATTCATCGCCGTTTTCGATATCGCCGCCGGCATGCGCCACGCTGGGCGACGAGGTGTATACCAGCATGCCGATCGCCTCGACCCGACAGGCAGCCAGCACGTTTCGGGTGCCGCTGAGGTTGGCGCGATCGAAATCGGGCCAGTAAAGCCCCGGGCCGGCCCTGGCGCCGATGTGTACGACGGCGTCGCAGTCGCGACAGGCAGAACGCACGGCTTCGGCGTCGGCCAGGTCGCCGCGGCGACAGTCCACGCCAAGTTTCTCCAGGCTCGGGTAGCTTGAACGGTTGAGCACGCGCACATCATGGCCACCCGCCAGCAGCCCGCGGACCACGGCCTGCCCAAGAAATCCGCCGCCCCCGGTCACCAGCACCTTCATCGGCCGACTCGATCACCGGCAGCTGTCGGCGTCACAGAGAACGAATGCCCGACTCGGACGCGATCAACACCTCGTCGGCGCCACGGTGCGCGAACAACCCGCAGGTCACGACGCCCGGGATGCCGTTGATCCGCGTTTCCATTTCGACCGGGTCGACCAGGTCCATGTTGCGAACGTCCAGGATCACGTTGCCGTTGTCGGTGGTGAAGTCTTCGCGAAGATCCGGCTGGCCGCCCAGCTTGCGCAGCTGGCGGGCGACGAAAGAGCGCGCCATCGGGATCACCTCGACCGGCAGCGGGAACTCGCCGAGCACCTCGACCAGCTTGGAGTCGTCGGCGATGCAGACGAACTTGCGGCTGGCCCCGGCGATCACTTTCTCGCGCGTCAGCGCCCCGCCGCCGCCCTTGATCAAGCGCTTGTGCCCGTCGATTTCGTCGGCCCCGTCGATATAAAGATCGAGGTCGCCGGTGTGGTTGAGCGCCTTGACCGAAACACCGATCTTCTTCAGCCGCTCGGTGGTCTGCTCGGATGAAGACACCGCACCTTCGAGTCGGATACCGGCCGATGCCAGTTCGTCGATGAAGGCGTTGACCGTCGAGCCGGTGCCCACGCCCAGCACCATGCCCTCCTCGACGTATTTCAGTGCCGCTTTCGCAACCTCGATCTTCAGTCTGGATGCACTCATTTCGGACTCCTCTTTTCCAGTTCCAGTACCCGGTTCCACTGCTGCTCGGTGACCGGCATGATCGACAGCCGGTTGCCTTTCTTGAGCAGCTGGAAATCGCCGAATGAATCGGCGTGCTGTTTCATCTCTGTAAGGGTCACATTACGCTTCAGATCGCGCACGTGCTTGATGTCGACGAGCAGCCACCGGGGATTTTCGGGGTCGGACTTGGCGTCGAAATAGTTGGAACCGGCGTCGAACTGGGTCGGATCCGGATAAGCATTGCTTACAATCTTCGCGATCCCGACAATGCCCGGTTGCTTGCAGTTCGAGTGATAGAAGAAAACCTTGTCGCCCTTCTTCATGTCGTCGCGCATGAAATTCCGCGCCTGGTAATTGCGAATTCCGTCCCAGGGCTCGGTCTTGTTCTCGCATTGTTTCAGGTGCTCGATGCCGAACACGTCCGGCTCGGATTTCATCAGCCAGTAATTCATCGGTTCTCCGGTTTGGGTTGGCGACGCAGCAATGGTAGCGGAATCGGAAAACACGGTTTACGGTTTACGGTTTACGGCCCGGGATTTTTGTAGGAGGCGCCTCCCGGCGCCGATCATCGTGCAGATCCCATCGCGGCCGGGAGACCGCTCCTGCACCGCCTGAAACCCCCACCCAACCGAGCCTGCGTAAACCGTAAAGCGTCCAACCGTAAACCGTTTTTTATTCTTTAAACACCTGCAACCCCCGCTCCGTAATCACCCCACCCAACGGCACGTCCCAGGGTTCGGAAGGCAGACTGTCGACCTGCTGTAGTGCATACGCCGCGCCGACCATCCACGGGCCAGCGGACGGGTTGCGGCGGGCAAACGCAAAGGTCTTGTCGTAAAAGCCCGCGCCCATTCCGAGACGCGTCCCGTTGCCGGAAAATGCGACCAGCGGGGTCAGCACCAGTTCCAGGCGTTCAGGCTCGCACTCGCGGCCCTCGGCCGGCTCTGGGATGCCGAATCGGTTGGGTACCATCCCGATGCCGGGGCGCCAGCGCCTGAAAGTCATGGCCGAACCGTCGACGACAGGCAACCAGATGCGCCGCCCAGCCTCGCTGAGCGCTTCCATCGCAGGGGTCAGGTCGGGTTCGCTGCGAAACGGCATGAAGGCGGCCACGTCGACGTAATCCCGGTCGCCCAGCAGCCTGAGGAGATGGCTGCAGATCTGGCGATCGGCGCGCAGACGCTGGCGCGGATGGAGCCCGGCGCGGGTGTCGAGCAGTCGTGTCCTCAGCTCGACCTTGCGGTCATGGGTCGGTTCGGTCACGGCAATCGCGAGGCAGGACGAAAAAAAGAAGGATGGTGCTCTCCGCAAATGCCGCTGCAAGAACAGCGACCTTGAACCAGAGGTTCAGGTGGGAGAGCTCTTCGGGCCTTCAGGCTATTCGCAGAACGAATGTGCACACCGGCACCGAAAGTTGCTGTCCCAAGGTCGATAAGTAGGGACAAGGCATAA
>DATGCS010000261.1:0-2806 GCA_035311685.1 Wenzhouxiangellaceae bacterium
GTTTGAGCCCGGGCACGTCGCGCAGCTGCTCTTCCTGCGGCTCGACGATTTCCGATTCGATCTCGGCCGGCGCGGCCGCCCGCCACCCGGTGGAAATCGAAATGGTGGGGCGGTCGATGTTGGGCGTCAGCTGAACCGGCAGGCGGTACAGGCTGATCAGCCCGAAGATCACCAGCAGGATGCAGCCGACGGCGACGGCGACCGGATTGCCAAGTCCCATTCTAGTTAGCGGCACGGCTGTTGTCCTTGATTCAAATTTTTAACTGGCCAATTATGACCGGAATACAATGAATGCGCTGTCACATATTACGAATATGCGATATGCATCACTAATTGCAGCATAAACAGGCTCTGCCGACCGACCGCGGGCGGCCGGTGGGCCCGGGAATCGACAACCGGAAGCCGCCGAAGCGCCCGGAATTTGATCCCGGTTCGTAATTTAGCGACGCCGAGTGCGGTATCTTCGGGAAAATGCAAGCCGCTAACCGGACACGCGACAAGCTGCGCCCGCCGGAACGGCAACGTGCCGTGCACGAACGCCTCGTCGGTCCGGCAGTCGAAGCATGAGCCGGACGCACGCAGGGGTCGGCACCCCAGTAGAGGAGTCTTGAATGCCCGAAAGTTTCGATTACGTCATCGTCGGCGCCGGCTCGGCCGGCTGCGTGCTGGCCAATCGCCTGAGCGCCGATCCGGCCTGCCGCGTGCTGCTGCTTGAAGCCGGTCCGCGCGACTGGAACCCATTCATCCATATGCCGGCCGGTCTGGCTCAGCTGGTCAAGTTCAAGTCGCTGAACTGGAACTACGAGACCGAGCCCGAGCCGAACCTGAACAACCGCCGACTCTACTGGCCGCGCGGCAAGGTGCTGGGCGGGTCGAGTTCGATCAACGCGATGTGTTACGTGCGCGGTCATGCAAGCGACTACGACGGCTGGCGCGACCTGGGCAACCCCGGCTGGGGCTTCGCCGATGTGCTGCCCTACTTCCGTCGAGCCGAGGATCAGGGCCGCGGCGAATCCGAAATGCATGGTGCCGACGGCCCGCTTGGCGTATCCGACCTGCAGCACGTCAACGAGCTCAGCCGGGTGTTCATTCAGGCCGCCGAGCAGGCCGAGTATTATCGCAACGTCGACTTCAACGGACCGGTGCAACGCGGCTTCGGCCTGTACCAGGTAACCCAGCGCAACGGGCGGCGCTGCAGTACCGCCAGAGGTTACCTGCATCCGGTTAAAAAGCGCCCGAACCTGACCGTGCGCACCGGCGCGTTGAGCTCGCGCATTCTGTTGGAGGGCCAGCGTGCCCGCGGCATCGAGTACCGGCGCCTGGGCGTGACGAAGAAAGTCCACGCTGAACGCGAGGTGCTGCTGTGCGGCGGCGCCATCAATTCGCCGCAGTTGTTGATGCTTTCGGGTATCGGTCCGGCACGTATGCTGGAACGGGCCGGGGTCGAGACTGCGCATGAACTGGCCGGCGTGGGCACCAACTTGCAGGATCACCTGGATGTGATGACACTGACCCGGTGCTCGCAGCCGGTGACCTACGACAATCTCAACGAACTGATGGTGGGCTTGAAGTATTTCCTCTACCGCGAAGGTATCGGCACCTCGAACATCGCCGAGGCCGGCGGTTTCCTGGCCAGCGGTCTGAGCGACGGCCGCCGGCCCGACGTCCAGATGCACTTTGTGCCGGCATTGCTCGACGACCACGGCCGCAACCGCCTGCCCGGCGACGGCTACACGCTGCACGCCTGCAACCTCAGGCCCGAAAGCCGCGGGCATCTCGAACTGCGTTCGGCCGAACCGGACGAGGCCCCGGCCATCCACGCCAACTATCTCTCGGCATCCTCTGACGTCGAAATGATGCTTGAATGCATCCGCTGCTCACGCGAAATCCTCGCCCAGCCCGCGTTCAAGCCGTTCCGCGCCCACGAAATATACCCGGGCAACGAGGTCACCGACCGCGACGGTCTGCTGGGCTTCATCCGCAGCAAGGCCGAATCGATCTACCACCCGGTCGGCACCTGCCGCATGGGCAGCGGCGGCGAAGCCGTGGTGGATCCCGAACTCAGGGTTCGCGGCATCGATGGCCTGCGGGTCGTCGATGCATCTGTGATGCCGACGCTGATCGGCGGAAATACCAACGCCCCGGCGATCATGATCGCCGAGAAGGCCGCCGACCTTGTGCTGGGCAAGCGCATCGAGCGCGAAGACGGGCAGCACGTCGCCGAAGCGGCCTGAGCCCTGTTCGGGATCGATTCAGAAATCGCGTGGTCTACTGTCCCAATCGCCAACACGGCAAATTCGATGAAAACAATGCTGCGAGTTCTTTTCTGTTGCCTCATTTTCACCGGCACCGCAATTGCTGCCGCGAGTCCGGCCGACGACATCGCGTCGCCGGAAACGGTGGTCGCGCGTCTCGAGACGACGCTGATCGAGAACATGAAAGCCGGCGATTCAATGACCTTCGAGGATCGATTCGACACCCTGCGCCCGCTGCTGGACGAGATCATGGCCGTGGGCCGCATGGGCCGTTACCTGTTCGGGCGCGACTGGGCCTCGTTCGAACCCGCGCAACGCAAGACTTTCCAGCAGACTTTCCTCGATCTGAGCGCGGCCACCTACGCCGGTCAGTTCAAGGAATTCGGCGGCGAATCCTTCGACCCGGTGGCGGTCCAGCGCCAGAGCGAGGATCGCGCCGTGGTCAAGCGCCGGCTCACGACCGGCAGCGGCAAGCAGATCGCGTTCGACTACCTGATGACGCGCGCCGACGCGCAATGGCAGATCGTCACCATCATCACCGACGGGGTCAG
>DATGCS010000262.1:0-5362 GCA_035311685.1 Wenzhouxiangellaceae bacterium
GAACAGGCTTACGCCGCCGTAGGTGAGCACGGCGCAGGCGATGACCACGGCCAGTGCGGCCCTGGCGTTGCCCAGCCGTTTGATGATCCAGTGCGCCACGCTCTCGGCGCCGCCGGAGGATTCCATCATCTTGCCGAACAGCGAGCCGAGCAGAAAGATGAAGAACCACGAGGCGATGAAGCCGGTGAAGCCGTTCATGTACTGGGTGATCAGGTTGGCCTGGTCGGCCCCGGCCAGCGGCGGCAGCAGCGCGATGTCGCTGGTCAAGGCCACAAGCAGGGCACACAGCGGGGTGGCCACGAACAGGCTCATGCCGCGCATGGTCAGGACAATCAAAAGTGCAAGGCCGCCCAGCAGCCCGATCAGGCTCAACATTCGCTATCACCCAGGTTTCGTTTATATCCGCCGGAATACATCACCGGCGGTGCCATGGTGCTTGGGCTGCGTGCGCCATGGAACTGTACCAAGGTACAAGCGCGGCACCCAGGCCCGGCGGCATTCCAGGCGGCTTGTACCTTGGTACAGTATTTTTCGGCTGCCTTGCGCTTATAAACTCGCCGTTGACTTGCCCGGTGCCGCCGGGTGTGACGTAGTCAAATCAAGCAGTACTCATTCAATCCAAGCAGCAGGCGAGGTTTCAGCATGATCGATTCGACAAATAATTCTTACAAGCGTACGCGGCTCGGACGCGCGATTCGAATGGCATTGATCTCGAGTCTGTGCATCGGTTTCGCGGTTGCGCATGCGCAGGACAGCGACGGCGATGAAGGTTCGCAAGAGCCGGGCGCGGAAGCCGGTAGCCAGGACCGGATCACTGTGACCGCGCGCCGCCGTGACGAAGATCTGCAGGACGTTCCGATTTCGGTTACCGCCCTCAGCGGCGGGGAACTCGAGGATTTCGGTGCACAGGACATCACCTTCCTCAACAGGGTCGTACCGAACGCCACCATCGAGACATCGCGCGGCACCAACAATACGTTGACGGCATTCATTCGCGGCGTCGGTCAGCAGGATCCGGTCGCTGGCTTCGAAGCGGGTGTCGGTATCTACGTCGACGATGTTTACCTGAACCGTCCGCAGGGCGCGCTGCTGGAAGTCTACGACGTGGAACGAATCGAAGTGCTGCGAGGGCCCCAGGGCACCCTTTATGGACGCAACACAATCGGTGGTGCCGTCAAGTACGTGACCAAGCGACTGGGCAATGAGCCGTCACTGTCCGTCGAGGGTTCCTACGGCAGCTACAATCAGGCCGATTTCATCGTATCGGCCGAAACGCCGATCGGCGACACCTTCGCGATCGGTGCCAGCGCGGCCACGTTCAATCGCGACGGCTTCGGCGAGAACCGCAACCTTGGGGAAGACAACTACAACAAGGAGTTGCTGGCGTTCCGGGGCAGCGCCGAGTGGACGCCGACCGACCGGTTCTTCGCCCGCGTCACCGCCGACTACGTCGAAGACGACTCCAATCCGCGTGCCGGCCATCGCCTGATTCCAGGCCTGCTGTCGGGCGCCCCGGTGCTCGACGACGTGTTCGATTCCCGCTCGGGCATCCAGGGGCCAAACTACTCCGAGCAGTTCGGCAGCAGCCTGCTGCTCGAATACGATATCTCGCCCGATCTCCAGTTCAAGTCGATCACCGCTTACCGCGAAGACGAGAACTTCACGCAGATCGACTTCGAGGCGCTGCCCGCACAGGACGTCGACGTGCCGGCGATCTACGAAAACGAGCAGTTCACCCAGGAATTCCAGCTTGCCTATACCGGTGATCGAATCAGCGGTATCGCCGGCTTCTACTACATCGACGCCAACGCGTTCAACGTGTTCGACGTCGTGCTGGCGACCACCGGCGACCTGATCGGGCTTCCGGGCCTGACCGCACAGACCGAAGGCGACGTGGATACCGAATCCTGGTCGGTGTTTGCCGACGTCAGCTTCGACCTCGCGTCGTACTTGGGCCTGAACACCGGCCTAGAGCTTTCGATAGGCGGCCGATATACCAGCGACGAGCGCACTTCCAGTGTCCTGCGCCAGACCTTCATCGGCGGCAATTCGCCGGAGCTGGGCGGCACGGGGATTCCGATCCAGACGACTTCGGATTTCCAGGGCAGTGAGGAATTCACCGATTTCACCCCAAGGATCAGCCTGGCCTGGCAGCCCGTGGATACGCAGAACATCTATGTCTCATACAGCCAGGGTTTCAAGGGCGGCGGGTTCGATCCGCGCGGCCTGACGACTGCAGCGCCCGATTTCGACGGCGACGGTACCGTCAGCGACGACGAGGTGTTCGAGTTCATGAAGTTCGAACCTGAAGTCGTCGATACCTACGAGGCCGGCATCAAGTCGAGCTTTGCCAATAATCGAATTTCCACCAATCTGGCGATTTTCTACAGCGATTACACCGACATTCAGGTCCCTGGCTCGGTGGGCGTGGACACCGATGGCGATGGAATTTCCGATACGTTTGCCGGCGTGACCACCAACGCCGGCGAGGCTACGGTCAAGGGTCTGGAGTTCGAAGCCAGCGCAATGCTGGGCTACGACATGGCGATCGACGGCGACAGCCTGAGCGTCGGGCTGGCTCTGGGTCTGATCGATGCCGAATACAAGGAGTTCATCGCCCAGGTAACCGACCCGGCGACAGGCTCCACGGCACTCGAAGACGTGTCCGACCAGCGCGTTTTCCAGAACACGCCTGAGACGACCGTCCACATGAACATGCAGTACGATCGGCCTTTTGCGCTGGTCGGCAATGCCGGCACGCTGTCGATTATCGGCGCCTGGTCTTTCCGTACCGAGACCAACCAGTTCGAGATCCCGTCCGGGTTCCTGGACGAGGGGTCCTACTCGCTCTATGACGCCAGCATCGTGTGGAAGCGTCTGGACGGCAAGTACGAACTCGGACTCTACGGCCGCAATCTGGCGGACAAGGAATACAAGGTCTCCGGATACAACTTCACGGCCCAGAACGGCACTGTGCCGACGCTCGGCCTCGAAGGTGTACTCAACGCTTTTTACGGAGACCCGCGCACCGTGACGCTGACGGCACGCCTCAATTTCTAGAAGTTCAACAATAGCGGGCTGTGATGTTCCCGTTGCCGTTTGGACCGGCGCCTTCGCCGGTCCTCTCTGCCGGTAGATCGACCAGCCTTGCACGGAAACCGCCTCTTGAAACTCCAGTGCCCTCCATTCGGGCCGGCCTGAAGGTCGGCCTTTTCTTTTTCCCGCACGGCTGAGCTAAGCTCACCGCCATGAGCGCGACCGAGCTACTTATGCATGTCCGGGCGAAAACATGAACCAGCTTCCGGGAAGCGTCCTCGCCCTTGCCGGGCTGATCTGGCTGGGCCTGCTGTTCGCCGCCGCGCTGGCCGGCGAGCGCGCCCCGGAAAGGTTTCGCCGCTACTGGCCGGTGGTCTATTCGCTATCGCTGGCCGTCTATTGCACGGCCTGGACGTTTTACGGCACCACCACCCAGGCGGTGCGCTCGGGCTGGCCGGTGCCGCCGACCTTCGTCGGCACCATCCTGATCTTCCTGTTCGGCTGGCGCTTCCTGATGCGCCTGGTGGAACTGAGCAAGCAGCACAACTCGACCAGCATCGCCGACTTCATCGCCAGTCGATTCGGTAAATCGTCGATGCTGGCCGCGGTGGTCACCACCGTGGCCGTTCTGGGCATCGTCCCGTACATCTCGTTGCAGCTCAAGGCGGTGGCGATGAGTTTCGGTGCCCTGGCCGGGGTCTCCAGCGATGCATCGGGGCTGGCGGCCTGGCGGGATCTGGCCTTCTATATCGCCGTGACCATGGCGCTATTCGCGGTACTGTTCGGCACCCGCCGGGCCTCTGCCGTGGAACACAACCGCGGCCTGGTGCTGGCGATGGGATTCGAGTCGCTGTTCAAGCTGGGCGCGATGCTGGCGCTTGGCCTGTTCGTGCTGTTCGGACTGTACGACGGGCCGGGCGACTGGGCCGCCTCGACGCCGCGCCAGCCGTTCAGTTCGCTGGGGACTTTCATCACGCTGGTACTTCTGGGTGCGCTGGCGATGTTCACGCTGCCGCACCAGTTCCACATCGGCGTGGTCGAGTGCCGCGACGGGGCGCATATCCGTACCGCACGCTGGTTGTTTCCGCTGTTTCTCGTGCTGATCGGTCTGCCCACGCTGCCGCTGGCGCGCGCCGGCGAAGCGCTGCTTGGCGGGCAGGCGGTTCCGCCGGATCTTTACGTCTTGATGCTGCCGCTGTCCGACGGTAATTCAGGCCTGGCGCTGTTCGCGTTTCTGGGGGGGCTGAGTGCGGCGACAGGTATGGTCATCCTGGCCAGCCTGACGCTCTCGATCATGATCGGCAACCACTGGCTCACGCCGCTCATGTTGCGTCGGAGAGGCTCGTCGGCCGGCGAGCTGGGCATTGCCGTTCGCGTCCAGCGTCGGCTGGGCATCGTCCTGGTACTGCTTTTGGCTTATGCCTACAGCCGGCTGGCCGGCACGGCGGAAGCGCTGGCAGACATCGGTGCGGTATCGTTTTCCGGGCTGGCGCAGCTGGCGCCGGCAGTCATCCTGGCCGTCTATCGTCCCGGCCTGAAGCCGCGCGCATTGCTGGCCGGCTTGTTAGGCGGCGTGCTGGTCTGGGCTTACGTGCTGCTTTTACCGCTGCTGATCGCACACGAAGCGCCGCCCGACTGGATCGTACAAGGTCCGTTCCGTATCGGTTGGCTGACGCCGTCGGACCTGCTGGGTCTGGGTGCGCTGGAAAGCCTTCCCCGTGCGGTGCTTGCCAGCCTCGTCGCCAACCTCGCGCTGATCGGCTTGGGGCAGCGAACCGGCTTGAGATCGGGCGCATCGGCGACCGAGGGCCAGCAGCTTGAGCCCGAGGTCTTGCGTCGTCTGGCCGACAGGTTCCTGCCGAACGATCGAATCGAAATGTTGTTTGACGGCTCGCGCGAGAGCCACGACCTCGAAGCGGGGGTCGAGCATGAACTGGCTGCGGTGGTCGGCGCGGCTTCGGCTCGACTGCTGCTGGACGCCGCGCGCCGTCGTGCACCGGCCCCGCTGGAAACCGTCGCCGACCTGGTCGGCCAGGCCTCCGAGCAGGCGCGCTTCAGCCGCGGCGTGCTTTCCGGAGCGCTGGAAAACATGAGTCAGGGCATCTGCGTGGTGGATGCCGAAATGCACCTGGTGGCCTGGAATCAGCCGTATCTAGACCTTTTCGACTATCCGGTCGAATTGATCCAGGTCGGCCGCCCGGTCGCAGACCTGCTTCGCCACAACGCGGATCAGGGCCTTATGGGCGCCGGCGAGCGTGAGGCGATGATCGAGCGTCGGCTGGCCCACAAGCGTGCCGGCAGTCGTCATCGCGTCGAGCGGCCGTGG
>DATGCS010000263.1:0-7223 GCA_035311685.1 Wenzhouxiangellaceae bacterium
CGCCGGGCTCGCGCGTGACCAGCGACCGCCGCCCCCGCCCGTCGAGCCAACCGGTCACGACTTTCAGTGCGGTCGATTTGCCGGCGCCCTCGCCGCCCTCGAGGCAGATCATCTTTCCTTTCATTCGCGTCCCAGGATGTAGCGCGCCACGGCGCGGTTGTGCTCGGCGAGCGTAGCCGAAAAATGATGGGTGCCGTCGCCGCGGGCCACGAAATACAGCGCGTCGCCGTCGGCCGGATTCGCCGCGGCCATGATCGAGGCGTTGCCCGGCAGGGCTATAGGCGTCGGCGGCAGGCCGTGGCGGGTGTAGGTATTCCAGGGGTGGTCGGTTCTCAGGTGCACCCGACGAATGCGGCCGTCGAACTCGCCGGTAATGCCGTAGACCACGGTTGGATCGGTCTGCAGGCGCATCCCGCGCTCGAGTCGACGCACGAAAACACCGGCCACCTGCGACCGTTCTTCGGCGACCACGGCTTCCAGTTCCACCAGCGAGGCCATGACCAGCAATTCTTCCGGGGTTTCAATGGGAAGATTCGACGCGCGCGCTTCCCAGGCCGCCGCAAGCGCATCGCGCATGGCGCGGTGTGCGCGCGCGAGCAGATCCAGGTCACTGTCGCCGCGCACAAACTGGTAGGTTTCGGGCAGGAACCAGCCTTCGGCGAAGCAGTCGGGGCATCCCAGCCTTACCATCAGCGCCTGCGGCGCGACGTCCGCGGCCTCCGAGCGCAGACGCGAATCTCGCGCGAGTTCATCTCTCAGCCGCGCGAGGTTCCAGCCTTCGACGATGGTGAAGCTGTGCCGAACCACATCGCCCTGGTCGAGCCGGGCGAGGAGTGCGCCAGGCGACTCACCGGCCTGAAGGCGATACTCGCCGGCCTTGATCACGGGCTGCTCGATTCGAGCCAGCAGCCGCCAGTGCCATCCAGGCTTCGCCAGCCCCAGCTGATCCAGCCGTGCGACCAGCGATCCCAGCGTATCTCCGGGGCGAATCCAGACCGTCCCAGCCCCGGAATCCATCATTGGAGAATCGGTGAATCGGCTGTAGTCGCGCCATGCCCAGACCGCCATGACGGCAGCAGAAATTAAAACGATAGCTATAAATATCAATATTTTATGAATCATTCTTCAACTTCTTTCCGCCACCGCTGCTGCCATTCCGGAATCCGCTTGTCGCGCACCAGGGTTCGCCCGTCCAGCGAGCGGATCGGGCACGGGCCGCGCACCGAGTTTATCACCCAGAGGGCGTCTTCCCCGGTGAGCTCGGCGGCGGCGAAAGGCCGCTCCTGAAGATTCGAGCCCGCGTGCCTGCGCAGCCATTCCAGCCCTACGCCGGCGACTGCCGCCGGGTGCGGCCCGGGTGCGATCAGGCGGTCGCCGCGAACAACGACGATGTTGCCGGCCAGACCCTCGACGATCATGCCGGCCGAATCGAGTACCAGCGCTTCGCCGGCCTCGTGACTGGCGCACTCGGCGCCGATCAGGACCTGCTCGAGCCGATTCATGTGCTTGAGGCGGCCAAGGACATTGGCGTCTAGCCGAATTGCGCTGGTGTGCATGTCCAGACCGGCGGTGCGCTGAGATTCCAGGCTATCCGGTATTGCGCGCCGCATCAGGATTCGGGTGGGCTCGGGACGCTCCGGCGGAAAATAGGCTCGTCCGCCGCTGCCGCGGGTGATCGCTATGCGAATCACCGCGCTGTTGCCGTTGCCCAGCAGTTCGTGGCACTCGGCGGCCAGCAGATCGATATCCGGCTGCGGCAGTGCCAGTCGCCGGCAACCGGCAACAAGACGCGCCATGTGCAGCGACCAAAGCGCGCTGCGGCCGTGATGAAACACGATGGTCTCGAACAGGCCGTCGCCGTAGAGCAGGCCGCGATCGGTGGGGACGACCAGCGCGTCGGGTTCGCCGTTGACCAGCCAGCGGGTCATGGGACGACACTCACGGATTCAGGGCGCGCATGAGTCCGCGCGTCATCATGGATTCAGGGCGCGCATGAGTCCGCGCGCCTTGGCCTCGGTTTCGGCCAGCTCGGCGGCCGGCTCGGAGTCGGCCACGATGCCGGCGCCCGTGCGGAAACGGATGCCGCGGTCGGAAACCAGCATGCTCCTGATCAGGATGTTGAGATCCATGTGCCCGTCCAGCCCCAGGTATCCCATGGAGCCGGTGTAGAAGCCGCGGCCGGCGGTCTCGAGTTCTGCAATTATTTCCATGCAACGCACCTTGGGGCAACCCGTGATGGTGCCACCCGGAAAACAGGCCCGGATCACGTCGGCCGGGGATACATCCTCGCGCAGCTGCCCGCAGATATTGGAAACGATATGGTGAACGTGGGTATAACTCTCGACAATCATCAGTTCATCGACCTCCACCGTGCCCGGCACGCAGATCCGGCCGAGATCGTTGCGCTCGAGGTCGATGAGCATGATGTGCTCGGCGCGTTCCTTGGGATGCGCCAGCAGTTCCGACGACAGCGCGCGATCGCGCTCGGGCGAGTCGCCCCTGGGACGGGTCCCGGCGATGGGCCGGGCCTCGATGACGCGCCCGTGAACCGACACCAGCCTCTCCGGGGAAGACGACAGCAGCGTACCGCCGGGAAGCCGGGCCAACCCGGCGAAAGGGGCCGGATTGCTGGCCGACAGGCGCCGGTAGACCTCGACCGGGTCCGGCGCGGTCTCGGTCAGGCCGTGCCAGGCGCGCGACAGATTGGCCTGGAACACGTCGCCGGCCAGGATATAGTCGCGAATCCGCTCGACGCCGCGCATGAAGCGCCCGCCGTCGTCGGGGCGCATAACGGGTAATTCCAGATCGTCTGCCGAATCCGGCAACGAGCCGGCACCGGCAGCTTCCTCCACGACTGTCGCAAGCAGTTCCGGCGACTCGGCCACTGCAAACGCGACACCGGTTTCGTGATCGAGAATCAAGGCCGCGTTGCAGCGCCTGGCAAATGCCTTCGGCGTGCCGTCGGGCACTTCTCGTGGACTCAGGCGTGGCTCGATTTCTCCGACAAGCTCATAGCCCAGGTAAACAAACCAGCCGCCTTCGAATGGAAGCCGGCCCGGCTGAGCGCACCTTTCGGATTCGAAGGCGCCATCCAGGCGGGGCAGGAACTCATCGATAGAATCCCTGAAGGCAACGATGGGTGGCTGGGCCGGATCGGCGCGCATGAGGATGGACCAGCGGCCGAGGCTTCCGCCCCGGCTGGCGCTGTCGAGCAGAAACGGCCAGGCGTCCGGATCGCTGCGATGAACGGCCAGCAGCTCGGGCCGTTCGGACAGTCGCAGATGGTGACTCACTCGAAGCGAGTGAACAGGACCGTGCCGTTGGTGCCTCCGAAGCCGAACGAATTCGAAATGGCCACGCGAATCGATTTCTCGCGCGCGCTGTCGGGTACCAGGTCGATACCCTTGCACGCCTCGTCGGGCTGTTCGATGTTGATGGTCGGCGGCACGATGCCGTGGTACAGGGCCAGGATGGTGAAGATGGCCTCCACTCCGCCGGCGGCACCAAGAAGGTGGCCCGTCATGGACTTGGTCGAGCTCACCATCAATGATTCGGCATGGTCACCGAAGGTTGCGCGCACGGCCTCGATCTCGGCACGATCACCGAGCATGGTCGAAGTCCCGTGGGCGTTGACGTAGTCGACTTCGGCAGTATCCAGACCGGCATCACGAATGGCCAACGCCATGCAACGTGCCGCACCCTGCCCGCGCTCTGGCGGCGACGTGATGTGGTGCGCGTCGCCCGACATGCCGTAGCCCTTGAGTTCGGCATAGATGCGCGCGCCGCGCTTGCGCGCGTGTTCCAGCTCTTCGAGCACCACGATACCCGCACCGTTGCCCAGCACGAAACCGTCACGGCCCTGGTCCCACGGCCGGCTCGCGCCTTCGGGATCGTCGTTGCGGGTCGAAAGTGCTCGGGCAGCACAGAAACCGCCCATGGCGGTCGGTGTTGTGCCGAATTCCGCCCCGCCGGCCACCATCACGTCAGCGTCACCGTAGGCGATCAGACGCGCGGCGTCGCCGATATTGTGCGTGCCGGTGGTGCACGCGGTCACGATCGAGATGTTGGGCCCTTGGTAGCCGTAGCGAATCGAGACATGACCGGCCACCATATTGATGATGCAACCCGGCACGAAAAACGGCGAAATGCGCCGCGGGCCGGAATCGACATAAGTCTGGTACGTGTCTTCGATCGTCTTGATGCCGCCGATCCCGGAGCCTATCGCGACCCCGAAGCGGGTCGGATCGTCGCGATTGTCGCCGCACTCGTCGCCGAAACTATCAGGCAAGCCGGCATCCTCTATGGCCTGAACCGCCGCCGCGATGCCGTAATGGATGAACGGATCGGATTTGCGCGCGTCCTTGGGCGCCAGATACTTCGAGGTGTCGAAATCCCTGATTTCCCCGGCAATCCTGCAGCTGAACTTTTCAGCATCGACCTCGGTCAGCGGACCAATCCCGCTGCGGCCGTTGACGATGCTGTCCCAGGCCGAGGATATATCGTTGCCAACCGGACTGACGCAGCCCAACCCGGTCACCACGATGCGGCGCTCACCCTGCATGTATCGATCCCGATCCGTGCATCATTGGCCGGCGACTTACTTGTCGACCGTGGACTTGACGTAGTCGACCGCCTGCTGAACCGTGGTGATCTTTTCCGCTTCCTCGTCGGGAATCTCGCACTCGAATTCTTCTTCAAGCGCCATCACGAGTTCTACCGTATCCAGGGAGTCGGCACCCAGGTCGTCGACGAACGAGGCGCTCGGCGTTACTTCTTCTTCCTTGACGCCAAGTTGTTCAACAACGATTTTCTTGACCCGTTCTTCAATGCTGCTCATCAGTCATTTCCTCTATGGGTTGAAGGAAGCGCGCACATTGTAGGTAACAAATGCCGCCGCTGCCAGTTTACCGGACAACCGGTTCCGAGTTGAAACAAGTTTAATTGTTCTTAAATGTTAAAAATCAAATAATTATAGCATTATCCTAGATTTCACGTCATGTACATTCCGCCGTTGACGTGGATCGTCTGGCCGGTAATGTAACCGGCCGCGGGACTCGCCAGCCAGGCGACTGTTGCAGCGATGTCGTCGGGCTGCCCGAGACGCCCAAGCGGAATGGTCTCCGTGAGCCGTTCGCGCTGCTGCTGGTCCAGCGCACGCGTCATGTCGGTATCGATGAAGCCGGGAGCGACGACATTCGCGGTGATGCCACGCGCCGCAATCTCCCGGGCGAGCGCGCGCGAGAACCCGGCGAGCCCGGCCTTGGCGGCGGCGTAGTTGGTCTGGCCCGGGTTGCCGCTGTAACCGACCACCGACGAGATGGACACAATCCGGCCGCCGCGCGCCTTGAGCATACCCTTCAGACAGGCCCGCGAAAGCCGCATCGCACCGGTCAGGTTGGTATCGAGCACTTCAAGCCAATCTTCATCCTTCAGCCGCATCAACAGCTGATCGCGCGTCACCGCTGCGTTGTTGACCAGAATCGTCGGCGCCGACGCCAGCGTGGTGATGGTCTCGATCACACCGGTCGCCGAATCTGCGTCGCGCACGTCCAGCACCTGCCCGCGATCGTCGCCCAGGCGTTCGCCGATGCCTTCGGCGCCGCTGTCGCTGGTCGCGGTACCGAAGACGTCGGCACCGTGCGCCTTGAGCATGTCGGCAATTGCAGCCCCGATGCCACGGCTTGCGCCGGTGACGAGCGCAACCTGGCCGTCCAGGCGCAAGCTTTCCGGAAGAGTCTGCTGGTCCATTAGATTCCCTGTTGGTTCAGGTATCACGCTGATGTCCGGCGGTCAGCCTTCCTCTAGCGCCTCGTCGATGCCCTTAGGCGTT
The DNA here is from genome assembly GCA_035311685.1 of Wenzhouxiangellaceae bacterium. GTDB lineage: Bacteria > Pseudomonadota > Gammaproteobacteria > Xanthomonadales > Wenzhouxiangellaceae. The sequence continues at coordinate 5,831 of DATGCS010000263.1, forward strand.
TCCATCGCCATCCAGTCGACATCGTGGTCGATACGCTTGCCGAGGCTGGAAAGCACACGGCCGGGTCCGCACTCGAGAAACCGCGTCGCGCCTCTGGTTATCAATTCGCGAATGGTACCCGTCCACGGCACCGGATGGGTCAGTTGTTCGACCAGTGCGTGACGAATCGATTCCGCCGCCTCGCGCGGTTGGAGATCGAAATTGTGCAACACGGGACATGCCGGCCGCTTGATCTCGATCAGCCCCAGCGCCCGCTTCAAGCCGTCGCCGGCAGGCGCCATCAGCGGGCTGTGGGCCGGCACGCTGACCGGCAACTGCATCGCGCGCCTGGCGCCGGCTTTCTTGCACGCCTCGACCGCGCTTTCCACGCCGGCCCGGCTGCCGGCAATCACCAGCTGGCCCGGCGAGTTGTAGTTGGCCGCCACCACGGTCTTTCCCGAACACATGAGATCGGCGCAGATTCGCTCGACCTGCTCGTCGTCCAGGCCCAGGATTGCGGCCATGGCGCCCTCGCCTTCGGCTACCGCTTCCTGCATCAACCGCCCGCGCTCGTGAACCACGGCCACGGCATCGCCCAGCGCCATCGATTCGGCTGCCACAAGCGCGGCGTATTCGCCAAGGCTATGCCCGGCCATGACCATGGGCATCCGCCCTCCTTGAGAAAGGTATACGCGCCAGACCGCAATGTCACCGGCCAGCATGACCGGTTGGGTCCAGCGGGTCTGGTTGAGTTCTTCGGCGGGACCCTCGCCGGCCAGGGTCCACAAATCACGCCCGATGGCACGGGACGCCTCGTCGAACGTGGCGCCTACCAGGTCGCTGCTGGCGGCCAGGTCGGCGAGCATGCCGATGCTCTGCGAACCCTGGCCGGGAAATATGGCTGCTGTATCGGTCATGAATCAACTACCCCGAGTTGCTGCAGGTGGTTATTGTTGTTGGTTGTCGTGGCGGACGACTCGGATCGGGACGCTGGTTAGTATTTTATCAGGGCCGCGCCCCAGGTGAATCCGCCGCCGAAAGCTTCCAGCAGCATAGTGTCACCGCGCTTGATGCGGCCGGAACGCACCGCCACATCAAGCGCCATCGGCACCGACGCGGCCGAGGTATTGCCGTGTATGTCCACGGTCACAACGACGCGATCCATCGGCATGTCCAGCTTGCGCGCGGTCGCCTTGATGATGCGCAGATTGGCCTGATGCGGAATCAGCCAGTCCAGGTCGTGCTTGTCCATGTTGTTGTGCGCCAGCGTTTCGTCGACGATGCGGCCCAACGTGTTGACCGCCACCTTGAACACCTCATTGCCCTTCATGCCGATAGTGAGCCCGCCGCGCGGCTCGGGCCGGAAGCCCCGGGACACGCCGACATCGACGCTGAGCAGATCGGCATGGTTGCC
>DATGCS010000264.1:0-4215 GCA_035311685.1 Wenzhouxiangellaceae bacterium
GTATCCTGCGGCGGCTCCGGCGGCGGTTGGTCGCCGGTGTCCTGGCAAGCCGTCAGGCCAAGGGCCAGGAACAGAACCAGCGCGAGCAGCGCCAGGCCCCGGCGCGAAGTCGATAAAGCGGTGGTGAAGCTTTTCATTGCGTGTTTCCCTCTTGGTCGGAAGTGGCATCGGCGGGGTCTGCGACCAGCGCCGTGAATCTCGGGTTGTCCGTTAGCGGCCGCAGGCGGGGGTCGTCGGCCAGGTCTCGCGTCGGCAGGCCCTTGGCCACGGCGTCTTCGAAGTGATCGACGGCTTTCTCGGTTTGCTCGAGCTCCAGGTAAGCGAAGCCGGCGGCGCGGTGTGCAAACATGTTCAGGTCCTCGGTCTGCTCGAGGCGTTCGAGTTCCGACAGAGCCTCGGCCTGCCGGCCGGTCTTGGCCAGGTAGCCGGCCACCAGGCTGCGCGCCTCGTGGTCGGCGGGGTTGACCTCGAGCCGCTCGTAGCCCAGCCGGATCGCGGTTTCATAGTCCGAGGTGATCTCGTCCGGGTCCTGGTCCGGCTGCATTTCCAGCGCTTCGGCCAGAAAGCCGTGCCAGCGGAAGTCGCCGGGCGAGAACAGCTCCAGCGCGCGGCGGTACATCGCTTCGGCCTGGGCGTATTCACCGGCGTAGAAATAATAGCTGCCGGCGTTGGAATAAGCCCTGGGCGTGGGATTGCGCTCCAGCGACTGGCGGTTGATCTCGGCGGCGCGCAGGTAGTCGCCCTCGTAATAGTGGATGGCCCCCAGGCTGATATACGGCACCGGATTATCCGGCGCCAGCCGAATGGCCTGCGTGAGCTCGCTGATGGTCTCGTCGACCTGCCCCTGTTCGTAGGCGACCCGGGCCAGGGCAAAGTGATGCCGCCAGTAGGCCGGGTCCAGTTCGATGGCGCGCCGCAGGTGGTGTTCGGCGGCTTCCAGTTCGCCGTCCGTGCGCAGCGACTGAGCCAGCCCGGCGTGCGCGTTGGCGTTGTTGGGTTCGGCTTCGAGGGCGCGCGTGAACAGTTCGCGCGAGTCGGTCACCCGCCCGGTTTCGCGGTAGACGTTGCCCAGCGCCACCAGGGTTTCGGCCCGGTCGCTGGTGGCCTGGGCCTCGCGGCAGGCGGCAATGGCCAGGTCGGCCAGTTCGCTGTCGCCGACAAGTTCGTACTGCTGCCAGTAGGCGGTGCAGATGCCGGCACGGGCCAGTCCGAAGGAATCGTCGAGCACCAGGGCGCGCTCGAACCGGTCGATGGCAAGCTGATAATCCTCGACGGTGTTGCCGTTTCTCAGCTGGTCGCGTCCGCGCAGGTACTCCTCGTAGGCGCGTTGGTCGCCGGTGGGCACTTCGACCAGTTTCTGTTCATCCAGTACCTGCACCCGCAGCACGTCGACAATGGCCCGGGAAATGCTGTCCTGGACGGCGAAAACGTCCTCCAGCTCCCGGTCGTAGGTATCGCTCCACAGCTGGTGACCGGTGCGGCCGTCGACCAGGCGCGCGCTGATGCGTATGCGGTTGCCGTCCTTCCGTACGCTGCCTTCGAGCAAGGTGCCCACGCCCAGCGCTCGGGCAACTTCTCGAACGTCGGCGTCGCTGTCGCGAAACGAAAAAGACGAGGTGCGTGCGGCCACCTGCAGTCCCGAAAGCGGCGCCAGCGCGTCAAGGATGGCTTCGGCCATGCCGTCGCAGAAGTAGCCGGTATCCTGCTTGGGACTCAGGTCGGAAAACGGCAGCACCGCTATCGATCTTTCGGGTTGACCCCGGGTGTTTTCGCCGGCGCCGCGTACCAGTACGAAGACCAGTATCGATAAAAGTCCTGCAATGATCAGGTAGTCCAGCCAGCGCCAGTTCCATTGCAACGGGACCGCGTTGTCGGAATCCGGCTCGGGAAGGCTTTCGGCCGTGCGCACCACGCCCTCGGGCGTGATGTCGTATACCCAGGCGAGCACCGCGGTCACCGGGAAGCCGATGATCGCCATCACCACCACCAGCGTCATCACCCATTCCGGGATCAGCAGCGCGGGAAGAATGATGTCGGCAACCTGCAGCACGCCCCAGGCCGCGATCGCATAAACGCCGACGACGCGAAAAACGTGTCTGCGTCTTAGTTCACCCAGCGTTCGGCCGACTCGTGAGCGATCGGTGGCCATGCGTTCTCCCGGCGTCGTGAGGTGTCGACTGTGTTCGCCGCCGATGATCTGAATGGCGAATTGTTCGTTTCCGGCTGTACGGCGCACGAGCTTCGGGCTCAGGCCGCACGCCGCCCCGAGTATATTGCGTTGTGGCCTATTTCACAATTTCCGCTGAAGTATGTGCCGAGCAAGATGCGGGCGTTCATCGATTTCCTGGCCGAGCGCCAGGGGAATCCGGATAACAGCCGGTTACGTGTCCCGGTTGGCTTCGAAGTACTCGCGCTGTTCGCGCACGCCGGCTTCCAGCTTTTCCTGCAGCGCGCGGAACCGGGGATGTTCGACGATGGGCGCGAAGGTCGGGTAATCCTCCAGGCCCCACCAGTAGTAGCGCCAGTCGTCCTCTACAAGGTCTTCGAGTTCGTCCAGCGCGGCGTCGTAGTCACCGTTGTGAGCGTGAACGAAGGCCGGCTCGATGCCCACGACCAGCCACGGGCCCTGCTCGTTTCGGGTCCGCTCGACCCAGTCGGAAAAAGCCTGGAACAGCGGTCCGGTCTCGTCGCCGCGCCCTGTTTGCCGCATGCAGTAAAGCGCGGTATTGGCCGCCAGCAGCTGCGTGGGGGTGAGCTCCGGCGGGCTGCGAAAAAGGCCGGGGAAGTCGTCCGCCAGAAGGGCCAGCGCTTGCGAGCAGTCGCTGCGCGCATAGTTCTGGGCCATCAGCCACTTTGTCAGCGGATCCGGGTTTCCCATTTCATATATGGCCTCCAGCTCGCGTTGATGTGCATCCCATTCGCCGCGGAAGCCGTGGATGATCTGACGCAGGTAACGACCCAGGAACGGCATGTCGTGCATGGCGAGCAGCTCGTCGGTGCATTTTTCGGCCGACTGGTCGTCGCCGAGATGCAGCCAGAATTCGCAGACCCGGAACCAGCGGCGGGCGCTGTCCGGGTCCAGTTCGCGCGCACGGATGATGTGGCGCATGGCCTGGCCGGTCTCTCCGGTCTGGGCCAGGTAGGTGGCGATGCGGTCGTGGGCCTGGGCGAAGTCGGGCTGGTCTTCGATGATCCGGTGGAGCCGGAACAGTGCTTCCTCGGCGCGGCCCACGGCCCAGAACGCGTCGGCCAGCCAGACGCTGCCCAAACCTGAGAACGGGTCGAGTCTCACCGCCGTTCGCAGCGGCTCTATCGCGTCGTCGTAGCGCGCCTGGCGGAAGAGGATGCGGCCCAGGAATCGGTAGGTAGCGGCATCATTGGGGTTGATTTCGATGGCGCGGCGGTAGGTCGCGATGGCCTCGTCGGGGCGCCCGTTGTTGAAATGCCAGTTGCCGGTGGTACGGATCACGAGGGATGAATCCGGCGCCAGACGGCGGGCACGCTCCAGATAGGGTTCGGTAATGTCTTGATCGTTTTGTAGGGTTCGCATCGGGCCCTGGCTGCGCTGCATGCTTAGGGCATCGACCATCCCGATCAGTGCCTCGACGCTGTCGGGCTGCAGTTCGAGCGCCTCGCGGAAAAAGGCCACCGCACGGTTGGCCGCTTCCAGCGTGAACCGGTCCATGGCGAAGCGGCCCTGGGTGATCAGTTCCCAGACCCGCTCCGAATCCGCGTGCGGCGTGTCGCGCTCCGGCAGCAGTGAATTGCTCATGGTGCGCGCGACGGCATTCGCGATTTCGTCCTGGAGCGCGAACAGCTCGCCGGCCGGTCGGTCGTAGGTGCGCGACCAGATATGCTTTTCGGTATCGGCATCGATCAGCTGCGCCAGCACCCGGATCGTGTCGGAAGAATGCTGCACGCTGCCCTCGAGCACCGCGTCCACCTGGAGCTTCTCGCCAATTTCGCCGATGCTGGCTTGCGTATCGCGAAACGCGAACGACGAAGTGCGTGCGACCACGTCCAGCTCGGGTGACAGGGTGAGCATGTGAATGATGCGGTCGACCAGGCCGTCGGCGAACGGACCCTGGTTGCCGGTTGTGCTCATGTCCGAAAACGGCAGCACGGCCACCGCGCGGCCGGGGCTGGCGGCCAGTTCCGGGCCGGTACCGGACATGCGATCGCCGCGCTGCCACGGCTGGAACCAGGCCAGGCCGA
>DATGCS010000265.1:0-42468 GCA_035311685.1 Wenzhouxiangellaceae bacterium
AAGGTCAATCGCGACGACTACGCGAAGAAGATCGCCGAGGACTACGAGGATTACCGCGAGCGGGCGGCCAACAAGAAGAAGCGCAAGCCGCTGATCTCGATCGACAAGGCGCGCGCGAACGCCTTCGAATTCGACTGGAGCAAGTACAGCGCCGAAAAGCCGCTCAAGCCTGGAATAAACGTTATCGAAGACTGGCCGCTGGAGGACCTGGTCGAGGTCATCGACTGGACGCCGTTCTTCCAGACCTGGGAGCTGGCCGGACGCTATCCCGATATTCTTGAAGATGAAGTCGTCGGAGAGGCCGCCACCAACCTGTTCAACGACGCGCAGGAAATGCTGAAGAAGATCGTCGAAGAGAAATGGCTGCAGCCGAAGGCGGTCTGCGCGCTGGTGCCGGCCAATCGCGACGGCGACGACATCCTGCTGTACACCGATGAATCGCGCGAAGATGTGCTCGAGCGGATGGTCTGCCTGCGCCAGCAGGCCGACAAGCCGTCGGCCAACCTCTGCCTTGCCGATTTCGTCGCCCCGGCGGACTCGGGTGTCGCCGACTGGGCCGGGATGTTCGCGGTCACCACCGGGCACGGCATCGAAGAGGCCAAGCAGAAGCTTCCGGAAAACGACGACTATTCGGGCATCATGCTGCAGTCGCTCGCCGACCGCTTGGCCGAAGCGCTCGCCGAAGCGCTGCACGCCAAGGTCAGGCGGGAGATCTGGGGCTACGCCGACGACGAGGACCTGAGCAACCAGGACCTGATCAAGGAAAAATACCGCGGCATTCGGCCCGCCCCCGGCTATCCGGCCTGTCCCGACCACAGCGAGAAGGAGAAGATCTTCCGGCTGCTCGACGCCCCGGGCAGGATCGGACTGGAGCTCACCGAGTCCTTCGCGATGCATCCGGCCGCCGCCGTCAGTGGCTACTATTTCGGCCACCCGGACGCGAAGTACTTCGTGGTCGGCAAGCTCGGCCGCGACCAGGTCGAGGATTACGCCAGAAGAAAGGACATCAGCGTCGAACAGGCCGAGAAATTTCTGCGGCCCAACCTCGACTACTGATCATGCGGGAAGGCCTCCCGTCGGGCCTTCCGTTGCGACGATTCGCGATCGAGCGGAGGTGTCAGCCCGAGTCCTGCACATCGCCCGTCGACCGCGCACCGGCCAGCGGCTTGAAGCCTGGCAAAAGCATTGGAACGGATTTTCGATAATCGGCATAATCGCGCCCGAGATAGTGTAGAAGGTCACGCTCCTCGAACCCTATGGCAATCAGGATATAGCCGGTCATGGCGGCGGCGAAAAGAAAGTGCCCAACGCTCATGGTCGGTCCGCCCCAGAACGCAAGCAGGAACCCCAGGTAGAGCGGATGGCGCACAAGGCGATAGAGCAGCGGCGTCTTGAATGCCGGTGCCGTCGGCGTTCGATCGCGGAACTGCGCCCAGACCTGCTTGAGCCCGAACAGGTCAAAGTGGTCGATCAGGAAAGTCGCCACAAGCACCATGCCGAATCCGGCAGCGAAGACGGCCCAGCCGAGACCGGCCGTCAAATTCGAGTCTGCCGACCAGACCACGCCCGGTATCGGGCGCCATTGCCAGAACATCAGCATCAGGATCGAACTCGCCAGGAGCACGTAGACGCTGCGCTCGGCAGATGCCGGCAAGAAGCGCTTCAACCATCGCTTGAAGCCGATTCGGGCCATCACGGAGTGCTGCAATCCGAAAATCATCACCAGGCCGATATCTATCGCAACCGCGAGCGCGAGCGGACCGGTTGCGCGTCCCATATCGATCGAGTGCGGCACCAGCTCCGACAGCCACGGTGCCCAATCGGCCAGCGCGGTGCGCTGGAGGTTGCCGACGAAGGCGACCAGGTACAGGAACGTGGCCAGGAAAACCGCGTAGGAAAAAACGCCGAACAGAAGAATCGAGGATCGTTTCATTGCATTTCACCTTCGAACAGTACCTTGAGAACTGTCATTTCACCGCAGTTCGGTACCCGTTCGCCATGAGATAAACGGCTCAATTCGATCTTTCGGACGGATCCATCCGGGACATTTGTCCCGGTCATTGATCACCTTTTCGGCTCGCCGCCGTGGGCAATCACAAGGGCCTGGGTTCGACTGTGCACGCCAAGCTTTCGATACAGATGGGACAGGTGGTTGCGTACGGTTTTTTCGCTGATATGAAGACTGTCGGCAATATCGGCGTTGTGCAGTCCCCGGCCGAGATGCCCGAGTATCTGTCTTTCGCGCGGGGTCAGGTTCGATAGTGCGTCCGCGCGCCCGTCGCACTCCCCAACCCCGGTGAACTCGGTAACGGCTCTCCGGAATTCGGCCCAGGCGGGCTCATCACGAAGAAGGATATGGTTGCATGAATCCAGCTCGATGAAACCCGCATCGGGAATGTTCGACGCCAGGTACTGGCCCTCCGAAAACGGAATAACCTCGTCGCGACGACCGTGCACGACCAGGGTCGGCACGCGCACCTGCCCCAGGATTCCGCTGATGTCGACGTCTCCGCGAGCATCGAGCAGGCGGACGGCCATTTCGGGCTCTGCGGTTCTCCTGCAAAGCTCGTTGAACCAGTCAAGCTGCTCGTGGCTTCCTTCCGGAATGAAGCGCCCGGTGAATGCCTGGCGGAACACAGGATTGTCCTTGCCCCACCCCAATCGGATCATCTGCATGACGGCCGAATAGTGGTCTTTCTGGTCGTCGCCGCGCAGCTTCCAGCCCCGCGCGTAGCCGCCGTAAAGAATCAACCGTGAAACGCGCTCGGGGTGCGCTACCGCATACCGGACCGCAGTGACCGCCCCTTGCGATATGCCGAGCAGTACCATCGGAGAACGGATTCTGGCGGCCTCGACGACGCACTCGAGATCGGGCAGCCAATGGCGTTGGGAAATGTCGGCAACCGCCCGCTGCGACATCCCGCATCCACGCTCGTCGAATCGCACCAGGGCGTAATTGGCGCCCAGAAACTCCATCCAGTGCCGCCACGCCGGGCTGTCCCAGTCATGTTTCAGGTGGGTCAGCCAGTTCGACGCCTTGACCAGCGGGGGACCGCTGCCACACCGGGCCCACGCCAGGCGCACGCCGTCCGCCGAAGTCGTGAGATGAATTTGTTGACGCATCGCAAGACTCCCGACCCGCATGGCCGTCGATCCCGGCGGCGCGGGTCTGAATGCGGGACATGAGCCAATGCCCGCTGAACTCAATTTTGCAGAAATCGAGCTCGCATGCAACCCGTCAAGGGATCATTGCATGCCCGCGTCCGACGTGGCGCGCTCGATCACGCCGCAGGCAATCCGCGGGCCCGCCGCGCCGGCGGGATTGGTCACGTAGTCGTCAGGGCCTTCGTGGATGACGACCGAGGCGCCATCGGCATCGAACAAGCGCTCGTCGAGCCGGACGCTGTCGTTGAAGATCTCGATATTGACCATTCCGGAGGCAGGAACATGGATGTTGGGCATGTCGCCGGCATGGCGCCCGTCGGCGTCCATCAGCCCGTGATCGGAAGAATCCGGGTTGAAGTGCCCACCGGCCGACTTGAACGGCGGGACGCACTCGCCGGTTTCGTGCACATGGAAGGCATGAATGCCCGCCGGGAGGAACGCCAGTCGGGCGTGCAGCATGCTGCCGAAGGGAGACGGGCGAAATTCCACCGTGCCGACCGCCTCGCCGTCTGGATTGTGCATACGTGCGATCGCACCATCGGCTGCGCGCACCTGGAAGGCGCACACTGCCAGCACCACCGCGAGGATTGAATAAGTGATCTTGAGTCCGTTCATCCCGTCACTCCTGATTTTTGTCGAAATTGCGCTTTCAGTCTAACGCAACAATGTTGCGCGGAAATCATTGCAGCACCTTGATTCGGGTCGTGGTCGACCCGAGCTTCTTTAATACGTGAGGACACAACCTCGTGGCGCCGTTAAATCGGGATCGGAAGGCGCTGCGGTGAGGAGATCGAGCCATGGATCGCAACGATCGGATCATCTCGGCGCTTCTCGAGCGCTACGGCCGAACCTTTACCGAGGAATTGGGTATCGAGGTGCAGGACAACACCCCTGCGCCGCTTTTCCAGGCGCTTTGCCTGTCGCTTCTGTTCAGCGCGCGAATTCGCGCCTCGATTGCAGTCGCGGCCATGCGAGCATTGCTTGACGCCGGCTGGACGACTGCCGAACACATGGCGCGCGCAAGTTGGGAAGCGCGGACGCAAGCCCTCAACGAGGCCGGCTACGCACGTTTCGACGAAAAGACTTCAACCATGCTGGGCGAGGCTTCCCATGTGTTGATAGAACGCTACGGCGGCGACCTTCGCCGGCTGCGTCGCGAAGCGGACGAGAAACCGCCTGAAGAACGGCGCCTGCTCAAGCAGATCAAGGGCCTGGGCGATGTCGGCGTGGATATTTTCTTCCGCGATGTCCAGGCTGCATGGCCTGAACTGCGCCCGTTTGCCGACCGCAAGTCGCTTGAGGGCGCGCGCAAACTGGGACTGCCGGCAAGCACGGCGCCACTCAGCAAGCTGGTCACAGAACGCGATTTCCCGCGACTCGTGACCGCCCTGGTGCGAATGGAACTCGCCGGCGAGGCGGACGAAGTGCTGGCTGCAGCCTGAATCGGTACCGGTTCAGTCGCCTGCCTGGGCTGCAGAACGCATGATCTCGTCGACGCCGCTACGATCGCCGGTAAGCTGCCAATGGATCAGGGACATTGGAATCAGTCCCGCCGCATTGAACTGTTCAAAGAAATCCGCTATCTCAAATTCCTCACCCTGCTCCAGCTTCTGCCTGGCGAAAACGCTGATCATCTCGTCGAGCTGGTACTTGCCCGTCACGTAGCTGGTGCCATATCCCGGCTGGCGAAGATAGAGTTGCTGTTCGAACGCCAGCAGGTTCATGTGGTCGCTATAGCCGTCGTCGCCGTCCATCCCGAAATGACCTGCATCGATGTTTTCGAGATCGCGATTCATCCACTGGCGCGGCGTCCACCGGGCATGGAATTCAGCCGCCTCGGTCATGGTCTTGCGGTTGGCCTGGGCATCCAGTGATCCAAGCCCGCGCGCCGCGCGCTGCGCCAGCAGGATCCACACGATCTCGCGCGCCCGGCGATGTTCGTCGTGAAGACCTGCGTGCATCGTCAACTCTTCGAAACCGGTCGCCATGCCTTCGGCGCGACTGGTGAAGATGTTGAACAACAGCGGCGACCGGCGAAGCGGACTCGCGTGCGGCTCCTCGCGCATTCGGGCCAGGTCGAACCAGTGATAGAAATGGGTATAGAGCGGGGTCGGGTCGAGGTGCGAGCCGATGGTAAAGAAATTGCGCTGCTCCGGCCGAACGTACTGGCCCAGCTGCTCGCGCAGTGCTGCATCCATCCAGGGCTCCACGCGAAGGATATTCTCCCGCGCCAGGAAATTCATCAGCCGATCGGCCGACGCCTCGGCCAGTTGGTCGTAGCCAGCCGGACTCGAGACCGGCTCGAGTTCCGGCAAATGCCGATTGCGATGTTCCTCCAGCTTCAGCGCCGACCATGCCCGGTGCAGTTCGCGTTGCAGGATTCGCCGCTCGTGGTGCCAGGTCAACGGCACATACCAGACCTGTTGCAGGTGCCAGTTGTATTCCTGGATGCTGATGCCCGACCAACCGTTCTTGTTCGGAGCCTGATCCTCCAGCCAGACGACGAAGTCCTCGGTGGCGTTGATGGCCTCGGCTACGGCCGCGACCAGTTCCGGAACCACGCCCGCGGCCAGCCGGCCGCGCAATGCGCGAAGATCGTCCGCCTGCTGGCGCAGATTGTAGATGCCGCTCAACCACAGATCACGTGCATTGCCGGTCAGATTGCCGCGGGCCTGCGCCAGCAGCGGCGGAATGACGCGAAGATCGTCAGTCAACCGCTGCTGCTCAGTCTCACGCAAGGGGAATTCATAGGTCCAGAGTTCCAACAGATGGTGATGCGTTGGTCCCTCGTGCGCGGGGGTGTCGCTTTGATACGTCCAGACGGTCTGGTAGAAGGCCGGATCTCGCGCCCATGGCCGGAGAATTCGCTGGTGAAAGTCCAGGCCGTTGATTTCGGCACGCAGCAGGTGCCAGTCGATCTGGCGTTCGACGGGCCAGTCGGAAATATCGATGGCCCGGAGACGCCGCCTGAAATCCGCGATTCCTTCGCGTACCGCCTGCATGCGCGTCCGGGTATACGAAGGCGCACCGTTTTCAAGCGGCGGATGCTCGAACTCCCGCCATTCGCCAAACAGGGCGACGAGCCGCTGGTATCCGGGTGCCTCACCGCTCATTGCCTGATCTCCCTGCGCCCCGACGCTGAAAAGACATGCCGCGCACGCGAGCGCGGTCGCTGCTGGCAATCGGCCAATGGCACTGGTTACGATAGCGCTCGTGGAGGCCCGCCTGCGGGAAAGGTAGTCGACGGCCCATCGAATCATTGCACGTGCTCCGGTTTTACCCGACATTATCGACCGATCCGCTGCCGTCGGCGCGTTGCCAATCAGAATTTCCAGGTGGTGCGCAGGCGAACGTCGCGGTCGCGCTGGAGGAATTCAGCGCCGGCCAGACGATCCAGTTCGCGACGCCAGCGAGCGCGGAACTCGAACCGCAGCGCCGAGGAATACTTGAACTGCCAGCGGAACTCGGCCAGCTCGTTGTTCTGGCGGAAATCGTTCGAGATCAGCCACCCGGCATCTGCCCGGCCGTAATTCAGACCAATGGTGTGGCGCGGAAAGACGTCGACCAGGTCGGCGCCCAGCTGCCAACCCCAGCCATCGGCGTCGCCGGTGCCCGGAAGCCCAACCGCAAAACGTTCCGGCGTCTCGAATGCCTGTCCGATCTCGCCGACAGCCACCAGGCGTCGGCTGGAATCGCCCAGGTCCCAGCCCGCGCCCAGCTTGAAGGTGGCCGTCACGTAGTCCTCCCGCAGCGCACTGGCGAGGCCCGCGGGCGCGAGCGCGTCGGGATAAACCGTCACGGCCAGCGCGCGCATGAACACCGGACCGACCTCCGCATCGCTGCCGAGGATGCCGAAAAAGCCGACTCGCGCGTCGCTGTCGTCGAAGGTAAGCGGCCCTCGCGTGGCCTGGCCGTTGCCGTCGCGCCCGTTGTACTGCGCAAGAAGCTCGCCGTACCAGCCGCGCCCGAGCTGCTGACGGAACGCGATCGCATCGGTCCAGCCGATATTCAGGCTGCTGGCCTGGCTCCGGTCCAGGCTTCGCGTAGCCATCTGCGGCAGGTCGAGATTGCTCTGCATACGGCCGAAGCGCCATTGGGAACCCGAATCCGCCGATTCGCACTGGACGAAGAACTCGTCGAATGTTGCGGTACCTGGATTCACCTGCGTACCGGTGTCGCGGTTGGTCCGGATATAGAAATCCCAGTCGTTGCCCTGATCGGCGGCGGTGGCCGCAAAGCGCGTCTGGAATCGGCAGTTTTCGCCGACGTCCCGCTTGAGCCTCAACCGAAACCTGGACCCATAGGAGGCATTGTCGTCGGTACCGCCCGAGCGCGTGTCGCGCCAGTTCTCGGCGTACAGATTGAAGCGAAGGTCGCCGCTGATATCCCAGGCGCTTTCTTCGGCGGCCGTCGCAGCGCCCGCCACCGAAACGCCTGCGAGGAATCCGCAGGCAACAATGGATTGAAGTTTCTTCATCGAAATTGCCGTCCTCGGGAATTTGCCGGAAGACTATTACACTTTTATGGCGCTTTTGTTACATGTCGGCAATGAATTCGGCGCAACGCGCCATTCCCGGGCAGTCATTCCCCTCGCTTTCCGAGGTCGCCGGAAACATTTGGATGCACGGCGCCGGAAACGCCTCCGATCAGTACGACTCCGACAACGATAAATGCAATCCCCACCACGGCCCAGGCGTCCAGGCGCTCGCCGAATACCAGCCAGCCCGAAACCGCAATCAGCACCATCCCCAGCGCGGCCCAGATGGCGTACGCAATCCCGACCGGAAGGCTTTTGAGCGACAGCCCCAGGAAAAGGAATGCCGCCAGATAGCCAAGCACGACGATCACGACCGGCCACGGTCGGGTAAATCCTTCGGCCGCCTTCAAGGCGGTGGTGCCGGCAACCTCGAACAGGATCGCGAGCGCCAGGTATATCCAGTGCATTTTTCTCCCCGTAATATCGACCGGGCACGTGCCCGGTCGGTTCCCGTTTAGAAGCGGCGTATGTACTGCGCACCCCAGGTTCTCGGCTCGTTGACGAAGCCGGTCAGGTTGTTGAAATCGATGCCGCCGACGATCCGGACCTGGTCGGTGATGTTGCGCCCGAACAACACGAATTCCTGGTCGCCGGCGTCCCAGTTGTAGCCGAGCCTGAGCCCGCCCTCGAGCAGGGTTTCGCCGGTGAATTCCACCGACTCGTAGAGAAAGAAGTTGACTTCGGTGCGGTAGGCCCAGTCGGTGAAGGCGAAAAGCTCGCCACCCTTGAAGGGAATGGCGTAGCGCGCGGTGGCGTTGGCCACCCAGCGCGGCGCCTGGGGCAGCCGGTTGCCGTCGATGGAAACGGTGCCCGGGACCCGGCCAGGCGGGTCGAGCACGGTGCAGCCGCCGCCGCAGGGCTGGATGGAAAGCGTCGAGTCGTTGATCTTGGTGTAGTTGTGACTCATGCCGGCGGTCAGCGTGAACGCATCGGAGACGAACGCCTCCAGGTCGAGCTCGAAGCCCCTGCCGGCCGTGCTGTCGGCGTTGATCAGACGATTGAAGTTGGCCTGGCCGCCGACCGCGGTCAGCTGCTGGTCATCGATCTTGTAGGCGTAGACCGACGCGTTGGCGCGCAGGCGTTCGTCGAACAGCATCGACTTGAACCCGGCCTCGGCCGAAAACAGCGTTTCGGTGTCGGCCACCGAAATCTCGTCGCCGAACAGCAGCCTGCCCTGCACGCTGGGCGCGCGGAAACCCCTGGCCAGTCGCGTGTAGACGTTGACGTCGTCGGTGGCCTGATAAGTCAGGCTGAGGTCCCAGCTGTACTCGGTATCGTCCGGGCTGGCCCGGAGTACCGGCGTCGGCGGCGCGCCGAACGGCGAAAGCGTGCGCTGGGCCTTGAAGTCCTTGTCGTCGTTGGAAATTCTCAGGCCTGCGCGCATGCTCAGGCGATCGGTGAGTTCATAGTCGACGGATCCGAAGACCGCAATCGCGTTGGTCTCCTGCTCCTGTTGGGCAAAGCCGTCCTGGATGCCGCCGGCCAGCGTGTTGAAGTTGAGGCTGTCGATGGTCAGGTCCTCATAGAAGTAATACAGCCCGGCCTGCCACTGCAGCCGCGCGCTGGTATTCGACGACAGACGCAGTTCCTGGGTCACCTGAAGGTGTTCGGGAAGACCGTCGGCAGACTCGGCCGGGAACGGGATGAAGCCCGGCCCGAACGGCGGCGCGAACGAAGCGCCGAAGCCGCCGTCGATGTCGCCGCGGCTGATGATGTCGACACTCTCGACACCGGTAATCGAGGTCAGCACGGCATTGCCCAGGTCCCAGTTCATGGTCAGCGAACCGCCCAGCGCGTCCAGGTCCTGGTTGTTGGTGCCGTCTATTGCAACGGTGTTGAAGCTGAAGCCATCGACCAGGTCGTTTGTTCCAGGCTCGATGATGTTGGCGCGGAACAGACGCGCGGTGCCATCGAGCGAGCGGAAGTGGAAATTGGCCAGCGCGTCGAAATTGCCCGTCTCGTAGAGCAGCTGAAAGCGACCGGCCACTTCCTCGTAGCCCTCGTATTCGTCATTCTCGCCGGTAAAGACGTTGTTGACGAAGTCGTCGCGCCGCTGCACCAGCACCGCCCCGCGATAGGACATCTGCCGGTTGATCGGCCCGCCGTATGCGCCCTCGAAATTC
The DNA here is from genome assembly GCA_035311685.1 of Wenzhouxiangellaceae bacterium. Lineage (GTDB taxonomy): Bacteria > Pseudomonadota > Gammaproteobacteria > Xanthomonadales > Wenzhouxiangellaceae. The sequence continues at coordinate 9,826 of DATGCS010000265.1, forward strand.
ACGGCATTGTGCTCGCCGTAGGCAACCTGGGCGTATCCGCCCGGCGTCTGGGACGGCTTGCGCGATTCGAAGATCACCGCCCCGGCCGGCGTGTTGCGGCCGAACGTGGTGCCCTGGGGCCCGCGCAGGTTCTCGATCCGCTCGATGTCGAACATCGGGAAGCCCTTGAGGATCGGGTTTTCCTGCACCACGCCGTCGTAGACCAGCGACACCGGCTGCGAGGCATTCAGGTCGAAATCGGTATTGCCCAGGCCACGGACGTAGAAGCGCGGGAAGGCCCGGCCGAAGGATGATTCGATCTGCAGGCTGGGCAGGCGCGACGACAGCAGGCGCACATCCTGGCCGCCGGTGGTCAGGGCGTTGAGCCTTTCCCCGGAAAGCACCGCAATCGAGACCGGCACTTCCTGCAGGTTCTGCTCGCGCTTTTGCGCGATCACGATGATCCGGTCCAGACCGGCATTTTCCGCTTCCGGTTCCTGCTCGCTTGCGGAAGACTGCGCCAATAGCGACGCGGATGCGGTCAACAGCAAGGCTGACAACAGCCAGATCGGGGCAACTCGGACAGTGGAAGATTCGGACATCGTTTTTCCCTGGAAATAGAGGCGGTGGGTTCTCGAGCCTGCGGCGTCTGCGCCCCCGGTCGACCGCGAAAGTATAGCCGAACGGCGCGAGCCGGGGAAATTCCACGGCCCGCTCAGGCCCGCTTGCACAGCACCACCGGCAGTTGCCCTTATACTGTATTTATTTACAGTTTCAGTGCTCGCGATGCATGCCTACGCCGAACTTCATGCCCTGAGTTGTTTCAGCTTCCGCCGCGCCGCCTCGCAGCCCGGCGAACTGGTGCGGCGCGCGGCCGAACTGGGCTATCGCGCCATCGCGATCACCGACGAATGCTCCATGGCCGGCATCGTCCGCGCCTGGGAAGCCGCCCGCAACTGCGGCATCAAGCTGATCGTCGGCAGCGAATTGCGGACTGCCGACGGCCTTCACCTGGTATTGCTGGCGCCGGACCAGGCCGCCTACGCCCAGATTTGTCGCCTGATCACCACGGCGCGGCGCCGCGCGGACAAAGGCGCCTACAAGCTCGAGCGCGGTGACCTGGAACAGGACCTGGACCGGGTGCTGGCGGTCTGGAAACCCGCCGAGCCGCCATCGGAAGCCGATGCCGAATGGCTGCAGCTGCGTTTCGGCGGCCGGCTGTGGATAGGCGCCACCCGGCTGCTGCGGCCGGGCGAGACGCGCTGGTTCGACGCCCTGCAACGACTGGCCGACAGATACGCCCTGCGCTGCGTGGCTTGCGGCGACGCACGCATGCACAGACGCTCTCGACGCGCGCTGATGGATGTCATGAGTTCGCTTGAGCTCGGCCGCCCGCTGGCCGAATGCGGCCTGACGCTGGCGGCCAACGCCGAGCGCCACCTGCGCCCGATCGAGACCCTGGCCCGGCTGTATCCCCATGCCTGGCTGGCCGAGACGCTCCGGCTGGCCGATGCCTGCGATTTCGATCCCGGTGCGCTGGAGTACAGGTATCCGGCCGAGCTCGTGCCCAAGCCCTATACGCCGTCGCGCTGGTTGAGGCACCTGACGCTGGAAGGCATGCGGAAGCGATTTCCCGACGGTGCCTCGGACGAGGTGCGCAAGCTGGTCGCGCGCGAACTCGACCTGATCGAGCAGATGGGCGTGGAAGCGTTCTTTCTGACCGTCCACGATGTGGTCCGTTTCGCGCGCTCGCGCGACATCCTGTGCCAGGGACGCGGCTCGGCGGCGAATTCCGCGGTCTGCTACTGCCTGCACATCACCGAGGTCGATCCCGCACGCCAGCAGCTGCTGTTCGAACGCTTTATCTCGAAGGAGCGCGACGAGCCGCCGGACATCGACGTCGACTTCGAGCACGAACGTCGCGAAGAGGTGCTGCAGTACATCTACGAAAAATACGGCAGGGCCCGCGCGGCGCTGGCGGCCACCGTGATCTGCTACCGCCCCAAAAGCGCGCTCAAGGACGTCGGCCGCGCACTCGGACTGGACCCGCAGCGCATGAACCGCCTGACCGCTTCGCTGGCCTGGTGGGACGATCCGGACGTGTGGCCCGAGCGTCTGCGCGAATGCGGATTCGACCCCGACGGCGCGACCGTGCGGCAACTGCTGGCGCTGACCGGCGAACTGGTCGGCTTCCCGCGCCACCTGTCGCAGCACGTGGGCGGTATGGTGATCGCAGACGAGCCGCTGCATCACCTCGTGCCGGTGGAAAACGCCGCGATGGCCGACCGGACCATCATCCAGTGGGACAAGGACGACCTGGAATCGCTGGGCCTGCTCAAGGTCGACTGCCTTTCGCTGGGCATGCTCACGGCGTTGCGCAAGTCGATGGCGCTGGTCAACCGGTGGCAAGACGCATCCGGAACCGAACCCTTATTGAGCCTGGCCAGCATGCCGCGTGAAGATCCGGCCACTTATGAAATGCTCTGCAAGGGCGACGCCACGGGCGTGTTCCAGGTCGAATCGCGGGCCCAGATGGCGATGCTGCCCAGGCTGAAGCCGCGCTGCTTCCAGGACCTGGTCGTCGAGGTCGCGATCGTCCGCCCGGGCCCCATCCAGGGCGACATGGTGCATCCGTATCTCGAGCGGCGCGAGAATCCGGACAAGGTCGACTATCCCGGCGATGCGCTGAAGAAAGTGCTGGAGCGCACCCTGGGCGTGCCGATCTTCCAGGAACAGGTCATGCAGATCGCGATCGTGGCGGCCGGATTCACGCCCGGCGAGGCCGATCAGCTGCGCCGCGCCATGGCGGCCTGGAAGCGTCGCGGCGGGTTGGAGCCGTTTCGCGAAAAGCTCGTCCAGGGCATGCTCGCGCGCGGCTACGGCAACGATTTCGCCGAGCGCATCTACAGCCAGATCTGTGGTTTCGGCGATTACGGCTTTCCCGAATCGCACGCGGCCAGCTTCGCGTTGCTGACCTATTTCTCGGCCTGGATGAAATGCCATCACCCGGCCGCATTCACCTGCGGCCTGCTCAACAGCCAGCCCATGGGGTTCTATGCCCCGGCCCAACTGATCAACGATGCGCGCCGTCACGGCGTAAGAGTGCTGCCGGCAGACGTTCGATACAGCGTGTGGGATTGCGAGCTCGAATCAGGGGCCGGTCGAGTCGAGTACGCCGATGATATGACGCCGACATATCGCCCTGATTCGAATTGCGTCGGGGATGTGACCCCGACCTACGCTACGGCTACGGCTCCAGATCGGACCGGCGCTGCGAGTTCATCACCCAGCGGATCGAACGTCACCGGGCCTGACCGAACAGGACCTGCTATTCGACTCGGCCTGCGCATGATTGGCGGGCTGCACAGGGATACGGCCGAGCGGCTATGCGCGGCAAGACAACGACAGCCGTTCCGCGACATTCAGGATCTCGCCGAGCGCGCCCGACTGGACAGATCCTCGTTGAAAGCGCTGACCGAAGCCGGTGCACTCAAGGCCCTGGCCGGTCACCGCAGGCGGGCGCGCTGGAATGCAATGGCCGCCCGTCATCAGGGGGATCTGCTGGCCGAAAGTCGAATCGACGAGCGTCAGCCGCGGCTCGCGTTGCCCTCATCCCGCGAAGACCTGCTGGATGACTACGCCAGCACCGGCCTCAGCCTGGCGCATCATCCGATCGCGCTGCTGCGCAAGCGGCTGGGCAAGCGGGTGCGAAGCGCCAGGCAGTTGCGCGACGACGCCGACGGCCTTGCCGTCCAGGCCGCCGGGCTGGTCACCCACCGCCAGCGACCGGGTACCGCGTCGGGTGTGATCTTTCTATCGCTGGAAGACGAGACCGGTATCGTCAACGTGATCGTGTGGCCGAAGCTGGTCGAGCGCTTCCGCGCCGAGGTATTGCAGGCCGGACTGCTGAAGGTACACGGCAAGCTGCAGAACGCCAACGGCAGCCAGCACGTGGTGGCGGCGCGGTTCGAAACGCTGGACGGCTGGCTGGACGGACTGGCCGCGGAATCGCGGGATTTCTGCTGAAAATCCATACAAGGCTGCTTCGGGGACGTTCGGAAGCATCCGCCCGGATTCGATCAGCTAGCTCCGGCTGTACTGGCGGCAGTGATCGCGTGTGCCGACATAATACAGACCGCCATTCAGGCCGTAGCTCGACGGATCAAGCTGCTCGGCCCTGTCGGCCTGTTCGGTGGCCGTAATCAGCGTCTCGTATTCGTCGATGCTCAGGCGCCGCCGGGCCGCCAATTGATCGGCCGGATCCAGCGCGTCGCGCCAGCGCGCGGCCTCTTCGCCGATGCGACCGATGCAGAAGGTCGCACCGCACCCGCTGCCGTAGGAGAAGAGGCTCACCTCACGCTCGGCCAGGCTTTCGGCGGCCTGACGCAGCAGATCGATCAATGCAAGGAAAAGCGAACCGGTGTAGATGTTGCCGATCTCGGCATTCAGGCCCAGCCAGGGCGCCGCCAGGCGCTGATAACTGTCGGTCAGCATTCGCCAGGATTCGTTGTGATCCTTGCTCAACGGCCCGCCCTGCTCCATCTCGAGCTGGCGCTGGTGCGCCTTGAACGCCATCTTGACGAAAGGCACGTGATACAGACAGGCGGCCAGACCGGCCAGCAGGTCGGATCGCTCGCCGACCGCGTCCACGCGCGCGCCGGTCAGCGCATCCAGGTAGCACTGAATGGAATAATGACCATCGGCAAATGCATACTTCGAATACAGCGGACGCCAGAAATCCATGACCTGCCGCGTGTAATCCCCGATGCGGCACGGGTCCATGCTCAGCAAGCGCGGTTTATCGGACACCACCATTGCAACGGCGCCGGCACCCTGCGTGGGTTCTCCGGCGGTACCGAGCCCGTAACGCGCGATATCGGAGGCAATCACCAGCGCCTTGCGCCCGCGCGCCCGGCCTGATGCGATCCAGTCGATCGAAGCGGTCAGGCCCGCCATCGCCCCGTAGCATGCGTGCTTGGTCTCGAAGGTCCGGCAACGCTGGTCAAGACCCAGCATTTCATGGACATAAACCGCAACCGGCTTGCTGTGATCGACGCCGGTCTCGGTGCCCACGATCAATGTTCCGATCTCCGAAGGATCGATATCAAATCCTTGCAAGGCTCGAGAAGCGGCATCCGCCGCCATCGTGACGGTATCTTCGCAAGGACTCGCAATCGCCATCCTGCGCTGGCCCAGCCCCTTGAGATACTTGCCGGGATCGACGCCCCTGGCCTTGGCCAGATCGGTCATTTCAACGAAACCGGCCGGGCCGGCGAAAGCGAGGGCGTCTATGCCCGCTGGATTACTCAAGATGTTATTCCGATAATTCGCCCAGCGCAGGAAAATAGCACAGCTACGCGTGCTGCGCGCGCACGCTCAACCGGTTCGCGCCGATCCGCCCGATGATGAATCGAGCAACAGGAAGCCGCAGGTATAGCAGGCATTCAGAAATTCGGCGACGTCACTGCGATCTGCCTTTGCGCTTTCGGCAAGTTCATCAACACCTACAGGCTCGCGAATCAGGATTCTCGCCTGTCGGGAATAAGCCGTATCCGACAGTGCCTGCAAAGGCACCTGGGGCAGCATGAAGCGGATTTCGCCGACAAGATCCGGATGGAGCGCGCCGCTGGAAAGCGCAAGTCCGGCACGCCACTTCAGGTTGGCCAGGTTCTGCTGCTCCAGCCCGTCGGTGTGCTCCACAAGTTCCTGGCTGGCCAGCGCACGCGCCTCGTCGCGGGCGAAATGACGCCGGAGCAGCCGCGCCAGCTCCCTGTCCGAAGCGCTTGAATACCAGACGCCGGAGCCCGGATCGATCACGAGCTCGGGGAGATAGTCGCCGCCGATCATGACGGCCTGATCCCAGTTGTGCCGCCGCAGATGCTCGGCCAGCGGGAGTTCCGCGGCATCGTCGCCGAATGCCAGGGTCGGCCACTGGTCCTCGACCCCGGGATCGCTTGAGGCGCTGGCAAAATCCGACAGCAGTTTGAGCAGCTGCTGTGATCTTATCGGCTTGTACAGCACGAAGCGGGCCGCAAAGTCGCGGCGGCGGGTCAGCGCCGCTGCCGGACGCTGCTTGTGGCTGACGTCGGGCCAGATCGCCGCGCCGTCGGGATTGTCGACGTCGACCAGCACGGCGTCGCCGTCATCACGCTCGAAGTCGATCTCCCAGGATTGCTCCGATTTTCCACCCGACAGCCCCAACAGGGATCTCAATACTTTCAGATCCTTGCTGCTGACATTCAATGTACTCAGTCGGAGCGAAACAGCCACCGGGCACTCGCGGGTTGAGGTGAAATCCCATGTTACCGGACAAGCAGGGACGCGCCAAGCACAACTATCGCGATGAACATCACATCTTGGGCCTCAGGCACCAACGCAGTGCATCGCCGCGGATCGAGAACACCGCTTACAGCGCGATAATCTTCAAGCTCCCAACGATCAATTTACCTGATCGAATCCGACCAGCGCCTCGATGACGTCCTTGACGTTCTGCATCGCACCCTGGAGCACCTGATGAATATCGTCCTCGGTTATAGGGCCGTCTTCCAGCCCCGCGCCCGCATTCGCCACGACACAGAGACTTGCATAGTCCAGCCCGGCTTCGCGTGCCAGGGCGGCTTCCGGCATCGCGGTCATGCCGACCACATCACAGCCTTCGGACGCCAGTCTCGACACCTCGGCTGCGGTCTCCAGGCGCGGCCCCTGAGTGACGGCGTGGCAGCCGCCGTCGACGAGCTCATGGCCGACCTGTCGGGCCGCATCGAGCAGCCGGTCGCGCAGCGGACCGTCGAACGGGCGAGTGAAGTCGATGTGTTTCAACGGGGCGGACCCACCGTCGCTGAATGTATGTGCCCTGCCCCAGGTGTAATCTATGATCTGGTCCGGCGCCACCATCGAACCGGCAGGAAGTCCGGCCACCAGGCCACCGACGGCGTTGATCGCAAGCACCGAATCGACGCCCAGAATCTTCAGCGCATGAATGTTCGCCCTGTAATTGATCTTGTGCGGCGGAATCCGGTGCGGATCGCCATGACGCGCGAGAAACCAGAGTTCGGTGTCAGCGACCGCGACCTGCCGCGGGCGATCGGACGGCGCACCGAACGGCGTCGTCAAGGCCATGTTGCGCAACGTCTCGAACAGCTGTAGCGCCCCCGTCCCACCCATGACTGCAAGCTTCATACCCAACTCTCCCGCAAGGACGGTGCCATGAAGGCAACATCGTCAATCGTTATCTTCAATCGCTATCTTCAATCGATATGGTCAATCGGTCGAGGGTACCGCCCAGATATCCGGCAGTTCCCGAAGATTCTCCCTGTAATCCATCCCGCAGCCGAACACATAGACGTCCGGGACAATCAGGCCGTGGACATCAAGCCAATCGCGCGCGAGTCCACGCTCGTGCTCTTTCAAAGCCAGCGCCACGGAAATGACTCGATACCTGTCCGGCAGTCGCTCGCTTATGGCCGCCAGCGTATGACCTTCATCGAAGATATCGTCGATCAGCAATACCGTCTCGTCGCCGGCCGGAAGCGCCGGCCAATGCAGCCACTGGATCTCTGCGCCTCGCGTTTCGCCCCGGTATCGGGTCGCATGAACGTAATCGATCCGCATCGGCCTGCGAATCCGGCGCGCCAGCTCGCAGGCCGGGAACATGCCGCCGGTCATGACGGGCAGCAGCAGAATCTCCCGGTCCGGAAGCTCATCGTTCAGGCGCGCCGCCATCTCGTCATAGGCAGCCGCGACGCGCTCGGCTCCGAATATCCTGTAAGCGCCGTCGGGCATCATGAGGAATCTTTTTCCTGTTCTTGTTGCTGTTCTTGCGGCTCGCCGCCGGCGAACGATGCCGGCATTGAATCGAGCTTGAGCGTACGCGTCGGGAATGCAATTTCGGCCCCGTGCGCCTCGATGATACCGCCGACCTTCAGCAAGACGTCTTCGCGGACGCGGTGATACTCGATCCATTGCGTGGTCCGGGTAAAGCAGTAGACCATGATGTCCAGCGACGACGCGCCGAACTGGTTGAAGTGAACGATCATGGTTTCGTCGACCGCGATGTCCTCGTGTCGTTCAAGCATGGACCGGATCGAATCCACGATCGCCTTGACCCGGGCGAAGTCGTCGTAGCGCACGCCGACGTGTTCGAAAATGCGTCGATGGGTCATGCGCGAGGGGTTTTCAACGGTAATCGTGGTGAAAGTCGCGTTGGGCACGTACATCGGCCGGCGATCGAATTTCATGATGGTCGTAACGCGCCAGCCCATCTTCTGCACCACGCCCTCGATATCCCGATCGGGCGAACGCACCCAGTCACCGACCGAAAACGGCCGATCCATGAACACCATGAAGCCGCCGAAGAAATTCGCGAGCAGATCGCGCGCGGCCAGGCCAACGGCAATCCCGCCGACGCCACCCGCCGCCAGCAGGCCGGAAATCGGAATCTCCAGGATACTCAGCGCGGTCAGCACGGCGGTCACGACAACGGCGATACGAACGATCCGTGCAAGCACACTGACCGTCGTGATGTCGAAATCCTGGTTCGTCTCGCGGCGGTGTTTGATGAAGGCCTGCTCGAAACCCGTGACCAGGCGGAATGCAAACCAGCTCGCAGTCGCTACCAGCAGCAGCTGCTGCGCGAGCTGTAGCCACGCGACCTGAAATACCACGGCGCCGGTGTGCGGCTGAAGAATACGCCCGGCGATCAGCAGTCCCTGCCCGTAGATCAGAAGGGAGACGGGTCGCTTGCCGGCGTAGACGATGGCGTCGTCCCAATGATGCCGGGAGCTTCCGGCCAGTCGCTCGATCCGGTTGATCAGCTTCCGGAACATGAAATCGAGCAGCAGCGCGGCCAGAACGACGACGAACGCCTGAACCGTCCACGGTTTCATGCCGATCAGTCCCGAAATGCTGTCGAACCAGTTCTCCACCGTACTATCCTCCTGCCAGTTTCTTCAGCGACTGCTTCCACGCCCGGAACTCGGAAACAAGTTCCTGCTCGTCGAGCGTGAACTGGGCTCGGCCCAGTAGTTTCCCTGCCGACACACGTGCGGCTTCGAATTGATCGGATTCGACATCGACAGTGGCGACCAGCTTCGCTGCAGACGCCGGATCGCAGACCAGTGCCAGATCGCACCCGGCCGCTTCACTGGCGCGCCAGCGGTCATGCACGCTACCGGCTGTCCCGGCCCCGCTCATGTCGAGATCGTCTGAAATCACGATACCGCGAAAACCGAACTCGGTGCGCAGAACCTCGCCGATCCAGACGCTCGAGAAGCCGGCCGGACGGGAATCCAGGCACGAGTAGCATACGTGCGCCGGCATGATGGCGTCGAGTTCGCCCGACAACGCTGCGAACGGCGCCATGTCGGCGGCCATTTCATCCCGGCTGCGGGCGTCGACGACGATTTCGTGATGCGAGTCGGCGCGCACCGATCCATGCCCCGGAAAGTGCTTGCCGCAGTTCTTCATCCCGGCGTCGCGCATCCCGGCCAGGTAGTGTCGCGCCAGCGCCGTGACGGTCGCCGGCCTGTCCGAAAACGCGCGGTCGCCGATGACCTCGCTGCCGCGATCCAGATCGAGCACCGGCGCCAGGCTCAGGTCCACGCCGTGACCCAGAACTTCGGCCGCCATGATCCGGCCGTGGCGATAGGCGAGATCCAGCGCCCGATCCGGGTGGCTGCGATACCATCGACCCAGCTCGCCGAGCGGCGGCAGCGCAGTGAAACCGGAGCAAAATCGCTGAACCCTTCCACCTTCCTGGTCCACGCAGATCAGCAGCCGGGAGGCGCGCAATGCCCGGATTTCGTCGCACAACGCGACCAGCTGCGCGGATCCCTGGTAGTTTCTGGAAAACAGGATCACGCCGACCACGGCCGGGTGCGACAGCACGTCCCGGGAGCGCTGGTCGAGCGCATGCCCATCGATGCCGACGATCAACCCGGTGCGCCTCATTGGTTTCGGACGAACAGCGCCAGCGATTCGACATGCGCGGTATGCGGAAACATGTCGGCAACACCCGCATGCTGCAATCGATAGCCGTATTCGCTGACCAGCGTACCGGCGTCCCGGGCAAGGGTTGCGGGATCGCAGGACACGTAGACGATACGCGGCGCCCGGGTCGCCGCGACCAGAGGCAGGATTTCGGCCGCGCCCGAACGCGGGGGATCGATCAGTACGCCGTCGAATTTCTCCTGCATCCAGGCAAGGCTTTCGACCGACTGCATCAGATCGGCGGCGACGAAGCGCGCATTCCCGATGCCGTTGGCCACGGCATTCGCGCGGGCCGACTCGACCAGGCTCTGGTCAAGCTCTACCCCCAGCACCTCGCCGGCACCGCGGGCCAGCGGTAGCGAAAAGTTGCCGAGGCCGCAAAAAAGGTCGAGGATGCGATCCTCCGGCCCGATCGACATCAGCTCGACAGCCTTCTGCGTCAGCTTGCGGTTGACCTGCGCATTGACCTGCACGAACTGTTGCGGATGAAACGCGAACTCGAGATCGAATGCTTCGAGGCGATAGGTCAACTGATGCGCCTCGGGCCAGAGGCGCTGAACGCTGTCGGGACCGGCCGATTGCAGCCACACGGCAATACCGGTGCGCTCCGACCATGCAATCAGATTCTTCTCGTCGGCCGATGTCAGCGGGTCCAGGTGGCGCAATACAATAGCGGCGGTATCGTCTCCGGCCGCGCACTCGACCTGCGCGATCCGGTCGGGGATGCTCAATCGGCCGATCAGATCCGACAGTTCCATCAGGCGATCGGCGAACGCCGGGTGCAGTACGCGGCATGCTTCGATGTCGGCCACGTAGCGGCCGCCGATTTCGCGAAAACCGACCAGCACCCGGCCCTTGCCCGGTACGTTGCGCGCGCTGAGTCGCGCGCGCCGTCGATAGTGCCAGGAATCCCCCGAGATCGGCGGCATCCAGTCGGCCGGCTCGACCTGGCCGATGCGGCGGAAGTTCTCGCTCAACCGCTGCGCCTTCCAGTCCAGTTGCGCGGCGTGATCGAGGTGCTGAAGCGCACAGCCGCCGCAATAGCCGAACCAGGAACACTCGGGCTCGACGCGCTGATCAGAGGGAGATTCCACGGCCAGCGTGACCGCTTCGTCGAACCGCCGATTGCGGCCCGTCAGGCGCGCCGAAACGCGCTCGCCCGGCAGCGCGCCGTGAACGAAAGTAACCTTGTCTTCGACCCGACCGACGCCGCGTCCGTCATGCGAGAGATCGCTGATTTCGACTCCGACCGGTTCCAGCGGAAGTCGCCTTCTTGCGCGCCGCGCCAAAACCTATTTCCGCTGCCAGTTGCCGGATTCGTCCTGGTAATACCAGCCGTCGCGTGCATTTGCAATCCACCGGTCGGCAAAGGTCTCGCGAATACGCTCTTCCCACTCCGGGTGCCCGTTGGCCACCGCGATCTCGCGATAGACCGCGCGCCGGTCGGCGTTTTCCTCAGCCACGATCCGTTCCATCTGACGCCGCTCGGAAAGCGGGACGGCGCTTCGGTCCCGAATCTCGATCAGACCGGTATTGTCCAGCCCGATGGCGCCGGCATCCAGCCAGGCCGCGAGATGCCGGCGCTGACGCTCGACCATTCGCTGTTTTATGGCATTGATCTGCGGACCCTCGATATCGATGTTCACCGACTGGGCGTGGGCCGACGGTATGACAATCCCGGCCAGGATCGCAAGTGGATCGAGACTCCGATGCACGACGCGGCCATCGCTATTCCCGGCCGGCCGGGAAAGCGCCGCCCCTTCGGTCTCGGACTGCGGCCCGATCACGTCCTGGATGAAGCGATCCGCTGCGCGCTCGGCGGCGGCTTCCGGAAAGTAGACGTTGATCGTGACGCATGCGACGAGCACGGCGGTCACGACGGTCACGAACAGATTTCTGACGATGCGGTTGATCAAGTCTTTTCTCCATGATGAGCGACAGCAGCGTGTCGTTCGGATGATTAACGTCCACTGACCGGGATTCTATCAAACGACCGGGCCTGAACCCGCCTGATTCACCATATGCCTGCTGCGACGCCGCGAGGTCCCGCAGCCGGGGGCAGTGACATCTCACGAGCGGGCGGGCCATCAAGACCCGTCGCCGAGCGACCGGCCCGGCTTTCATTCGACTGATCCCGTCGCGGCCGCGAGCTGTGCCATCAGGCGGGGCCAGTCCACCCGGCGCTGGTAGCCGACGATATCCAGCCGGGGGATCAAGCGACCCTCGAGTATCACGTAACCGCCATCCTCGGCATCCCGCAGGCCGCGCATGCGACAGGTATTCGCCGCCAGCCGGCAGCCCAGCCCTGCCTTGCGATATGGAAAGTCCTCGAACCAGCGCAACAGGGTGCCGGAAATCGCCGAACCGCCGCCGCCGGACAGGCTGGAAATCGAATCGACCGCCTTCTGGCTGATTTCGCGCTCCGGGCTGTCATCCAGCGTCTCGAACCAGGCGTCGAACCGCACCGGCTGCCAGTCGAGCAACCTCAGATCTTGCACGTGCCCCGACATCAGCCCCAGCATGCGGCCGAATTCGAATGCCCCGGTGACCTGTTCCAGGTCCAGCGCATCGAACTCGATGTCGGCGGCAAGGGCCGGAAGGGAACCGAATGGCCGCTCGACCGAAAGCCCATTGATTTTCGCGCTACCGCCGAATAAATCGATATCGAGACCACCCTGGACATCGATGACACTGCCGGAAAGCTGAATCCCCGGGAAATTGCCCGAGAGCCGCCCGCCGAACTCGGTCCATCCAAGTGTCCGCGTCAATTCCGAGAGATCGACCGGCTCCAGGCGCGCATCCATTACCAGCCGGCGATCACTGTGCGCCCAATCACGCCATGCCAGTCGCTCGACGACCAATGCGCCGTCGAGTACCGGCAACCGGAACGAATCCACCAGCGCCAGCGTTCCCGCCTCGTTTGTGCGGAATGCGAGTGCACTGGCGCCGAGCGGAATACGGCGCAACCTTGCGTCTTGCCAGTTGGCGCCGATTTCCAGCCCCTGCGACGCTTTGTCCCATCCCAGCCACGCGCCCAGCCCGGTGACCGCAATCCGGTCGGCGCCGTCGGCAATGGTGACGTCGGACAGGCGCAGTCCGGCGCTGACGACCGAATCGTCCTCGATTCGCAGGCGTCCTGACAACAGGCCGCCGGGATCGAGTTGTCCCCAGCCATGGGTGCCGGCCAGGGAGCTCAAGCCCTGGCGCCAGACCGATGCGAGATCCGCCTGCTCGATTTCCAGATCCAGCGCTGCGACTCGAATCGGTTCGCCGGCAACGATACGGCCGGCCACGGTCAGCGAAATCGACTGGGGCTGTTCAAGCGCCAGATGCGCGATGCGCCAGCCCGCCTGCCCCAGATCCCGTGCCTCCAGCTCGAGGCTGAAGGACGCTTCCGGCGACGGGAGATAGGCCGGGCCAAGCAGGAGTTCTCCGGCGCTCCAGTTCGCGTCCAGCCGCAAGCGCGCATCGTCCGCAAACCAGTCGAAACCCACATCAAGCGTCAATCCGGCACCGGCATAAAGCCCGTCGGGCGTATCGAAGGCAAGTTCTCGAATCCGGAGCGTGCCCTGAACACGATCTCGACCCGGTTTCAGCGTGCCGGAAAGGCTTCCCGATAGCGCGGCAAGACCTGCCTCGGCAAGCACCGGGGACGGAATCCAGCCCGCGGGTACGTCCCGTATCGAAAGCGTCGCACGACCGTTGCCCGGCAGCCCGTAAACAACGCGCCCCCCGTCGTCGCCGATCAGCGTGAACTGCCCGACCCGACGCTCGAATTCGAAAGCCCACGGAGGCCGACCATCGATGCTCCAGGTCGCTCGGCCCTGCCCGCAGCGCGTTTGCGGCTGCGCAACGCAGCGCATCGCGACGTCTCCCAGCGCGCCGAGTTGCGCATGCGCAATTCCGCTGATCTCCACCGTCGTAGCCTCACGCTCTCCATCCCCCTGCCGGGCCCGGATCTTATCGACGCTAAAATCCTCGAACGTCGTCGGACCGGCCTGCAACTCGAACTGCAACGCGCCATCGGCAGGCGCCGGGGAGAGCCAGCACGCGCCTGCCAGAACCATCACGGCACCTCGGATCAACAAGATTGTCCGCCTGCAGGTCATCGGGTTATATTGTGACCCATGAGCAATCAGGGCAGCAGGGAAATCGAAAGTCTCGCCGTGCTGGCGGTAGACGATCACGAGATCAATCGCGACTTCATCCAGGCCGCGCTTGCGCCGGCGGTGGCTTCTCTGGAGCTTGCGGGCAGCGGATTCGAGGCCATCGAGCGCTGCCGCAACCGGCGGTTCGACATTGTGCTGATGGATCTGCACATGCCGGACATGGACGGTTTGACCGCCTGGGAGCAGATTCGCGGTCAGGCGACCGGCGAACTTTCGATGCGCGTCATCGCGCTTACCGCCGACAGCCGACCAGAAGAACGTGAACGATTGCGCTGCGCCGGGTTTCACGGCTTCCTGAGCAAGCCGGTCTCGCCCGGCCTGCTGTTGCTGACGATTCGACGCGTGGTCGCAGGCCGCGACGGCTTTACCGAGATTCAGAATCCGGCGGAGCGACGCGCATTGCTGCTCGACGATGCCCGGGCAGCCCGGGCCTGCGGAAGCCCGGCTCGCGCCCGCCAGATGCGAACGGCGCTGGCGACCGAGATCGATGACCATTGGGCATCGCTGGACGACGCCGTTTCAGGCGGCCGGTGGGAAGATGCCGCAGAGCAATTGCATCAGTGGGCAGGGGCCTGCGGCTATTCGGGCGCAACCCGGCTCGAACAGGCCTGCGCATCATTGGAGGCATCGCTGCGCAGGGATCTGGACAGTTCGCCGGGCAGTCTTTACCTCAATCTGGTCAGAACGGTTGAAAGCACCCGTCAGTCGATCAAGGCAGCTCAACCGGACTGAAACCACCGGCAGATTCGACCAACTCCGGAGGCCGCTGCATCGTCGCGCCGACCCGGCGCAGAGCATGTTTCATACGCCCTCGCACGCATCCTGGGCGAGGCAGCGCTTCATCTCGGTCACCGCGACACCCAGCCCGGTAAAGATGGCGCGGGCGATGATGGCATGACCGATGTTGAATTCCCGGATCAGATCCAGGGCGACCACGTCGAAGATGTTTTCATAGTGCAGACCATGACCCGCGTTGACCACCAGACCACCGGCGCTCGCCAGGGCGGCCGCTTCCGCGATACGCGCCAGCTCGGCCTGCGATCTGTTGCTGTCCCCGGCGTTGGCGTAGGCCCCGGTGTGGATTTCGACGACCGGTGCGCCGCACTCGCCGGCCGCCTCGATCTGCTCGGGCTCGGGGTCGACGAACAGCGAAACCCGTATTCCGGCCGCATCAAAGGCCTTGCAGAAGCGGGTGACTTCGGCGCGTCGTCCGGCCACATCCAAGCCACCCTCGGTGGTCAGTTCCATTCGCCTCTCGGGTACCAGGCAAACATCTTCCGGGCGATGCGACAGCGCAAAGTCGAGCATGGCGTCGGTCATTGCCATTTCGAGATTCAGGCGGGTCTGCGACTGTTCCACCAGCGCCGAGACGTCGCAGTCCTGGATATGCCGACGGTCTTCGCGCAGGTGGACCGTGATCAGGTCGGCACCGTTCTCTTCGGCTATGCGGGCGGCCTCCAGCACGGATGGATAAGCCGTGCCGCGCGCCTGCCTGATGGTCGCCACGTGATCGATGTTGACGCCCAGAAGCGGGGCCAGAAGTTGTGCATTCATGACGGATTCTCCCGGAAAAAGGCCGGCGTATTGAGCTTTCGCCCGTCGAGCTGATTTTCGATCAATTTTCGCATCAAGCGCAGCGCCGCGGCGTCGTGATGCAACGGAATATCGTGCCCGTTGGCGAGCGCGAGCAATACCGTCCCCTGTATACCATCCTGGTGTTCGGATACCGGCACCGGGCCCGACACCGGATCCACCCGGTAATGCATCGCGGGCGTCACCGGTTCGCCCGATTCACCACTGAGCGCCAGGTCCGGTGCGACACCGAGCGCGTGGAGCAAGGCCAGTTCGAAACGCCTCAGCGCATTGCTCTGACGCGCCGGCCCCGTCAACTCGGACAACAGGCACGCATAGGCGTCGAAGATATTGGAATCCGGATCGTCGCGCGGCGTCAGTCTGAGCAACAGTTCGTTGGCGTAAAGTCCGCACCACATGGTCCGGCCGGAAAGACGCCTGGCCGGGCCTGCCGGTTCTAGACCTGTAAGTGTGGCCATCTCGCCGCGCCGGCTCCACGACGCCTCAAGCGCCCGGAAAGGCTCGGTCAGGCCGAAAAAAGCCGACTTTGCCCGGCGCGCACCACGCGCAACGCCGACGATGCGTCCGTGTTCCCGGCTCAGCAGCTCGATGATCAGGCTGGTGTCGCGCCACGCCCGCCTGTGAAGGACGAAAACCGCTTCTCGATCGACCCGGCTCAACGGTGGTAACCAAGCCTTGCAAATTCGCCTTCACGGTCGGTCCAGCCTTGTTCGACCCGAACCACAAGATCCAGATGGACCGGCATATCGAACAGCGCTTCCATGGCCTTGCGCGCCCGGATGCCGATGCGTTTCAGGGTTTGGCCCCCCTGCCCTATGACCATGCCCTTGTGGCGCTTTTCGGCAACCAGGATCAAGGCCCCGATGCGGTATCTTCGCGGTTCCTCTTCGAACGATTCGATCATCACGGTCGTGCCATAGGGAACCTCCTGGTGGAGATTCTCCAGAAGTTGTTCGCGCACGATCTCGGCGGCCAGGAAACGCGTCGATTCGGTGGTGAATTCATCCGGCGGAAACAGCGGCGGTTGCTCGGGCAGATGTCTGATCAAGCCGTCGGCCAGCGCATCCATGCCGTCACCCTTCAGCGCCGATATGAAAAAAACCTCTACCGGATTGACCTTGGCCGACCAGGTCTCGGCGAGCGGCAGCAGGTCCGACCGCAGCTTGACCCGGTCAATCTTGTTGAACACCAGCACGGTATCGACCCCGGCCTGCGCCGCCGCGCGTGCCGCGGCCTCGTCTTCCTCGGTAGGCCCGGATGCGTCTATCACAAGCACCGCCAGGTCGACACCGCGCAAGGCCTCGGCCGCGACGCGGTTGAGGTGCCTGTTGAGCGCATGGTCGCGCCGGCGATGCAGCCCCGGTGTGTCCACCAGTACCAGCTGCCCGCCCGGCCGGTTGACGATGCCGGTAACCCGGTGTCGGGTCGTCTGCGGCTTGTGCGTAACGATGGAAACGCGCTCGCCCACAAGACGGTTCAGAAGGGTCGACTTGCCTGCATTGGGACGGCCGAACAGCGCTACGGCGCCACTTCGGGACTTTTCGGTCTGATTCATTCGGTTTCTCGGTCGAAAATCGTTTCAAGCGCAAGTCGTGCAGCGGCCTGCTCGGCTTTTCTGCGGGAAGTCGAGGTTGCCTCGATCGGCTCGTCGAGCATTTCGATCCTGCAGACAACGGTAAAAGTTCTATCATGTTCGGCGCCACGCTCGTCGATCACCTCGTAGACGGGCAACTTGAAGGCACGTGCCTGAAGCAGTTCCTGGAGGCGGGTCTTGGGATCCTTGAGCGCTTCTGCATCGGGAAGCGCCTCGATGCGCTCCGACATCAGGCGTTCGACCAGGCTCTGTGCAGCATCGAATCCGCCATCGAGAAATACAGCGCCGATCAACGCCTCCAGCGCGTCGGCAAGAATCGAATCGCGCAGGAAGCCACCGCTCTTGAGTTCACCCGGCCCAAGCAGAACATGATCGCCGAGTTCCAGCTGGCGTGCGACTTCGGCCAGTGTGCGTTCGCGCACGATGCGTGCCCGAAACCGGGAAAGATCGCCTTCGGGAACATCCGGGCGGGCGTGGAAAAGCAGGTCCGCCACGACCATATTGAGTACGCCATCGCCGAGGAATTCAAGACGTTCGTTGTTCGGGTGGCCGCAACTTCGGTGGGTCAGCGCAAGTCGCAGCAGCGCTGTACGCCGGAAGTCGTGCCCCAGCCCCTTGAGCGTCGAGATCGGACGAATGTCAGTTGAGCGGCTGGACACGCTTGAACGTGATGACCGCATCGAGATTGCCGATCAGGTCCTCGCGCACCTCGTACTCGGCGACGACCTCAACGCCGGTACTGCGAACGATCTCAATATCGCGCGCCGTGACGTGCTTGACGTAACTGGTCGAGAATTTTCTCGACAGCAGGTCGCGCAGACGAGCCTCGGACATGTTGGCAACGTCCGGTTCTTCCGCCAAACTCTTCATTGACGAGACCACCGAGTAGTGGTTGAGATAGATGGGGACCAGCTTCATGGCAATGTAGGCAACGAACAACGCCGCAGCCAGAACAATTAGAAACCCGATCAGCGTCATGCCGCGTTGCTTCGAAATCATTGACGGTTCTCCCGATTCGTCCAGACCCTGACTTGCCCTCTACCTCCCCCAAGGTTTGGGCAACATAATGGCACCTATTTCAAATGCTTGCTACTGAATCTTATCACCAATTCGCGAGAAGTCGATACAGAAACCGCTGGCGCAGTCCCAGTGCATCCAGATCCGCACCGCTCGACCCACAAGGTTTTTCTCCGGCACGAAACCCCAGCCCCGACTGTCGTGTGATCGGTCCCTGTTATCCCCCATTGCAAAATAATGGCCTTCGGGCACCACCCAGCTGCGAGGCCGTGCGGCTGGGCGACTCGGGTAAATCAGAAGCTGGTGAATCACATCGCCGAGATCTTCGGTCCTGAGCTGCGGATTACTGCCCGGCGGGTTCCTGTTGATCCCCTGTCCGATCCAGGGGCCGATCAGTTCCTGCGGTGCAGGCTCGCCGTTGATGTACAGCACCTTGTTGCGATAGGTAATGGTGTCTCCCGGCAGACCGATGACCCGCTTGATCATGTTCACGCCCTTTTCCTCGACCGACCTGAACACGAACACCTCACCACGCTCCGGCTCGCCGGTTTCGATGATCTTTGTGTTGAGTACAGGCAGACGCAGACCGTAGGAAAACTTGGAGACGACGATGAAATCGCCGATCAACAGCGTCGGCTGCATCGAGCCCGAAGGAATCTTGAAGGGTTCGAAGATGAACGACCTGAAGAGCAGGACAACAAGCAGCAGGGGGAAAAACGAGCGACCATATTCCACCGGTCGGGACGGCTCGTCGGTTTCGATTTCACCCCGGGCGAGGCGTTCGGCACGACGCTTGCGCAGCCAGAAGCGGTCCAGTGTCCAGACGATGCCGGCGACCAGCGTCAGGGTGGTGATGATCAGGGCGAAATCCAATTGCATTGCAGTTCCAGTTCGTTGTTACATATCTTTTTTTGAATGATTCAGGCGGGAAATTCCGGCTAGTGATCGTTCAGCAATTATCATGCTGAAGGGCCACTAGCGATCCCGATCCGTCCTCAGCACTGCAAGAAAGGCTTCCTGGGGGATCTCGACGTTGCCGACGTTCTTCATCCGGCGCTTGCCCGCCTTCTGTTTTTCCAGCAGCTTGCGCTTGCGCGAAACGTCGCCACCGTAGCACTTTGCAGTTACGTTCTTGCGGTATGCCTTGACCGTCGATCGCGCGATGATGTTCGAACCCACCGAGGCCTGGATCGCAATATCGAACATCTGGCGCGGAATCAGCTCGCGCATCCGCTCGGCCAAATCGCGCCCCTGGCGTTGCGCCAGATCCCGGTGCACGATCGTGCTCAAGGCATCCACGCGCTCGCCGTTGATCAACAGGTCCAAACGCACGAACGGCCCGGCCTGGTGGCGCGCGGGCGCATATTCGAACGACGCAAAGCCCCTGCTGCAGGACTTCAGGCGGTCGAAGAAGTCGACGACGACTTCGGCCAGCGGCAGTTCATAGCTCAACTGCACCTGCCCGCCGAGGAACCGCATGTCGAGCTGCGCACCGCGCTTTTCTTCGCAAAGTCCAATCACCGCGCCCAGGTAATCCTGCGGCACCAGGATATTGGCGTTGATGATGGGCTCGCGGATTTCGACGATCTTGTTGAGCGGCGGCAGCTCGGCCGGGTTGTCCAGTTCGATCTCGCTGCCGTCGGACAGCGCCACCTCGTAGACCACCGTGGGCGCGGTGATGATCAGATCGAGATCGTACTCGCGCTCCAGCCGTTCCTGGACGATTTCCATGTGCAGCATGCCGAGAAATCCGCAACGAAAACCGAAGCCCAGCGCCATCGAGGTTTCCGGCTCGAACTGCAGCGCCGAATCGTTGAGCTGAAGCTTGTCCAGCGCTTCGCGAAGATCCGGATAGTCGGAAGAATCGACCGGGAAAATGCCGGCGAAAACGCGCGGCTGCATCGGCTTGAAGCCGGGCAAAGGCTTTTCGGCCGGATCGCGCGACGACGTCAGCGTGTCTCCGACGGGCGCGCCGTGAATTTCCTTGATACCGGCCGCGACGAATCCGACCTGACCGCAGTCCAGGGTCTTCTCGATCGTGCGCTTGGGCGTGAAGATGCCGATCTGGTCGGCGTCGTGCTCCTCGCCGGTCGACATCACGCGGATACGCTGTCCCTTGTGCAGCGTGCCCTGCTTGATGCGGATCAGCGAGTTCACGCCGAGGTAATTATCGAACCAGGAATCGATGATCAGCGCTTTCAGGGGGCCCTCGCGCATCTCGGGAGCGGGAATCCGCTTGACCAGCGCTTCGAGCACGTCGGCAATGCCCTCGCCGGTCTTGGCGCTGACCAGCAGCGCGTCGCTGGCGTCGATGCCGATGATGTCCTCGATCTGAGCCTTGACCCGCTCCGGATCGGCCGACGGCAGGTCGATCTTGTTGATCACCGGAATAACTTCCAGGCCCTGTTCGACGGCCGTGTAGCAGTTGGCTACGCTCTGCGCTTCGACGCCCTGGGCGGCGTCGACCACCAGCAAAGCGCCTTCGCAGGCCGACAAGGAACGCGAGACTTCATATGAGAAATCCACATGGCCTGGCGTATCGATGAAGTTCAGCTGATAGACCTGTCCGTCAGGCGCCGGGTAGTCCAGCGTCACGCTCTGCGCCTTGATCGTGATGCCGCGCTCACGCTCGATGTCCATGGAATCGAGCACCTGCTCGGCCATCTCCCGATTGGTCAAACCGCCGCACACCTGGATGAAACGATCGGCCAGCGTCGACTTGCCATGGTCGACATGGGCAATGATCGAGAAATTCCGGATATGCGAGCAATCGGTCATCAAGGCATCTGCGTCGGGTGAGTAGTGAACCGGGCCAGGGCGCCGGCAGCCGGCAAGGCCGATTACTGCGCCTGGCACACGACAGCGCCAGCAGTCCGGTCCGTGCATGAAACAAGGCCGCCACCGGTTCGGGCCAGTGGCGGCACACGCACATTATAGCCGGAGCATGGTGGACACCCCGGCGCCGTTTGGCATTTAGACTATTCCTCACCCTCCGGTGTATAGGCGACAAATTGCGTAGCGCCGTCACGCCAGACCAGAAGTGCCACGGGCCGGCCGGATTCGAGGTCGTCGACTATATCCTCGAAGTCCTCCAGCGTTGTCACCTGCTGGTTGTTGATCATCCGAATCACGTCACCTCGCCGAATTCCGGCGCGATAGGCATTGTCGCTTTCAACGGCCGTGACCAGCAGGCCGCTGTCAATGCCTTCAGCGCGACGAAGCTGCTCGTCGCTTAGCGCCTCCACCGACAAACCGAGCGCATTGGTCGGTTCGCTGTCGCGCGTCTCGCCCCGATCGTCGGTTTCCTGGCCCTCGTCGCGCTCGTCCAGTGACAGGGTCAGATCGCGCGTCTCGCCCCAGCGCGAGATGCTCAGGCCGATTTCCTCACCGGGGCGGATCGATCCAACGATCGGCGGCAGATCCGAAAATACCTCGATGTCCCGGCCGTTGACTTCCAGAATCACGTCGCCGACTTCGATGCCGGCGCGGTCGGCAGCACTGTCCGGCTCGACCCGGTTGACCAGCGCACCGACGGGGCGGTCCAGGCCGAGCGCGTCTGCGCGCTCGCGATCCACGCCCTGAATGCCCACGCCCAGGTAGCCGCGCGAGACGCGACCGAATTCCAGGAGTTGATCAATCGTGCTCGACGCCGTTTCGATGGGAATAGAAAACGACAGGCCGATGTTGCCGCCGCTGGAACTCAGAATCCAGGAGTTGATGCCAACGACGCGGCCTTCCGTATCGATCAGAGGCCCACCGGAATTGCCGCGATTGATCGCCACGTCCGACTGGATGAAGGGAACGTATTGTTGCTGCCCCTGGGTCCTGCCCTTTGCGCTGACGATGCCGGCCGTCACGCTCTGTTCGAACTGGAACGGGGAACCGATGGCGATCACCCATTCGCCCGGGCGCAGCGTCGAAGAATCTCCATAACGCAGGGTAGGCAGATCGTCGGCATCGATTCTGAGCACGGCCACGTCGGTTTCCTGGTCTGAACCCACCAATTCGGCGACGAATTCGCGCCGGTCCGATAACCGGACGATAATTTCGTCGGCTTCCTCGATAACATGATGATTGGTAATGATCAAACCATCCTCGCGCACGATGAAGCCCGAACCGCCGCCGCGCCGGTCCGGCCGGCCACGCGGCGAGCCGTCGCCGAACGGCTCGAAGAAGCGGCGGAATAATTCCGGCATATCTTCCGGCATCTGCCCGCGCTGAACCTCCGGATTCGGCCGCTCTCCAAAGCGGGTCGTTTCAATATTGACGACTGCCGGAATGCTGGCTTCGACAATATCGGCGAAATCGGCTGGCGCCGCGCGCGAATTCAGCGCGAAAAACACCAGCGCCGCGATGAATAATGCTTTCATTTCTGGCTTGAACATTAATGTGTAACCCTTTGTCTCTGAATTCATGTGTAATCTTTCCGGCGCGCGCAGCAGCGGCATGCCATCAAGGACCGTACGAGGAGAAATGGTCGCTCGCGTCGGCCGATTCAAGGCCTTGGTGCAGATCCACCAGTTGCAAGCGCGGTTGAGCAATGACGTTCAGCGGATAACGCAACAGCAATACCGCAGCCAGCGCGAATGACAAACCGGTCGTCAATGCGACTGGGTCACTTTCCGGCCTGAGCATGTCGCCGAGCACCGCACCGGCCACGAACGAGAGCACCGGTACAAGATAGGTTGCCGCGGCTGCCAGGACAAGCCAACGTGGATCCAGCCCTACCCGCACCACGCGATCCGCCGGAATCTCGCAGTCCCCAGGCATTCTGAGACGGGTGTCCGGCCGGGCAAACAGACGGCTGAACAACGCGGCGCCGCAGCCCGTGCCGCGGCTGCATCGACTGCATGCGCGAAGGTCGCTGAATTCCAGCCAGCGCCCCTCATCGCCTTGCCGGACGATTGCAGTCTGCCAGATCAGATCGGCATTCTTCATACTAGAGACGGAATCATTCCAGGTGCCGCAGCATAGGCGCCTGCAGTCTGCGCAAGTGCCTGCCGATCAGACGGACGGTCGGCGCCGGAACTTCTCCGACGACAGTAACCAGGTTACCCTCGATGCTTCCCGTATAGATGTGCATCGCACCGCGCGACTCGATCTGCTCGGCGATGCCGACACTGCGTCCGAACTCGACATAGATCGAGAAGCTCGACAAGCCGTCGCTGTAAAGAAGATGCTCGTAACGCTGACCATCGCTGCCGCCGTGTCCCACCGAGGTCAGCTCGAATCCCTTGGGCAGGGATTCGGGAAGCCATAGCGGCGTCTTGCTGGACGCGAATGCGCCGGCGTTGCTGTTGCCGATCTGATAACGCGTCACCTCGGACGGATTATCCAGATCGCTTTCCAGTTCCGAGTCGGCAATCGACGCGCCGAGTTCGATCTCGACAAAACTGAGTTTCTCGACGATGTCACCATCCGGTGCGAACACCACCGAACGCAGCAGCATTCCGGTATCGCTGTCCAGCCATAACCTGCGGCCATATCGATACTGATCCAGCGGCAGTATTTCTATGATCCTGGCATCCCGGGCTGCGACACGGCCGGTCCCCAGCAGGCGCATACGGTAGACCGAATCCGCACCCAGGATCTCGCCAAGCGGAATGCGAGGTAGAAGACGCGTCGGAAAAGGGTTATCGACGATAACCGAAGCTTGTCCGGAAACCAGGCAGCGCACCTGATCCCGGTCACGCAACACTTCGCGCTGCGGCCCGTCGAGGGCGTAGATACGTTCACGAACGCCGTCATCGTCAACCCGATGAAGTACCCGCATCGTATCGATGCGGTTGTTTCCGGTGCTTACAAGCGTGCCCCGGTAACTGATGGACGCAACGGCATGATCCATCCGCACCAGCCATTGCTCTATCGAGTCCGCCCACAGTTGACCCGAGCAACACAACGAGACGACCGCAGCAGCGAGGAACGAATGCACTCGCATCGGCATTACCGGTCTTGTTCAACCTGGTCGACGCTATCGGTCGGCTCATCGATCGACGGATTCACGGCCGCCGGCGCGGCCAGTACCGGCATCAACGAAATAAACCCGTTGCCTCCGGCCGCCTGACTATGCCGAATCATGTAGCGATTGATCCGCTGGTGAGTCGGCGAGCGAGTATCGACGGCGCCGGGAGATTCCCGGTTCGCTCCAAAGCCGGCTGGAACAAGCGGCGCGTTGAACTGTCGATCCAGCACTGTGGACTGGCTGACGAAGCCCGGTCCCTGCGCCTGCTGTTGGGCAGCCGAATCCTCGGAATCGATGCGGTTGGCCAGTCCCAATACTGCAACCATGGCTACACTCGCGGCAACCGCCCCACCGATACCCATGCGCATCAATGAGGTGAACCGCCCGGCGCGCTCGGGCGCGGCTTCATCCCGCAGCGCGGCCTGTACCCTGTCGACCAGCGATACCGGACCGCTGAACTCACGCTGGAGGCAAGCCCGCACCACATGGAAACGCTGCCACTGTTGGTGCATGTGGTCGTCATCGGACAGGCGCCTGAACAGAAAGGCGGCTCCCTTCGGATCGAGTTCGCCATCCACGAGTGCTGAAATCGGTTCGTTGTTTCTGTCCATGGCTTCGGTCTCTCGAATGTCGGTTTGATTGGTCATGCGGGCTCCAGACACTAGTCATCCAGGTTGCTCAGCAACGGCCTGAGACGGCTGTCGATCGCTTCGCGCGCGCGGAAGATCCGCGAACGGACGGTTCCGATCGGACAATCCATCGTCGTCGCTATCTCTTCGTAGCTCATGCCTTCCATCTCGCGCAGGGTGATTGCCACGCGAAGGTCGTCGGGAAGATCGGCGATGGCCTCGTGAATTGTGGTTTCAATTTCTTCCTTGAGAAGTTCGTGTTCGGGTGAGCTGCGATCCTTCAGACGCGTTTCGATCTGAAATTGTTCCGCATCCTGTGCATCCACGTCCGAAGAGGGGGGGCGCCGGCTTTGCGAAACGAGGTGATTCTTGGCCGTATTGATCGCGATTCGATACATCCAGGTGTAAAAGGCGCTGTCGCCACGAAATCGACCGATCGCCCTGTAGGCTTTGATAAAAGCTTCCTGGGCAACATCCAGCGCCTCCGCATGATCGGATACGTAGCGCGAGATCAGGCTCACGATCTTGTGCTGATATTTCCCTACCAGCAGATCGAACGCCCGCTTGTCGCCCTTCTGGACTCTTTCGACCAGTAGCTGATCGGTTTCACGTTCGCCCATCGGGCCGCCTTGCTCCTTTCGGATGTGTGTCGGGCCGGACGGGCGCTAACTGATTGACCGCCGTCCGGCGCATTAGTTCGTATCGTCGGCTGATTTCCAGGCACTCGAATGTCCGCGGCGTCACGCCGGCCCGTCGCATCAACTCTCGCGTGTAACTCGCAATACTTCGTCCAGCGAGGTCTCTCCGGAAAGCGCCTTTCGCCAACCGTCTTCAAATATGGACGGCGCAAAGCGCCGAGCGAGTTCTTCCAGTTCCGCCTCGGGCGCCCGTCTGTGAATTGCGGCCTGAAGATTGTCGTCAATGGTCACCAGTTCATAAATGCCAGTACGACCGCTAAATCCACTCTCGCCCGGCGGAAGTTCAGCCTCCGGACGGTACAGGGTAACCGGTTGTTCAACCGCAATACCGGTCGCCGCAAGCGCTTCGGGCTGAAACTCGATGGCCCGTCGAAAATCCGGATCGAGCCGGCGCACCAGTCGCTGGGCCATCACGCCGACAAGACTTGACGACAGAAGGAACGGCTCGATCCCCATGTCCACAAGCCGGTTGATCGCACCGACCGCGGTGTTGGTATGCAGTGTGGACAACACGAGATGGCCCGTCATGGACGCCTGAACGGCGATGCGCGCAGTCTCCAGGTCCCGGATCTCGCCAATCATCACGACATCCGGATCCTGGCGCAGGATGGCTCGCAGTCCGCGAGCGAAAGTCAGGTCCACCTTCGGATTCACCTGGGTCTGGCCGATACCGTCTATGTCGTACTCGATCGGGTCCTCCACCGTCATGATGTTGCGGCTTCGGTCGTTGAGTTCCAGCAAAGCGGCGTACAGCGTGGTCGACTTGCCCGACCCCGTCGGTCCGGTCACCAGCAGAATCCCGTGCGGCCGATGGACCAGACGCCTTAGTCGATCGAGGGTGGCGCCGTCCATGCCAAGTTCCGGGAGACCCAGCTTGCCGGCCTGTTTGTCCAGAAGCCTGAGCACAACACGTTCACCGTGGCTGGAAGGCAAGGTGGATACTCGAACGTCCACCGGCCTGCCGGCAAGCCGAAGACTGATTCGGCCGTCCTGGGGAAGGCGCTTCTCGGCAATGTCGAGGCGCGCCATGACCTTGATGCGCGACGCCACCAGCGATGCGAGCGCAGGCGATGTAGACAGCACCTCTCGCAGCACGCCATCGACCCGGAACCTTACCGAAAGACGATCTTCGAATGGCTCGAAATGGATGTCGGACGCCTGGTCGCGCAGCGCCTGCGAAAGCACACCGTTGATCAAACGGATGATCGGCGCATCGTCGTCCGCTTCCAGCAGATCGGCCGGTTCCGGCAGTTGCTCGGCCAGTCGGCTCAGATCGAGTTCGTCGTTGAGATTCTCGGCAACCTTGTGGGCCTCGACGTTGCCGCCCTGGTACAGCCTGGAAATCAGGTCACCGTACTCCGCCTCGCCGAGTTTCTCGATGGTCGTAGCGCCCGAGATGTTCCGGCGCACTTCGCGCAGAGCTTCCAGGTCGGTCGGTTCGCGAGCGACTATTCTGAACCGGCCCTGCTCGTCGCGCCCGGCGACTGTGACACCGCGGCGCCGGGCAAATCCGAATCCGGGTCTGAAATCAGCGCTCATCCGTGTCGCTACTTCCCAGGTCGGTCTGAAGAAAATCCTGGAGCTCCGGCAGCAGCGGCGTCGCGGCGCGGCGGGAAAGAACACTGCGCCCAGCACGCTGATCGAGCTGAGCGCCGCGAATGCTGCGGTACTTGCTTTCGGTCAGGTTGTCCATCAGCTGCTGGTCATGAAGAATGCGAGGCCGTATGAATACCATGAGATTGCGCTTGACCTGGTTGGTCGAACGATAGGTGAACAGTTCACCGAAAAGCGGGATTCTGCTCAGGCCGGGAACGCGCTCGACCGACTCATTGAGATCGTCGCTGATCAGCCCGCCCAGCACCAGCATCGAGCCGTCGGGCACCATGACGCGGGTCGAGATCGTGCGCTTGTTGGTGATCAGATCCACTGCACCGGCGATGGGTGCGAGCGAAGAGACTTCCTGCTCGATCGCGAGCATTATGGTGTCGCCTTCATTGATATGCGGCGTGACCCGCAGTTTGAGCCCAACCTCCTCTCGCTGAATGGTCTGAAACGGATTGACCTGGCCTTCGGCCGTCGAGATACCCTCGGACAGAAAACTGCCGGACAGGAACGGAACTTCCTGGCCAACGTTGATGCTCGCAGCATGATTGTCCATGGTCACGATCGACGGCGTGGACAGCACGTTGGTGTTGCCGTCGGTCGCCAGCGCCTGGGCCAGTGCGCCGATTTCAAGCAACTCGATGCCGAGCAGACTGGTGGTTCCATCGACATAGCCCAGATTGAGTCCGCCGCCCGGGAGCACCGTGGCGCCGTCTTCTCCGCCGGCCAGGCCCGCGCTCAAATTGAGGATGTTACGGCCGCCGGACTGAAAATTGGTACCGCCGAAAAAGCCCGAATCGCCGGACTCGAAGAACTGCCACTGGATGCCTAGATCCTGGCCGGTATCGGCCGCGACCTCGGCGATGATCGCCTCGACAAGCACCTGGGCCCGGCGGATGTCGAGCTGGTCGATGATCGATCGAATTTCCCGATATACCGCCGGCGGCGCGGAAATCACCACCGAGTTGGTCTCTTCATGGGCGTTGATGCGTACCCGCTGGCGCTGCCCTTCGCCCACATCGTCGACCAGGCTCTCAAGTACCGGCACCAATGATTGTGCGTTGGCGTATCGAAGATAGACGACGCGCGAGCCGCCACCCTCGGTCAGCGGCGTATCGAGATGGCTGATCAGCGTGCGCAGCCGGACGCGCTGGCCGGAATCCCCGCGCAACACGATCGAGTTCGAACGGGTGTCGGGAATTGCCAGCGGCTGTTCCGATCCGGAATAAATCTGGTTGGCAATCTCGGCCACTTCCTCGGCATCGGCGTGGCTCAACGCCAGTACTTCGGCACCATTTTCGGAAGCCGCGTCCAGTCGCCCGATGACGGCCTGAAGGCGCCTGACGCCGGCGGCCCTGTCGCTGACCAGCAGCGAATTGGAGGATTCGTGGGCCGCCAGGTAAGCCGACTGCGGCACGAGCGATCGCAGCATCGGAAGTACCTCGGCCGCGCGCACGTGCTCAAGCGGAATGAGACGGGTAACCTGGTCCTGGCGACCCGCCGCACCGTTGACGACGTCGCTACCGAAACGGGCCGTAGCATCCGGCACGACACGCGTGACCGAACCGTCTTCGACCGCGCTATAACCATGTACCGCAAGAATCGACAAGAACACGTCGTAGACCGAATCGGCCGCAAGCTCCTCGCTCGAAATGACTGTGATCTGTCCGCTGACGGCGGGATCGATCACGATGTTACGCCCTGTGATGTCGGCTACGGTGGTGATCAAGGAGCGGATGTCGGCGTTCTGGAAATTGAGCAGGTGCGTTTCGCTTTGCTGGGCGTGGAGCCCGGAACCGGCCATGCCGAGTATCAGCGCTGCGACCGCCATGATTTGATTGAATTTCATTCGTTGTTGGCTCCGCTCTTTAAGATTTAAACCAGGTTCATTACCAATGCATGAATAAGGGAGACCCGGCCCTGATTGCTCATCTCTGTCCGGCTTCGCCCAGCATCGACAGGTCGGGTGTCAGGACAAGCTGACGTTCGCCGCGCCGAACCGTGATGGCCAGCGGTTCGCCTGGACGAAACGATCCGAATACAGCGCGCACATCGGACTGATTGTCGACCGGCTGACCGTTGATCGCCAGCACAATGTCGTTGGCATGAAATCCCAATTGGGTAAAGATCGCCGCATCGCGCCCGGCCCGCACCCGAAAGCCGCCGCCGGCGACCGGCAGAATGGTAATCCGTCGTGCAAGCTCATCTGGATCCAGCCTGAACTCCGAAGTCATCGAGGCCAACGAACCGATCCCGACGCCGGTAGCCAGGCCGTCCCGCCCGCGCGGCTCCGCCTGTGCTCGCGACGCCGTGGAAGGGGCCGTCGAAGTGCCCGATCCGGGAAGTTCGAGGGCCTCGCGAGTCGCGTTGCGCTCGAGCACAACACGGCGCGGCTCGATAGTGACGACCTCGGCGTCGCCCGGCACGGTGTCGCCGGCACGGTACACGCCTTCATTGCCTTCCGCGTCCACGATGATTGCGTAGCCCCTTTCACCGGTCACCACACCTCGCAGTCTCAGCGAAAGCGGGGTCGCCGGAAGCACTTGCGCGAATCCGTAATCGGGCTCGGTCGGGTCACCGAACATCCGCCAGTCGGTTGCAGGAAGCGTGCTGACACGCTCGGAAGAGGGTGAAAACGGGATGGGCTGAAATTCGACGTCCACGCCGTCTATGAGCACGACACCTATCCGCGTTAAAAGCAGGACGCAGACGGCGATCAGCAGCCAGCTGGCCGCGCGCGATAGATCAAGTCGATTCAACGAGGCAATCATGCTGCGAAAGAGGTCATTGTCAGAGAATGCCGCAGGCCGACCACGGCCTGCCAGATTAGCACAGGGAATCTGCGGCGGGCACGCCGGTTCAACCGCGCCGTCGGCGGCCGCCGGAGCCTTGACCGCCCCTTCCCTTTCCGCCCCGGGCGCTCGCGGGGCGGCCCTGATTCCCGGTCGACGGCTTGGCTTTCTCGAGCTTGGGCAAAGCGTCGGCATCGTGGCCGATCAATTCGATCGGCTGATCGATATAGGCCTCGATTTCCGGCAAGTGGAATGCGTAGTCCTCGCAGGCAAAGCTTATGGCCTCGCCGGTCGCGCCCAGTCGGGCCGTGCGACCGATGCGGTGTACATAGTCGGCTGCTTCCTGGGGCAGGTCGAAATTGATCACGTGGCTGACGTCCGGAATGTGCAGGCCGCGGGCGGCCACGTCGGTCGCCACGAGAATCGGAAGTTCGCCGGCGTGAAAACGCTGCAACAGCCTCTGGCGTTTCTTTTGCGGCACCGATCCGGCCAGCATTGCCGAATCGAAGCCGTTGCCCTGCAGCATCCGGTCGACCAGGTCGGCGGCGCGCCGCGTGTTGACGAACACGATCACGTGACCGTCGACCATTTCCCGCAGCAGCTTGATCAGCAGCGGCAGCTTCTCGCGGTTCGACGGGTAGTAGACGACCTGGCTCACGCGCTCTGTCGTCTTGTGATCTTCGTCGATGCGAATCGTCTCGGCGTCTTTCATGTGCTCGTACGCCAGCTCGGTGACCTTCAGCGGGAAAGTGGCCGAAAACATCAGGCACTGGCGTTTGTCGACCGGGGGCATTGCGCGGAACAGATAGCGGATGTCGCCGATGAAACCCAGATCGAACATCCGGTCAGCTTCGTCGAGCACCGCAACACGAATGTGCTTGAGATTGAATACGTTCTGCTTGAAGTAGTCGATCACCCGGCCCGGGGTTCCGATCAACACGTCGACGCCTTCGGTGAGCCGGTCGCGCTGCTTCTGATAGTCCACGCCCCCGTAAGCCAGTCCAAACCTGAGTCCCGTATGCGATCCCAGCAACAAAGCGTCCCGGTGAATCTGGATCGCCAGTTCACGGGTCGGTGCGATAACGATCGAGCGTGGATTGTGCCCGGCGCCGGCCGGATCCGGATCCGCGAGCAGTTTCTTGAAGATCGCCAGCAGAAACGCCGCGGTCTTGCCTGTACCGGTTCGCGCCTGCCCGGCCACGTCTCGACCGGACAATGCCAGCGGCAGCGTATCGGCCTGGATGGGAGTGCATTTTTCAAAACCGGCGTCGCGCAGACCCGCCGAGATTGCCTCCGGCAGTTGGAAGGTGTCGAAACTGACATCGCTCAATACACGGTCGTGATGTTCGGTCGGAACCGGCTGGCCGGAAGAATCATGCTCGGATCGGATATCTGTATCGCTCACGCAGTAGTAAACCTGGAATGGGAGGAGAATTCGGGCCTGAACGGAGTTCATGCCGGGATTTCTGGCATCGGCCTGCTTGAAATGGCGTTGCGTGGCCCGGATGTACCGGAAAACGACATCGACAGCCAGCAGGTCTGGCTTTTACAGTATTCTAGCATTCTCCGGAAGCGCAAGCCTGTACACCGAGTTCCGGTCCCAATTCCCAAATTCGCAATTCCCGAGGAGAAATCAACGTGTCCGAAAATATCACGCACGTATCCGACGCATCATTCGAACAGGACGTGATCAACGCCGGTCAACCGGTACTGGTGGACTACTGGGCGGAATGGTGCGGCCCATGCAAGATGATCGATCCTTTGCTGCACGAACTGGCCGATGAATACGAAGGCAAGATCAAGATTGCCAAGGTCAATATCGATGAAAATCAGCAAATTACCAGCCAGTTCAAGATTCGCGGCATTCCCACGCTGATGGTGTTCAGCGATGGCAAGGTCCAGGGCATGAAGGTTGGCGCAGTCACCAAGGGCGTGCTCAAGGACTTCATCGAAGAGCATATACAGTAAGGCCGGACCGACGCGGCGCCGCGCCATCGCGCCGGCTCGCCGCCACCCCACTCGACTGAAAAGGGGCAGGATTTTCGACGGGATACGCTGAACTATCCGGCGCCGGGTACTGGACGGCGTGGAACGAAAGTGGTAGTCTTCCGAAATCCCTTGCGGGCAACCGCCCGTTGCAGCAGTATCAGTATCAGATTCCCTAGCATTTCGGGACCAACTGGAAAGCATTTCCGCTCGCATCGCCGAGCCGAGCGCGCCAATGTTGCGCGCACGAGCCAGGGTGCAGCACTCCGTTCAAATCCAGTCATTTCAAGGTAAACCGTTCGATGAATCTTACCGACTTGAAGAAGAAGTCCGTCCAGGACCTGATCGAAATGGCCAATGAACTCGGTATCGAGAACATTGGCAGATCGCGCAAGCAGGATGTCATATTCGCCATCCTCAAGGCGCGGGCGAAGAAGAAGGAACCCATTTACGGCGACGGCGTGCTGGAAATTCTCCAGGACGGCTTCGGTTTTCTGCGCTCTTCGCTCGGTTCATACATGGCCGGGCCCGATGATATCTACGTCTCGCCGAGCCAGATTCGACGCTTCAATCTGCGCACCGGCGACATGATTTCGGGCAAGATCCGGCCACCCAAGGAGTCGGAGCGCTACTTC
>DATGCS010000266.1:0-8741 GCA_035311685.1 Wenzhouxiangellaceae bacterium
TACAGCCGCTACCGCTTGCGGATGCAGGACTTCGGTGCGCGCCTCGAACTGCTTGCCACGCTGGCCTGGCTGCGCGAGAACGCCGATCGGTCCGATCGGCTGGAGGAGCTGCTGGAGCAACGGCCCGAGGCGTTCAAGAGCCCGACCCGGCAGGTCAGTATCGGCGAAAATGACGCCTCGCTTCATATCCCCATGTTTGGCGAACCGGAGCGCGAGCCCACCTGGTCGGTGCCGCTGCCGGCAGCCCTGCACCGGTGATCGCTGGCGAAAGACCGCCTGTCACCACCAGTGCCCAAGATCGTGCGACGGTAGCACCTGTCGAACCCGCAGGCACTTTAAAGCGCGACATCCAGTCCGTAGGTTCGACAAGAGGTCGGAATATCAAGAGGATCCAGCAATGAAAGTGATCACCGGGCAGATCGTGTCCGCAATCGCGCTGATCGTCTCGGCCGCACTGCTCGGCGACTGTGCCGCCAGCGGCGGCGCAGGCGGCGGCAGCGAGCGCGACACCGTCAGCGCCGGCGACTCGAGTTGCCGCATCCAGTACATCCGCGAAGTCGACCACCAGGCGGTGGCCGAGGAACTGGCCGAACGCGAAATCGAAGAACCGTTCATCCGGCTCAACCGGGACCGGTAGAGCGGCTATTGGGCCAACGTGGAAGCCGGCCAGCCGCACAGCAGACGGGGATCGTTCGTCACCGGATCGGCGTGAGTACCGTTTCTGCGGTACCTTGGTCGCAGCATCGAGCGGTGCGCCACAATCACTCGAAACCGTTTTCGAACAGAATGTCGTTGGCCTCGAACGCGCCGGCATCGGGTGCCGGGCCGAACACACGGTCGCGTCCGTCCAGGTCTACCGGCAATGTGGCGGGGACGAAACAGGCGTCAATCGCGGGGGAGGCTGGATCCAGATGGCTCTGGCCGTCGGCGTTGGTCACCAGCAAGGGATCGGTGTTCACACCCACCTGAGTGGACTGATCGAAATTGCAGCCAAACGACACCCCACCTGTGCCCAGGCTGCTGACACCACCGGCACCATTGCCGAAGGCGATGCTGTTGAACATGAACAGCGACGACTGCTCCAGGCCGACAAAGGCGCTGCCGACATTGTTGTGGAAAGTGCCGTGGTTCACCTGAATAAAGCTGTCGCCTGCAGCCTGCACCGCATCGCCCTGATTGTCGAACATCCACACGCTCTCCATTGAAACGTCGTTGCCGTTGCCAATATCGGAAAGCAGCACTGCATTCGGTCCGGAGTTGCCGACGAAGGCGGTGGTCAGGATCCGGCCGTTACTGGGGCCGATATACATAATGGCCGATCCATCGCCTGCGTTGTTGTTGCGAAATTCCGAGCAGTAGCGATCCGGATCGGTAAACTCGAACGCCTTGCAGCCGCTGGAAGAGCGGACGACCGAGCTGGAAACCTGCGAGTAGATCGCACCGCCTTCGCTGGCCGAGTTGTTGCTGAAGATGGTATCGACGATCTCTACGTCAGCAGCGTTCGCCAGCAGCATGGCACCGCCGGACACTCCCGCCGTATTGCCATCGAACAGCGCGCCCTCGATGGTCGGGTTTGTAAGCGCGCCCGTGGTGCCGCCCTCGATGAAGATGGCACCGCCGAAAACAGCGCTGTTGCCGGTAACGCGGGTGGGAACATCGGGAATACTGCTGGGACGTATGGCCAGGTCAGCACCCAATACATGGATGGCGCCACCTCGACCGACGGCAGAGTTGTTTTCAAACACGGCCAGGTCGACGATCTCCAGTGATCCACCGGAAATATCCAGCGCTCCGCCGCGATTGCCGGCCATGTTGCCGACGAACCCGGAATTGAAGCCAAGCCGAACCCCCGAGTTGTCGGCGGCAATGGCGCCGCCGAAGTTGGCTGCCGTGTTGTTGCTGAAATTGATCACACTGAAGGGTGTAATGTCAGCGGCATCGATCAGGGCAACGGCACCGCCATTGCGCGCCGAATTATTCGTAAAAATGGCAAAGTCGGCCTCGACTACACTTTCCAGCCGGGCATGAACCGCGCCGCCGTCGCCGTTGGCCGGGTCGGCACCGTTGTTCGGACCAATGACACGGCAGTTGAAGAATGTCGTTTCCTCAAAATCCAGGCTGGCAGTCTCGGCATAGACACAGCCGCCGGCGGGTTCGTCGGTATCGAGCCCAAGGCCGACGTTGACCAGGTCGGCCGATGCCGTGCCGTTGCTGAACGTGCTGCCGAAGGTCAGCAGGGAACCTTCCTCCCGGACCGCGACCAGCCCGCCCTGGCCGGTCGAACCGTTGGCCAGATCGACCTGGGTCAGGCTGACGTTGCTGGCAATCAGGTCAAGTATGCCGCCGGCACCATTGAAGCCGGTAAAGCCGGTGCCGTCGATCAGCGCACGGTCACCGGGGAATGGTTCTGCCTGCATGCAGTTGCTGCCTGCCCGCGCTGCCAGCAACTGCAGGTCCTTGCTGATTACGGCGCCGATGCGCTCGTTATAGCTACCGGCCTCGATGAGGATGTTGTCCCCGCTTTGTGCTGCAAGCACGGCTGAGCCGATGGTGGTAAAGGCACAGGCCTGGCCATTGATGCCCACCCGCATCACCCGCGCGCAGTCCAGCGTGGCCACGGTGGTCGGATCGAGCGCGGTCGGATAGAGGCGCAGACAGGCGATGGCACCGGACGAAATCTCGCTGCCGCCGGTGGCACTGTCGTCATCGAGAAACACCAGCGGGCCGGCCACATCGGTGTCGGCAGCGGCGGCTGCGTGCGTGAACTGCTGAATGCCGTCCAGATAAACGGTAATGGTGTTGTTGCTATCGCGGGTTATCACCACCTGCACCCAGTCCTGCTCGGGGAATGCACCAGAGACTCCGAATGGCTGACCGGCGCTGTCGAAAAAGGTTATGGTCGGATTGCCATTACTGTTCACTGCATACAAGCCGAAATCATCGCCCAGATCGCCAAAATCAAGCAGCTTGACAAAATTGGTACCGCCACCCGTCAGATCATTCAGGAACACCGTCATCTGGATGCTGTAGACACTGTCGCTGATCAGGGCGTCGGCGCCAGCGAGCCGCAGCCCATTTCCGGCATCGAATGCACGGACCGGACGCACGACACCATTGACCGTGGCGGTGTCGAACTGGCTGCCGGTAGCCGTGTCGGTCAGATCGGGCGCGCCGGCCACGCGGCTGCCCAGATCGCCGGCAAACTGGTAATCGGCCACCGGTGTCGAAAGTTGGGTCAGCCCACCCGCAGTGGCCGGTTGGCTGCTGGCCGAATTGGCCAGCGGCTGCGGGGCTGCTGCCGATTTCAGCTGGGCCAGTCCCGTTTCGCTGCCAGCCAGCAGCAACAGGAACAACAGCAACATCAAGCGCTCGCGTTGGTTGAATGCATGGATCATCGTGTTCTCGCTCACTCGGTTGGAAAAGGACTCTCTATTGATGTTTGTGCAAACCGCTGGCAAAAAGGATCATTCAGCGGACCAGGCGGAAACCCCAGATGCTGGCGGGGAACACGATACGGGGCAGGCACAGGCCAGTTCGTCGCGGCGGTGACAGTCAACAGGGCGGATATACTCGGGCCATGGATGCACCAAGCTATCAACGCCTGAAATCACTGCTGTTGCAGGCGCTGGAACTGCCAGCAGGCGAGCGCGCCGAATTCGTGCGCCTACATGCCGACGATGCTGCCATGCAGGCGCAGCTGCTGCGGCTGCTGCAGCATGAGGTCGATGACGGCTTTCTCACCGACAATGCCTTGCGGCTTGATGAACAGGATCAGGCCGACGCACTGATTGGCCAGACCATCGGGCGCATACGCATCCGCCGACTGCTTGCCCGTGGCGGCATGGGCGAGGTGTTTGCCGGCGTTGATGAACTGCTGCAGCGTGAGGTGGCAGTCAAACTCATCCGTCAGCAGTGGCAGCTTTCGCCGCAACGGCGGGAATCTTTCCTAACCGAGGCGCGGGCACTGTCGGCACTGCAGCACCCGAACATCTGCCAGGTGCATGATTATTTCGCCGCTGGCGATCGCGACGTGCTGGTGCTGGAGCTGATCCATGGCAAGACATTGCGGGAGCTGCTGCAGGCGACCAATCAATCGCGCTATCACGCCAGGCTGGACATTGCCCTGCAGATCGCCAGAGCATTGGTCTGCGCCCACGAGCACGGCATTGCCCACCGCGATCTCAAGCCCGAGAACGTCATGCTGACCGAAGCCGGGGTGGTCAAGGTACTGGACTTCGGCCTGGCGCGCAGTCTGCAGGTGTCATCAGAGCGAGCGATCCCGGGCGCCGACGGGCAAGACAACGCTCTGCATCCTCCCACCCAGGCAGGCGGCACCCCGGGTTACATGGCGCCGGAGCAGGCCCGCGGTGAAGCAGCAACCATGGCCAGTGATCTGTGGGGCTTTGGTGCGTTGCTGTCCGAGTTGCTCACCGGTAAAGCGCCGACCGAACCGACAACCGCCGAGCGATCGCCGCCGGACCAGGTGCCGCCCGCTCGAAACAGGCCGCCTGCAGGACTCCCGTGCGCAGAGACCAGACTGTTGCGAGACCTGCTGCGGACACAGCCCGCCCAGCGACCCAGCGCCCGCGAACTGCTGCTTCGGCTCGCGTCCATTCGCCAGCGCCGAAGCAGGCGACTGCGCTATGCCGCCGTCGCTGCCGTGACGTTGTTGCTGATCGGCATCGGTGTGCGCTATACGCTGGATTTGCGTCATGAGCGCAACCAGGCGGTGGCGGCGCGTGCTGCAGCCGATGCCGCGCGACAGCAAGCGGAGAACCTGGCCGGCTTCATGCTGGAGGATCTGTATACCGGCCTGCTTGGTGTGGGGCGACTGGATCTGCTGGAGCCGGTGGCCGACCAGGCGGTGGCATATTTCCTGCCGGAACCTGGCAAGCCAGTTAGCGCAAAGGCCGGATACAGCGCTGAAAGCGGGTTCGCGCTGATTCGCGCCGCGCGGGTGCTTGAGTATCGGGGCCGACTGGACGAGGCCATAGCTGTCGCCGGCCAGGCGGTCGATCTGCTGCAAGTGCTGGCGGACGAGCCGACCGGCAACCTGAAAGTCAGCTACCGATTAGCGTATGCACGGGCGGAACTCAGCCGCAAACTCAGCTCGGCCGGCCGTTATCAGGAAGCGCAAGCACAGGCACACGGAGCCGCCGATGCCAGCCAACGACTGCTGCACGATGTTGGTGCTGCCGCCAGCCAGCACCAGGCATCCGCGGATGTGAGCACCGAAAGCATCTGGCAGACCTTGCTCAATGCGAGCTATTCGCTGGGCGACAGCCAGCTACGCGCCGGTCAACATGAAGCGGCCATCGCCACGCTGGAGCAGGCCATTGCCCAGGCGCAACCAGCGGTGCTGGAATACCCCGCGCTGCGCCAGCAGCTGGGCGATCTGATCTGGACCCGCTGCCTGGCCTATCTGGACCGCAGCCAGCCCGACGGTCTGATCGCTGCCTGCAAGCAGGCGCTGGAACTGGACCAGGCCGCTGCCCGCAATCAGCCAGAGGATGCGCGCAGCGCCTACAACCTGGCCAACTCATTGTGGCTGATGGGTGAGGCACACCGCAAAACCGGCAATGCGGTCGCTGCGCTGCCATATTTTCAGCAGGGTGAAGGCATTGCCAGACAACTGATCGAGCGCGATCCGGCGCAAGTGCGCAACAAGAACTTGCTGGCAGTGACGCTTCTGGGCCGGGCCAAAACTTATGCAAAACTGCAGCAGACTGACCCGATGCAGACCGAACTGGAGGCTGTTCTCGACATCACCCGGCCGCTTGTTGTCGATTCCAACGATCATTTGCTCATGCACAATCATGTCACCGCCCTGACCCTGCTGGCCCGGCTCGATGAAGCGCGCCCATGGGCACGGAAGCTGATTGCCGCCGGATGGCAGCGGCCCGAGTTTCTGAAGCTGTGTGCACAGCACCGCTTGCTGGACAACTGCGCCGGCAGCGCACCATGAATTGCAGAATGATGCCATGACCAACGCTGCCCATATCACCATGCTGCTGCAACGCTGGCAGCATGGCGACGGCGAGGCGCTGGAGGACATGCTGCCGGTGGTGTATCAGAAGTTGCAGCGGCTGGCGGCAGCGCAACTGCGCCGCGATGCCGGCGCCACCATCCAGCCCACCGAACTGGTGGCAGAAGCCTATCTGCGGCTGGTCGATATCGATTCCGTGGACTGGCGCGGGCGGGTACATTTTTATTCACTGGCGGCACGCATCATGCGCCGTGTACTGGTGGAACGTTATCGACGTCGAAAGGCCGCCCGCCGCGGGGGCGACATCACGCTGTTGACACTGGATACAGAACAGTCCGACCAGGGCAAGTCGCCGCTGGAGCTGGATCAGCTCGAACAGGCGCTATCGGAGCTGGAGCGGCTTGACCAGCGCCAGGCCGATATTGTCACGCTGAAATTTTTCGGCGGCCTCACCACTCGCGAAATCGGAAGCGCATTGGCGCTGTCCGAGGCCACCATTAAGCGCGAATGGGCCGCCGCACGCATCTGGCTGTTTGATGCGTTGAATCGCGATGATTCATGATCTGGAACTAATGCGCGGAAATTCGAGCTGCGTGGAATCTTCACGATTCAGAAGTTCAATCTGCAACGGTTCCAGCCTGGCCCTGCAACTCCAACTCCCCCCTTGATCTCCCCATACCGCACAAAGCCACCCCGTGTTCCATCCTCCAGCTCCTCCAGCGCGCTGACCGGCTCATCGTGCGGCGTATCCATGTGCCATGGCTGTGCGGACGCAGTACCTGGGGACGCCGCAGCAGAGCGGGTGGTGAATCAGGCCGGTCCAAGCCGTTGCGCCCAGCGCATCACCACCTGTTGCTCGACTGGTGCGCCGTCCTTTTCTCGCGCCGGCCTGATTTGTGCCCGGTCGGCGCGGTCGATGCAAACACGCCGCGACTCTCAGCTTTTGAGAACGATTTCGTCATAATGGCCGCATGCCCGAGCAGCAATCACCTGAGACGAAGATCATCCTGACCCCCACCGCCCGCCTGGCGCGGGCGGAAAAGCGCCGGCTGTCCGAGGACCGGCTGTCCGAGGGTGCGACGGCATGGCTCGCGCCGGAAGTGGTTTCGTTTTCAGCATGGCTGGGCAAGCTGCGCGCCGAGGCGCTGATGGCCGGGGTGATCGACCGGGTGCCCATATCAGCTTCGCAGGCCCGGATGCTGTGGCAGCAGGTCATCGACACCGACGTGTTCGTCGGCGAGCCGCGCGTACACGCGCTGGCCGAACGTGCCTGGCGCACCGTTCATGAATACGGCCTGCAGCACCCGCGCGACTGGCCGGAATCGTTTCTTTCCGACGACAGCCGGCAGTTTCGCGATTGGGTGGCTCGCTTCGAGCAGCTTTGCGAAGAACTCGGCGTGATCGACGAGTGGACTTTTGCTTCGGTACTGCCCGCCCTGGTGTCCGAGCATCAATTGGCGCTGCCGGACAGGGTCGAACTGAACGGGTTCGAACTGCCGCCAAGTCCGTTGCAAACCTCGATATTCGAGGCGCTGGAATCTGCAGGAGCAGAAATCCGGGAACTCGAACACCTCCAGGCGGGCACCCAGCCGGAGATGCCCACGATAAACCTGCACCAGTTCGTCGAGCCCGACGACGAGTTGCGCGCCGCCGCCGAATGGGCCCGGGCGCGCCTGGAGACCCTTGGGGATCACAGGTCCGACCCGGCCGTCACGACCGCTATCGCCATCGTGGTGCCCGACCTGGCCGGCCGACTGGCCCGCGTCGAGCGCATTTTTCGCCGGGTCTTCGACCCCCCCGGATATGCATTGGCCGACTCGGGCACTGAGCCCTGGCACGTATCGCTGGGCCTGCCGCTGGCGCAATGGTCGCTGGTCGCCGATGCGCTGTTGCTGCTCGGGCTGGATCCGGCGCGCATCGACCAGCCGACGGCCGGCCGGGTCCTGGCGTCGCCGTACCTGCCCGGCGCGGAAGCCGAAGGACGTCGGCGCGCTGATGCGACGGCCAACCTGATGCGATGGTCGCCGTACGAGATCACCGGCTTCGAGCTGATGGCCTCATGCAGGAAGTCCCGGGCCTCGCAGCTTGGCGAGCAAATCGAAGCCTGGCGCGCGCAGCGCAGCGAACACCGGGGATCGGCCTGGCCGTCGGACTGGATAGAGCGCTTCCAGAAAGAGCTTGCGACCCTGGGCTTCGGCCGCGGGCGCTCGCTGGACTCGCGCGAATTCCAGGTTCTGGCGCGGTGGCACGACTTGCTGGAGGAATTCGGCGCGCTGGACGCGATCATCGCAAAACCGGTCCCGCGCGGATTTGCGCTGTCGCTGCTCGCCGAGCGTGCCGCTGGCGCGACCTTCCGCGAGCGCAACCCCGGCTGCCCGGTGGAAATCCTGGGCGTGGAGGAAGCGCTGGGGTCGCGCTTCGACGCGGTCTGGATCACCACGCTGGATGCCGACACCTGGCCGGGCGCGGCGCGGCGCGATCCGCTGATCCCGGGGCAGGTGCAATCTGCAGTACCGGCTGCCACCAGCGACGGCAGGCTCCAGCGCGCACGCCTGGAGCTGGCGGGCCTTGCGCGCGTCGGCCAGGAGGTGCTCGGCAGTTTCTCGACCGGAAGCGACGACCAGCAGCGCCAGCGCTGCCAATTGGTCGAAGCGCTGGACATCATCGAACCTGCCGAAAGCGTCGCTCCGGCAACGCCGGCCCGGCTCGAGCGCATCGATGACGACATTCACGCCCCTTTGCTCGACATTTCAGG
>DATGCS010000267.1:0-10414 GCA_035311685.1 Wenzhouxiangellaceae bacterium
GGTCCGTCGCGTCGATTTCGGTCTGGGCCTGAACTTCGCCCCCGGCGGCGCGCTGGCCGGCCATCGGCTGGCGCTCGAATGGATCAAGCCGGTCTACCAGAAGCTTGACGGCCCGCAGCTTGAAAACGACTGGACGATTACCGCCGGATGGCAGTACGCGTTCTGAATCATTCTCGACTTCGCCGGGCCGGCACCGCCGGCCCGGCAAGACCTGGTCAAAACGACCAGAGCAACCGCAGCCGCACCTGGCGCGGCAGTACCGGGTGAAAAAGCACGTCCTCTATCCCTTCGGCCGGCTCACCCGGCAAGCGTGAAATATCGAAGTACTCGATATCGCTGTCCTTGCGGTCCAGCAGGTTGAACAGGCCCAGATGCAGCGCGACCGCATCACTGAAGGCCCAACCCGCGTCGAGGTTTATCAACGTGGTTGAGCCTGCTCGCTGGCTGTTGTCTTCGGTCAGCGGATAGGAACCGAAATGCCGCAGGCGCACTGCGCCGGAGAGACGATTCAAGCGGCCCGGCAGACGATCAACGGTGATGCCGGCCGCGATCACCCGCTCCATGGCATTTGGAATCCGCCGGCCCTCGCCGAGGTCCTTCTTGAAACGGGCACGGGTGAACGCCACGTCGGCGTCGACCGAGAGCCACGACAGCGGGCGCCAGAAATTGGCCCATTCGACGCCGTAGCGTCGGGTGCCCCGGTTCGGCTCGGTGGTGCCCGCATCGCCGACGAACACGAGTTCTGAGTCCAGTGCCAGCGTGAACAGCGTCAGGCTGGTTTCCAGGTCCGGGAAGTAGCTGCTGCGAACGCCCACCTCGATCCCTTCGGCCGAAACCAGCGGATCGACCGATTCAGTGGGGTCGCCACTGTTTGGATCTATGGTACGCACCGTACCGCGCCCATCGTTGCTGTGAAATCCGCGTCCGGCGCTGAAATAGAATTCGGTGGACGCCCACGGTCCGATCGCGAGGTTGAATGACGGGCTGAGCTGGAAGTCGTCGCGCTCCCCGCTGTTGCGGATGTCGTTGCTGGCCACGTCGAAT
Organism: Wenzhouxiangellaceae bacterium; assembly: GCA_035311685.1. Lineage (GTDB taxonomy): Bacteria > Pseudomonadota > Gammaproteobacteria > Xanthomonadales > Wenzhouxiangellaceae. Next base: position 1,045 of record DATGCS010000267.1, read on the forward strand.
CGGTAGTAGTCGGCGCGAACGCCGACGACCCCGCGAATCCTGGGCGCCAGTTGCAGGTCGGCCTCGAGATGTCCGGCGGTCGACCACTGTTCGACTTCGTCGAGACTGATCGTCGAGAGCCGCTGGCGTTCGCGCGTACGAAAAAGCCCGACGGTATGTATGTCGTCGAAACGGGTCGTCAGGCCCGCGCGAAAACCCTCGACGATGCCCGTGTTCTGCAATGCAAAGGCGCGCCGCAGCTGCCCGCCGTAGACGTTGCGGCTATCGAACTGCTCGAACTGGTCGCCGTTGACAGGATCATCGAGAAAGAAGGTGAAGTTGGAAAAAAGCGCCAGGCGGTAATCGATGGCGTAAGCGGATATCGCAAAGCCGTCGGTATCGCCCGCGCTTCCCCATTCCGTCGAAAGGCTGAATCGATGCGACTCGCCGCCGTCGCTCGGGTCTATCGCATCGAAGCGACCCCTTCGGCCATCGAGAACGGCGCGGCGCGGGATCTGATCGGTCGCGCTCCATTCGCCGTGATAGCCCATCAGTGCGACGCTGAACCGCCGGTCGGCACTATCCCGACTGTAGCGGGCCACGGCATTGACCTTGTCGAAATCGTCCGGATTCGTCCACGGACCGTCATGATGAAACAGCTCTAGCGCTCCCAGCAGGTCGCCCGATCCGACCGAAGTCGAGTCCGCCAGCAGGCCGCGGCGAAAATCATCGCTGCCGGCCGCCAGTTCGAGCATGCGCTGGGGAAGCCGGTCGAAGCTGCGAAAATGCGCCGACCCGGCTGCGCTGAAGTCGCCTTCATCGGCGTAGTACGGCCCCTTGCGAAACCGGAGATGGCCCACCAGTTCGGGAATCATGAAGTTCAGATCGGTATAGCCCTGGCCGTGGGCGTGCGTCGGCAGGTTGACCGGCATCCCGTCGATGTGGGTCGCGAAGTCGGTCCCGTGATCGAGGTTGAAGCCGCGCACGAACATCTGGTTGCCCTTGCCTGCCCCGCTGTGTTGCGTGGCGACAAATCCCGGGATGGTCTCCAGCAGTTCGCCGATCCGAAGCAGCGGACGTTTCTTTAGCTGTTCCTGGCCCACGTAGCCCTCGGTGGCGTTTCGGGCAATGCCGACAAGATCGAACGCCCGACCCTCGACCCGAACCGGTCCCAGCGCGAGGATATCGACCGAAACCGGATCCACTGCCGTCCCGCCGGTCGCCTGTTCCGAATCCGGCTCGACGATATCCGGATCGCTCGCGGCCGACACCGAGTGGAGCGAAAGACAGGCAAACAGGACGATGACCCGGGAAATTGCTGGAACTGCAAGTTGCGGGCAGGCCATGGCGTGCGCTCCGGCTGACGGGAGTATGAAAAATAATATAAATTTTCATACTTAGCCTTGCGATGCATCAAATTCCGGCCCGTCGGGGCATAGCAACTGCTCTGGAAATCCGGGCCGGATGCCCGCTCAATCGTCGGAAACGAAGCTCTCGATGATGTAGCCACCGGATTTCTCGTCGTGCCGCAGCTTGACGATTCCGCTCGACTGCATCTGTTCCAGCAGTTGACCGAACGACTTGAAGCCGTGGTAGCTCTCGGAGAAGCCGGGCCGCCGGCGCTTGAGGGTCTGCTTGACCATCGATCCCCAGACCGTCTCCGATTCGTCGCGGTCGCGGAAAAGCGCCTCGATGGTTTCCAGCACAAGGTCGAACGCCTCCTGGCGCCGCTCTTCTTCGCTGCTTGCCGTATCGTTGGCCGGCGCGCTTGAGGCATCGCCGTTCGAGGCCGCCTTGGCCGGCGCAGCTTTCTTCCTGGCCTTCTTCGAAGACTTCTTCTTGGCCGCGCGCTGCTTGCGCTCGGACTTCTTTTCGCTGTCGCGCACCAGGTCGTCATAGAAGATGAACTCGTCGCAGTTGGCGGTCAGCAGATCCGATGTCGAACTCTTCACACCCACTCCGATCACCAGCTTGTTGTTTTCGCGCAATTTGGAGACCAGCGGCGAGAAATCCGAGTCGCCCGAAATCACGACAAAAGTGTCGACATGCGCCTTGGTGTAGCACAGGTCCAGCGCGTCGACCACCATCCGGATGTCGGCCGAGTTCTTGCCCGACATCCGCAGGTGCGGGATTTCGATGAGCTCGAACGCCGCCTCGTGCATGGCCGGCTTGAATTCCTTGTAGCGCTGCCAGTCGCAGTAGGCTTTCTTGACCACGATGTTGCCCTTGAGCAACAGGCGCTCGAGAACCTTCTTGATGTCGAACGCCGAATAGCGCGCGTCGCGAACGCCGAGGGCAATGTTCTCGAAATCGCAGAACAATGCGAGGTTGCGGGTAGGAGTATTCATTGACTGCCGGCTCTTTTCGATGACACCGGCAAGCTTACCAGTCGAAAGACGCCGCAACCATGCCCTGCACGCCGCAAACCTGCCAGAATTGGCGCATGCAACCGGATTTCGATGCCATAGCGCCGGCGGTCGTGGACTGGCAGGGCGACACCCCGTTTTCTCCACGCTTCAACGACAGGTACTTCTCGGGCGACGACGGCGCGGGCGAATCCCGCGCGGTATTCATCGACGGCAATCACCTGCCAGGGCGATTCGCCGGGCTCGCGCCAGGCGACCTGTTCGTCATCGGCGAGACCGGGTTCGGCACCGGACTCAACATGCTGCTGGCCGCGGAGTTTTTCACCCGGATCGCGCCGCCCGCGGCCAGGCTTTCGCTGCTCTCGGCCGAGCGTCATCCGCTGCAACCGGAAGACCTGGCGCGGGCCTTGCGCGTGCGGCCCGAACTTGAACCGTTCGCTGAACGCCTGCGGGCCGAATATCCGCCGCTAACACCCGGCTTTCACCGCCTTCGGCTGGCGGAAAACATCGACCTGACCCTGATGTTCGGCGACGCCGAAACCATGTGGCGGCAATCGGACGCGAAGGTCGACGCCTGGTGTCTCGACGGCTTCGCGCCGGACCGCAACCCGCAGTTGTGGCAGCCCGACCTGCTGGAGACGCTGGCGAGATCCTCACGACCGGGGGCGACGCTGGCGACTTTCACTGTGGCGGGTGCAGTGCGGCGGGCGCTCTGCGAGGCCGGGTTCGAAGTCCGGCGTCGTCCGGGCTTCGGCCGCAAGCGGCAACGCCTGGAAGGCAGGCTTCCCGGAAACTCGCCCGCCCAGCGTTATGCGACCGGTACCGCGATTGTCACCGGCGCGGGGCTGGCCGGCGCCACCACCGCGCGGGCGCTGGCCGAGCGCGGCTGGCAAGTACGCGTCATCGACCCGGCCGGAATCGCCACCGGGGCCTCGGGCAACCGCGCCGGCGTCGTCTACACCACCCCCAGCGGTGTGGCAACGCCTCAGAACCGCTTCTACCAGGCCAGCTATCTGCACGCCGTGGGCTGGCTTCGCAGATACCGGGCAGCACAGGCGGGCATCGGGGAATTCGACGGAGTGGTACAGCACATCACCGACGATCGTCAGCGCGGCAGGCTTGCCGAGGCTTCGAGCAGCGGACACTGGCCGGAAGCGCAGCTTCGCCGGCTCGATGAAGAGTCGGTACTGCTCACCGACGGCGGCTATCTGCAACCTGCTGCCTGGTGCAGGCTGCTGCTGGATCACCCGTCCATCGCGCACGACAAAGCGACGGTCGAGCGAATCGATGCGCAGGGTCTGCCGGTGCTGAGTTCGGGCGAGATCATCCAGGCCGATGCGGTAGTGCTTTGCATCGCCGGCGCGGCGATGGGCATGGACAGCCTGCCGGCGCTTGGGCTGCGCCTGATCCGCGGGCAGGTCAGCGAATGCAGGGCCACGCCGGCAAGCCGCCGCTGGCGCCGGGCCCGTTGCCACAACGGCTACCTGACGCCGGCAATCGACGGCTTGCACTGCATCGGCGCGACGTTCAACCTGCGCGACCCGGAACCGCTGCCGCGAGACAGCGACGACCGGGCCAACCTGGACCAGCTGCGGAAAAATCTCCCCGAGCGCTGGACAGAACTGGGCGGCCCGGGAATCGAAGTCGTGGACCGGCGCGTGGCCTTTCGATGCCAGGCCAACGACTATCTTCCGGTCGCCGGTCTCTCACCCGGCGCGCGAAACCGGTCCGAGATTCCTTTGCTGCTCAACCTGGCACACGGCAGCCGCGGTATCAGCGGCACACCGCTTGTCGCCGACCGGATCGCCGACCTGGTCTCGGCAATGCCGGGCTGCGTCGATCGCGCAATGGCCGCCGTACTCGATCCGGGCCGATTCGAAGCGCGGGCACACCGACGTCGCGGCAGCGGGCAGTAACACCCCCCGAACGGAAACTCAGTCCTCGCCGGCGACCGCTTCGGCCAGAAGTACGGCATTCAGGTCGGCTTCGATCGCGCCGTCGGGCAACACTTCGGCGATCTTGAGTACAGGTTTGCCCTCCGGCCGGGGCTGGCGCGCCAGGTCGACCCGTTCGGCGCCCACATAATGATCGTCCTCACGCCGCAGGACCCGGACCACCGGCCACAGCCGATGCGCCTGGCTGGCCTGTAGCACGACGGCGAAATCGCCGCTGGAAAGCTGCACCAGGATGCCCGGCGTCACCCAGCCGAGGAACTGAATGAGTTTTTCCACCATGCCGGCGCCGAAGCGGCGCTCGCGCTCGCGCCAGAGAACGCCCAGCGCCTCGTGGTGCGAAATGGCCGCTTGAAACGGCCAATGCGACGTCATCGCGTCGTAGGCGTTGACCACGGCAACAAGTGCGGCCAGCGGCAGGATCGCGCCGGCGAACTTGCCGTCCGGATAGCCCTTGCCGTCGGGGCGTTCGTGGTGTTCGAGCACGGCGCGCGCGACATCGGGATGGATACGATCGTCGTCGCGCAACAATTCATGGCCGATCCGCGAGTGGCTGCGAACGTGTTCCATTTCTTCTTCGGTAAGATCGCCGGGCTTGTTGACGATGCCCTGATCCAGCCTCAGCTTGCCCAGATCGTGCAGCAAGCCGGCCAGACCGGCCCGCTCGACGTCTTCGTCGCTCCATTCAAGCGAGCGCGCAAGACCCATTGCCAGGATGGCCACGTTGACGCTGTGCTCGGCGATGTGTTCGTCGGCGTGCCTGATCCGGGTCAGCCAGACCATCGCAGCAATGTTGGATTGCAGCGAGCCGGCAATCTTGCGCAGCCCCAGTCGCGCCTGCTCGGCATCCACGCATCCGGACTTTTTCAGGGAATCGATCAGAATCGCCGCCTGGCGGTAAAGCAGATCGTGGGAGTCCACCGCCTCGGACACGCTTTGCTCGGTAAGGCGGGCACGTCTGAGCATGTTGACCGGCGCATTCGGATCGGCATTGTGCGGCGCCGGCGCGTGGCTTCTGGGCCGATAGGTGGTGGCCGACGGCGGACGGTATCCGTTGCGGCTGCGCAGCAGATCGATGACGACCCAGCCGCAGTTCTCCGCGAACCAGGACTGCGTATCCCCGGACAGGATCATCACCCCCTCGAGCGGAAACGGACTGTCCCGCCAGGGTCGATCCAGCCGCGATACGAAATGGCCTACCTGCAGTTCAGCCGGATCGACCAGACATTCGCTCTCGAAAAGCTCGCTATGGTCGATATTGCCTTCGTACCCAGACATTCAGATTCGCCCATTTCCACCCCCTTTCAGTGTTACCGCAGGTGCGCTTGATCAGGATGTTCGGCGTGCGCTCACGAATCGTCCAGTTCATCAAGCTGCACCTCGACGTCACGCAATTCCTGTTCCGTGACGCGTGCGATTTCCATCAGCGTATCCCGATTTTCGAGTTGCTGGGCCTGGTCTTCCAGGTCGCGGTCCAACCCGCCTTCGAGGTCTTGACGGATGGAGTCCAGTCGCTCGCGCAACTGATCGCGCTTCTGCTCGAGTTCGTTTCGGTTCATGACATTTTTCCATTTGTTTCCGGCAGCCCATTGTCGCATCCGGAGGCCTTCGTCAGTCAGCTGCATCGGCCTCTTCCCTGAGCACCTGGCCAAGCTCGATCTGGAGCGCGTCGTCGGGGAGCACTTCGGCAACCCGGATAGTGTTTTCGGGATGGCTTTCATTGTGCTCGAAAAGGTCGATTCGTCGCGTGACGCGGTGGGTATTGTCTAACGGCTCGAGGAGCCGCACCATGGGCGACAGGCGATGCTGGTGGCTGGCGCGAAGCACGATCGCGTGCTGCCCGGTCGTCAGCCGCACCACCGTCCCGGGCGTGATCCAGCCGAGAAACTGGATGAGCGCCTCCACCATGCTCGCGTCGAACTGCCGGTTGCGCTGCTTCCACAGGATTCCCAGCGCCTCGTGGTGGGAGCGCGCCGCGCTGTAGGGGCGCTTCGAGGTAATTGCGTCGTAGGCGTCCACTACGCTGATCAGCGCCGACATCGGCTGCAGCGTCGCGCGATTGCGGCCGTTGGGATAACCCCCGCCGTCGGGTCGTTCATGGTGCTCCAGAACCGCCTGGGCGACGGCGGGATGCACTTCGTGGTCCTCGCGCAGCATCAGGTAGCCGAGACGGGCATGCTGCTTGACATGACCATATTCCTTTGCGCTGAGACGGCCGGGCTTGTTGAGAATCGTCTTGTCGAGCTGGGTCTTGCCGAGATCGTGAAGCATGCCTGCCAGGCCGGCCAGCTCGATCTGATCCTGCTGCCATTCCAGCGCCTGGGCCAGCCCCATCGACAGGATGGCGACGTTGACGCAGTGCTGGGCGGTGTATTCGTCGGCCCGCTTGATGCGCGTCAGCCAGACCATGGCGGCAATGTTGTTCTCCAGCGAATCGGCAATGCTTGAAACGCTCTGCCGTGCCCGGCGGGAATCGATACGTCCGGTGTGTGAAATATTCTCGACAAGCGCTTCTGCCTGGCTCCGCAGGAGGCTGTGCATCTCGACCGATTCGGAGACGATTTCCCGGTCCAGCTTTGCACGTCTCAGGACGTTGATGGCCGCCTGTTCGTCGCTGAGATAGCCGCTCCACTCTTGTCGCCGGCCTGTCGCTGAGTAATATCTCCGACGCGGCGGACGAAAGCGGTTCTCGCTGCGCAGCAGGTCCACAATCACCCAATCGCAGTGCTGGCGGAACCAGTCGAGCTGTTTCTGTTTAACGAGCAACACCCCCTCGAGAGAAAACGGCGTGTCGATCCAGGGCCGGTCCATTCTCGAGACAAAATGACCGAATTGCAGATGGGCCGGCTCGATGAGAACCTCGTTTTCCCACAGCAGTTCGTTACCCATTTCCGGAATGTCGGTCAAACAGACCTCCCCTCTTTCCGGCGTCCGAAATCCGCGCCGGATCGATGTTCAATTACATCGATTGTAGCCGGTTGCGGTTTTTGAGCAAAGTCTCACTTTTTTCCCGACAAGGGCAGCGCCGCGCCACTCATCGGCGGAGCTCCGGCAAGTCGCGAAAATGGGCCAGCGCTTCGGGATTGGCCAATGCCGAGGTGTTCTTGACCTGGCGCCCGTGGATCACGTCGCGCACCGCAAGTTCGGTGATCTTGCCCGAGACCGTTCGCGGCAGGTCGGGCACCGCGACAACGCGAGCCGGCACGTGCCGCGGCGTTGCGTTTTCGCGAATCGTGGCGCGGATCCGCTGCACCAGGTTCTCGTCGAGCTCGACGCCGTCGCGCAGGCGGACGAAGAGCACGACGCGCACATCGCCCGCCCAATCCTGGCCGACGCACAGTGATTCGAGAATCTCGTCGAGCTTCTCGACCTGGCGGTAGATCTCGGCGGTGCCGATGCGCACCCCACCGGGATTGAGCGTGGCATCGGAACGGCCGTAGATCACGATGCCGCCAGTCGGGGTCAGTCGCGCGTAATCGCCGTGGCTCCAGATGCCGGGGAATTTTTCGAAATAGGCGCTGCGGTACCGGCTACCGTCAGGATCGTTCCAGAACCGAACGGGCATGCAGGGAAACGGCTGCGAGCAGGTCAATTCGCCGGTCTCGTTGACGACCACCTCGCCGTTGTCGTTGCGGATCTCGACCTTCATACCGAGCCCGCGGCACTGCAGCTCGCCCTTGTAGACGGGCAACAGCGGATTTCCAAGAGCGAAGCAGGACACGATATCGGTGCCGCCGGAAATCGAACTGAGCTGCACGTCGGGCTTGACCTCGCGGTAGACGTACTCGAACGACTCCGGCAGCAACGGCGAACCGGTGGAGAGAATCGCGCGCAGTGCTTCCAGCCGGTGCGTCTGCCGCGGTCTGACCCCGGCCTTGTCGCACGCGGCAATCCACTTGGCGCTTGTACCGAAGATCGCAATGTCGAGTTCGTCGGCCAGGTCCCACAACGCCTCGCCGTCCGGGTGAAACGGCGAGCCGTCGTAGAGCACCGGGGTGGCGCCGACCGCCAGCCCGGAGACCAGCCAGTTCCACATCATCCAGCCACAGGTCGTGAAATAGAAGAACCGGTCGTCCTTGCGCACATCGGTGTGCAGCAGCAATTCCTTGAGGTGCTGGAGCAGCGTGCCGCCGGCGCCGTGGACGATGCACTTGGGCACCCCGGTAGTGCCCGATGAATAAAGAATGTAGATCGGATGATCGAACGGCAATTGCTCGAATGTCAGCGGGTCCGGGTCATCCACGGCGAAATCGTCCCAGGCCACGCCACGGTCGCCCAGGGCCTGGAGATTCATCGAATCATCGGCATGGGGCGCGACCACCACTTGTTCAATCGTGGCAAGTTCCGGCAGCATTTCGGCAAGCCGCCCGAGACAATCGTGCGTCTTGCCGTTGTAGCGATAGGCGGCCGCGGCAAACAGCACGCGCGCCTCGATCTGGCCGAATCGATCGAGCACCCCTCGAACACCGAAATCCGGGGAGCACGACGACCAGATCGCACCCAGCGACGTCGTGGCCAGCATCGCGATCACCGTTTCGGGCAGATTCGGCAGATAGCCGGCGATCCGATCGCCGGGTTGAATCCCCATGTTCTTGAGGCCGGCAGCGATTCGCGCAACTTCGTCGGTGAGCTGGCGCCAGGTCAAAACACGCCGCTCACCGCCCTCACCGGCAAACACCAGTGCCGTCGCATCGTCGTTACGGCGCAACAGGTTCTCGGCGAAATTCAGCCTGGCATCCGGAAACCATCGGGTGCCGGGCATCTCCGGCCAGTTCTCGACGACCCGCTCGCCCTGCGCCGACGCCCGCACTTCACCGAATTCCCAGACCGCGCGCCAGAATGCCTCGGGCCGTTCGACGGAGAACCGGTACAGTCCTTCGTAATCCGACACCGAAGGTTCCAGTTCACTGCCGACGAACTGAATGAAACGGGCCATGTGGGTAGCCTGCGCGCGCTGCGGACTCGGTTGCCAGAGAGGTTTGGTCATTTCTTCTCGCATTCGGTTGGGATGTCCTGCGCAGAGCTTAACCAATCACCGTTTGTACGTCACTTGCACTTTGGGGCACATTGGTC
>DATGCS010000268.1:0-4442 GCA_035311685.1 Wenzhouxiangellaceae bacterium
CCGCAGAATGCGCCCATCCGCCGGCACACTCGCCATCAGATACGCACTTGGAGCGATCAGAATAGACGTCGGCTGCTTCATCAATGGAACCCCTCCAACCTCTCCCGCTTCAGGCTACTCCTGAGGCGACCAACTGTCAAACGAAGCGCGCAGTAGCTCCGGCGTCAATCCAGCCGGTGGTGCCGAATGCAGAAGGATTGGCGCTGTGGCGTAGCGAGCGGTTCGCTGACGGTGATCGCATGAGCGCAGGAACCGCAGCGTACGTACAGGTACATGAGGATTCCGAGCACCGCCGAGCGCCACTCCGCAGCCGAAATTCCGCTCGGGAAAAATCAGGCTTGAGGCGTAGCGAGGGACGCGCTGCCAGTGATCGCCGGAGCGCAGGAACCGCAGTGTACATACAGGTACATGAGGATTCCGAGCACCGCCGAGCGCTGGCAGCGCGTTCCGCAGTAGCCTCAAGCCTGATTTTTGGGGACAAGGACCTCCCGCTGACCATTGTGCTCCGGCGCACTCACGATCCCCTGGCTTTCCATCTCCTCGATGAGCCGTGCGGCGCGGTTGTAGCCGATACGCAGTTGTCTCTGAACACCCGAAATCGATGCCCGACGGCTTTCAAGAACGTGCGCCACGGCCTTGTCGTAAAGCTCATCCGATTCGTCCCCGGCAGCCGCTTCGGGCAGGCCCGTCGCGCCGACCTGCTGCCCGTCGGCCATGGTCTGCGTGTCGGCGAGCACTTCTTCCAGGTATTCGGGCTCGCCCTGGGCCCGCAGCCACTCGACAACGCCGTGTACTTCGTGATCGTCGACGAAGGCGCCGTGGATGCGCTCGGGCAGACCGCTGCCCGGCGGCAGATAAAGCATGTCGCCGTGGCCCAGCAGGTTCTCGGCGCCCTGCTGGTCGAGGATGGTGCGCGAATCGACTCTTGATGAGACCTGGAAAGCCATGCGGGTCGGAATGTTGGCCTTGATCAGACCGGTGATCACGTCCACCGAAGGCCGCTGCGTGGCCAGGATCAGGTGGATGCCCGAGGCGCGCGCCTTTTGCGCCAGCCGCGCGATCAGTTCCTCGACCTTCTTGCCGACAATCATCATCATGTCGGCGAACTCGTCGACAACGACCACGATGAACGGCAGCTTTTCCAGTTTCGGGCGCTCTTCGCCTTCGGCGAGCGTGCTGGGGTCGACCGTCGGATCGACGAGCGGCTTGCCCTTGTCCGCAGCGTCGGAGACCTTGCGGTTGTACCCGGCCAGGTTGCGAACGCCCAGCTGCGACATAAGCCGGTAGCGCCGTTCCATCTCTGCGACGCACCACCGCAAGGCATTCGCCGCCTCCTTCATGTCGGTGACTACCGGTGCCAGCAGGTGCGGAATACCCTCGTAGACCGACAGCTCGAGCATTTTCGGATCGACCATGATCATCCTGACCTGGTCGGGTGTGGCCTTGTAGATCAGGCTGAGGATCATGGAGTTGACCGCCACCGACTTGCCGGATCCCGTCGTGCCGGCGACCAGCAGATGCGGCATGCGGGCCACGTCGGCGACCATCGGGCGGCCGGAAATGTTCTTCCCCAGCCCCAGCGTCAGCGCCGAGCTGGATTTTTCGTAAGCTTCCGAGGCCAGGATTTCACGCAGGTAGACGATCTCGCGCTTGGTGTTCGGAATTTCCAGGCCAATGACGCTCTTGCCCGGAATCACGTCGACCACGCGCACCGAAATCACGCTGAGTCCCCGGGCGAGATCCTTGGACAGGTTGGAGATCTGGCTGCCCTTGATCCCAGCCGCCGGCTGCAGCTCAAAACGCGTGATGACCGGCCCCGGATGCACCGCGACGACCTCGACTTCGATGCCGAAATCGGAAAGTTTGAGCTCGACCTGGCGGCTCATGGCCTTGAGCGTGTCGGTGGAGTAACCCGGGTGCTGCTCGGGCGCCTCGTCGAGCAGATCCAGCGGCGGCAGACTGCCGGCCGGCAGGTTCTTGAACAACGAGCGCTGGCTGAGCTTTTTCTTGCTCTTTTCCGAGGTTATGTCTTCCACCCGCGGCTCGATGCGCACTTCCGGGCGTTTCTTGCGCTTGACCGTGTCGGCCTTGCGGACCACTTCGCGTTCGGCCCGGGCCCGCCGCCCGGCCATCCGGTCGCGGCCCTCGGCGAGCTTGTCGCCCGCCCACGCCCAGCCCCGTATTGCCCAGGCGCCGACGCGGTCGACGACATTGATCCATGAAATGCCGGTAAACAGCGTGATGCCTGCCAGCAGCACGGCAAGGTTGATTAGTGCGGCGCCGGTAAAGCCCATCACCTGGATCATCGGACCGGAAAGCAGGTCGCCGATGATGCCACCGGTGTGCTCCAGTCCTCCGCGGGGCTGCATTTCGAAAAGGATGCAGCCTGATAGCAGGATCAGCAACGTCCCGCCAAGCCTGACGCCCCATTCCGGCCAGCCGACCGGTTCGGAACGTTCCCTCAAAAGCTTAGCGCCGGCACCGAGCATAAGAAACGGAAGCAGCCACGCCATGTAGCCGACCACCACCAGAAGAAAATCGGAAATCCAGGCACCAAAACTTCCGCCCAGGTTATTGATCACGCTACCGCCGCTGCTGGAGAAACCCGGGTCTCGAACATCGTGGGAGGCCAGGGTGACGAACAGATAGACGGAAACTACGACCACGAACAGAAACAGCGCTTCGAACAATCGACGCTCGAGCTTTTCCGGGAATTCCGTTTTAGATGATTTTCGGGCGCTTCGAGCCAAACTTGAATTTCCTTCAAAAGGAGCAGCTAACTTATTATTTCAGATTATTTTTATTGCTTCCACCCCAAAGCCTATGCGCGACACTCACATTGATGACTGCGTCGCGCTACGATATGCGCGGCCGTCACGACTTGGAATGCGCTCGCCGCAACCGCATGTAGACAGGCTTTGGATTCCCACGCACAGCGGAGTAAGTATACATGGCAGATTCCAGCCATCATCGCCTGTTGATCCTCGGGTCCGGCCCGGCCGGCTATACCGCCGCAATCTACGGCGCCCGCGCCAACCTGGCCCCGGCGATGGTCACCGGCATCGAGCAGGGCGGCCAGTTGATGACCACCACCGACGTCGAGAACTGGCCGGGCGACGCCCTGGATCTGCAAGGCCCGGATCTGATGAAGCGAATGCTGGATCATGCCGAGCACTTCAAGACGCAAATGATTTTCGACCACATCCATACCGCCGACCTGGGTCAGCGCCCGTTCCGGCTGGAGGGCGACAGCGGCGCCTACACCTGCGACACGCTGGTGATCGCAACCGGTGCTTCCGCGCGCTACCTTGGGCTGGAATCGGAAGACAACTTCAAGGGCCGCGGGGTTTCGGCCTGCGCCACCTGCGACGGGTTTTTCTACCGCGAAAAGCCGGTCGCGGTCATCGGCGGCGGCAATACCGCGGTCGAGGAAGCGCTGTACCTGTCCAATATCGCCAGCAGGGTCACGCTTGTTCATCGCCGCGACGAACTCAGGGCCGAGAAGATCCTGCAGGACCGCCTGTTCGCGCGCGAGGCCGAGGGCAAGGTAGAGATTGTCTGGGACCACATCGTCGACGAAGTGCTGGGCGACGACGACGGCGTCACCGGCGTGCGCGTTCAGCATGCCGAAACCGGCGAAAAGCGCGATATAAGCGTCGATGCGATGTTTGTGGCCATCGGCCATGATCCGAACACCGGCATTTTCGAAGGCCAGCTCGACATGGAAGGCGGCTACATAAGGATCAAGAGCGGGCTTGAAGGCATGGCCACGGCAACCAGCGTGCCGGGCGTATTCGCGGCCGGCGATGTGGCCGACCATGTGTACCGTCAGGCCATCACCTCAGCCGGCTTCGGCTGCATGGCGGCGCTGGATGCCGAGCGATTCCTCGATCAGCCCTGATTCCGATAAGGCGTCGATCAGCGCTGTCGATCGGCAAGCATGGAATGCGCTGAATCGCGACCAAAACCCATTCTCCGACCATCGCTTTCTTGCAGCGCTGGCGGCAGCCGGCTGCGTCGGCGGCGATACCGGGTGGCAGCCGGCGCCGTTCGCGAATCCAGGCTCGGGCGCTTGCGCCCCGGCCTGGCTCAAGTTCCATTCGCACGGTGAATTCGTGTTCGATTTCGCCTGGGCCGAAGCCGCACACCGGTCCGGATTGCGCTGGTATCCCAAGCTGCTGGTGGCCGCACCGCTCACCCCGGTGACCGGCCCGCGCCTGCTCGGCCGAGATTCCGGTGTCCGAGCCTCGCTTGTCAAGGATCTCGAAAACTTTGTCGAAGACGGTCAGTTCTCCGGCTGTGGCATCAATTTCTGCGACGCCGTCGATCGCGAGACGCTGGACCAGACCGACTGGCTCAAGCGCTTCGACTGGCAATTTCACTGGCACAACCGCGGCTACCGCGATTTCGATTCGTTCCTGGCCGAACTTCGCAGCAAACCG
>DATGCS010000269.1:0-19892 GCA_035311685.1 Wenzhouxiangellaceae bacterium
TCGAGGCCCCCGCCCGCTGCAGGAAGACCACGCGCAGCAACACCAGCATCAGGCCGACCAGCCCGAGGAAGAAGATGACCCAGCCGATCACCCCGCCGGAGCTCACCGTCTCGAACAACCCCTTGGCGGTCTTCTTCTCGACCTCGGCGTTGAGCGACTCGAACAGGAAGATCGGCAGCGAATCCGGCATCCGGCCGGAAGCGAGCGCCTGGGCCTGCTCGGCTGTTTCGGTGTTCCAGATCTTCAGTTCGCCGTCGCCGGCCGGGGCCAGCGCACCGCTGCCGCGCTCACTCAAGCCATAGGCCGCGACGTTGCCGACATGGATGATCTCGCCGTCGACCCGGGTGCCGTCGGCCAGGAAGAATTCGCCGGGTTCGCGCCAGACCTCGTGACCACGGTCGAGAAATGCCAGCGCCGCATCGAACAGGCCCTTGACGTCCGCGGCGCCCGGGGCCCGATCGCCCAGCTCGCTGTTCCATGCTTCGTCGAGCGTGAAGTCGGCCTGGGTGAAGGTCGCAGCGAGCAGGTCGGTGTTCTCGCGTGCGGCCTCGACGGCGCGCTCTGACTCGAACACCAGGTCTTCCAGCCGGTCGGCGCGGCTGCGCATCTCGACGACTTCGGCTTCCAGCGAGCGAATGTCGGACTGCAGGCGCGATTTCTCGGCCGTCACCGTTTCCTGCATCTGCGCGAGGCGCTGCTCCAGGTCGCGCTTCTGGCCCTGAAGAAATGCGAATTCGCGCTGGTAGGCCTGCTCCAGCGACGGCTGCTGCTGCTCGGGGGCGGGCGGTTGCGCAGTGGCTTCGCCCGCTTGTTCTGTCGTCTGTTGAGCGGGCTCGGCCTGGTCGGCAGACTGGCTTTCATCCTGGGCATGGACGCTGCCGGTCAGCGTCAGAGCGATGGCTGCAGCAAGAATTGCAGTGACGGTTGCAGCAAGAGTCGGTTTGAAGATGCTCATGAGCCCGACTCCATGCCGATGCTGCCATTGGGCAGCTCGAAGTAGCCGGTGCGGATCTGCTTCTTGAGCGAATCGAACAGCGCGTTGATCTGCTCGCGGTCGGCCCCGCTCTCGGCCACGGTGAAATTCCAGTCGTTGCCGGTGCGGGTCACGAAGCCGCCGCGTCCGTCCCGGGTCTGGAAGTAGATCGCGACCGCGCCGATCTTGGCGATATCGGCCAGCACCCGGTCGCCGCCGAGCGGGATGACCTGGCTGTACAGGCCGTTGTCGCGGGTGATGCGCAGCTCGTCTTCATACAGGCGCCACAGGCGGTTGATGGCGCGCGGCGGGTCGATGGCGCCGGAATCGATCTGGCTGCGAATCTCCTCCAGTGCGCTCAGACGATCCTCGGTCTTGAACGGAAAACCGTCGCGAATCCTGGCTTCCATGCCGTCGATGATCCCGTAGGCCACCGGAATCAGGGCCTCGCCGGCCACCCCGGCTTCCCTTGCCCGTTCGCGGTTTTGCTCGAGGTCCTGATCCAGCTGGCGGATACGCAGTTCCTCGCGCCGCCGCGTAGCTTCGAGGTCGCCCTTCTGGGCCGCCAGAGAGTTCATCTCCGCCCGGTGCTGTTCCTGCATCCGATTCAGTTCGGTATTCAGCGATTCGACCTGGCCACGCAGGCTTACCAGTTCCTCGGCGAGTGCATCGAGTGAATCCTGCGCGGCCACGGGCGTGACGGTCGCGACGGCGGCGAACGCCAGCAAGGCGAAGGGCGCCAGGCGCGAAAGACGGTTGAACATGAAACCTCCACTATCGGTAATTACCGGCGAAATGAGCGACGAAATGGCCGACAAAAATGCGCTGTCCTGCGAGTGCCGGCATTGTCGGCGGCGAAGATTTCACGACCGTGACTGGAAGGTGACAGAAATGTTGCAGGGGTTGGTTGGTTGGTTGGTTGGTTGGCTGGTTGGCTGGTTGGCTGGTTAGTGGTTAGTGGTCGGTTTCCTTTCCTGGGTTGGGCCTTACTTGATCTTATTGCGAATCATTTGCATTTCGATTCTTGATAGAGTATATTGAATTCGTCCATACACGAATGCATTGACGGAGAAAATCGATGTTCGAGTATCAATTCAGCAAGATCGAGCGCATCTGGTTGCTGGGGGTTCGGCTGGTCTGGGCGCATCAACGGAACCCGGGCGTCGTCCCGCTCGTCGACAGGCTCTACATGGAAGCCGGGATGACACCCTGTGGCGCAAAGCTGCGCGCCTTGCTCATCGGCCTTCAGCGCGCCGGAGCCGATCACCTCTATATCGAGCGCTACGATGCACCGGGCCTGACCGGCGACGAACGCGACCTGCTCGGCGCACTCAAGGCGAGTTACCTGGACGAACCGCTGGAAGCCGAAGCCGCGCTGGGCGCGCTCCTGCCGCCCGGGCGGACCGATGCAGTGATGGGCATTGTCGAATCAATCACCGGCAGCCACGCGACGCTGCAGCGCGAACGTGCGGCCGGAATTCTGCTGCCCGACATGCAACCGGCGGCGTGTCATTGAAATCCCGGTAGTCGGTAGTCGGTAGTCGGAATCGTCTCAGACTCGTCGGCGCGGGGACGCACCTTCTACGGAACTTCCGGCCTCGGGGATGCGACCCCGACCTGCTCCACCGCGAGCCCGGTGTGCTCGGCAAGGAAGGCCCATTGGTCGGCGTACAGGTCGATCAGCATCTGCACCGGGGTACCGGCGCCGTGACCGGCGCGGGTTTCGATCCGGATCAGTTTGGGTTCACTTCCGGTTTCGGCTGCCTGCAGTGCCGCGGCGTATTTGAACGAATGGCCGGGTACCACGCGGTCGTCGGTATCGGCGGTAGTCACCAGCACTGCAGGGTAATCCTTGCCGCTTTCAACGTTGTGGTACGGCGAATAGGCATAAAGCGCCGGAAACTCTTCAGGGTTGCTCGACGAACCATAATCGTCGACCCAGAAACGGCCGGCGGTGAAGCGATCGAAACGGAGCATGTCCATCACGCCGACCGCCGGCAGGGCCGCGGCGAACAAATCCGGCCGCTGGTTGGTGACCGCACCGACCAGGAGGCCGCCGTTGGACCGGCCGTAGATGCCGAGACGTTCCGGCGCGGTCATACCCTTCTCGATCAGGTATTCGCCGGCGGCGATGAAATCGTCGAATACGTTCTGCTTGCGGGTTTTGGTCCCGGACTGATGCCATTCGCGACCGTACTCCCCGCCACCCCGGAGGTTGGCCATGGCGTAGAGGCCGCCGGCGTCCATCCAGGCCAGATTGGGCGGCGAGAACGACGGCGTCAGTGAAATATTGAAACCGCCATAGCCATAGAGCAGCGTCGGCGTGGTGCCGTCCGGTGTTACGTCCTTGCGATGAGCGATGAACATGGGTATCCGGGTGTCGTCGGCCGCAGAGTAAAAGACCTGGCGCACGCTGTAGGCCTCGGGGTCGAAATCGACCTCGGGCTGCTGCCAGACCGAGCGCTCACCGGAGGCCACGTCCAGACGATAGATGGTGGGCGGGCGATTGAAGCTGGAAAATCGGAAAAACGTCTCCTGCTCGCCCGGTTTTCCGGCAAACCCCGAAGCTGTGCCGATACCCGGCAGATCGACCTCGCGAACGAATTCACCGCCATCGGTATGGATTTTCACGGCACTGCGGGCGTCTTCCAGGTAGCTCGCCACCAGGTGCCCGCCGACGTCGGAGACGCCCTGCAGCACGGATTCGGCCTCGGGAATGATCACGTCGCGCGATGCGGGCGCATTCAGGTCGATAGCGACGACACGATATTTGGGCGCCTCGAAATTGGTCAGGAACAGGAAGGTCCGGTCGCGGTTGCCGACGAAGGTGAAATCGTGATTGAAGCCCTCGATGAGCATTTGCACTTCGGATGCGGGCACCTCCAGATCCTTCCAGGCCACCTGGTATCGGTTGTCGGTGCCGTGGAAGATGGTAATGACCAGGAACCGGCCGTCGTCGCTGACCTCGGGCAGGAAGCCCCACTCCGGGTGGTCGGGACGTTCGTAGACCAGCCGGTCGTCGGACTGCGCGTCGCCGACGCGATGATAGAAAACCTTCATGTCGAGGTTCAGCGACTGAAACTTGCCTTCTGAATCGGGTGCCGGATAGCGGCTGTAGAAAAAGCCCTCGCCCGCCCCGTCCCAGGCAATCGAGCTGAATTTCAGCCATTCCAGTTCGTCTTCCAGCACCTCGCCGGTCTCGACGTCCACCACGCGCCAGATGCGCCAATCGGATCCCCCGTCCTGGATACCGTAGGCCAGGTATTTGCCATTCGGGCCGGGTACCCACTGGGCCAGGCTGACGGTGCCGTCGTCCGACCACCCGTTGGGATCGATCAGCTGCCTGGGTTCGCCATCCAGGCCGCGCCGCACGTACAGCACCGCCTGGTTCTGCAGCCCATCGTTGCGCGTGTAGAAATACATCTCGCCGCGTTTGACCGGCAACCCGAAGCGCTCGTAGTTCCACAGCGAAGCCAGCCGGCCGGCGAACCAGTCACGCGTGGTCAGCGGCTCGAGGTAGGCGCCGGTAACCGCGTTCTGCGCTGCCACCCAGTCGGCCACCTCGGCCGACTCGCGCACGTCCTGCTCGAGCCAGCGGTACGGGTCGGCGACCTCCGTGCCATGGTAGTCGTCGGTTGCGCCCACGGTCCGGGTTTCCGGATAGGCAACCACGGCGACATCGCCGACGGTCTCCACCGATTCTCCCTGGCTGTCGGCGTTTTCGGTCGGCGCCCGGGTCGACGTATCCGAACAGGCGGTCAACCAGGCGACCGCAACGCACGCCAAAAGAACTCGCAATTCGGAAAATTTCATTGTCTGGACTCCGTTCCTGAAAATTAATGGCGTTTCAGCCGTAACTCTGTCTTGGGGGGCAAATCAGCCGAACGGAAGTATACGCGCTGCCCGAATCGCTACCGCCCCGTCGGCCCCGTCGATTGCTTGCGCAGCCATGCAGAGCCGATAGCCGACATCAGCGCATCACCGCTGATGGTTACGAGCCTGAACATCAACGCATCGAGGGCGGCCTGAGCCTCGCCGATCAGCGGCGTCAGACCCAGGACCAGCACGAATTCACGGATACCCAGCCCGCCTGGGGCGCCGGGGACCAGGAACCCGAGCAGCCAGGCCGCGGCAACCCAGGGCACCAGCGACATCCAGTCGCCGGTGCCCAACGGATGCGACATCAGTACGAAGCACCCGCTGCTGGCCAGAAAAAAGACCAGTGCAAGACAAAGGGCCGCGCCCAGCTCGAGAACGAGCCGTGGCAGCCCGAGATCGGAATCGAGCCAGCCCCTGCGCCTGGTCACCGCCAGACCAATCGCAAGTACAAGCGCGGCTGCCAGCGGCACCAACCAGACGACTTCCAGCATGGGCTCGAGACCGCCGGAAATCATCGGCTGGATGACAAGAATAGAAAGTACGCCTGCCGCCACAACCAGCAGCAAAGCTTCAAGAAGCGTTGCGGCGACCAGAGCCCGATGGCTGATGCCGTGCCGACGGCTCAACGCGTGGCGCGCGGCAAAATGGCCCACGTTTCCGGGCAGATACTTGCCCAGCTGGCTGGAAAGAAAAGCGCTGGACGCTCGACTAAAGGAAGCCGACCTGAACCCGGCAGCGCGCAACGCCAACCACCAGATCAGGGCCAGAAACACACCGCAACCGGCGTACCCCAGCGAGGCCATCACAAGGCCGGGTCCGGCCGCGGCCAGCGCGTCGGCGGGAAGCGCCGAAAACTGAGTCCATAGACGGTGAAAGACAAATGCGACAGCGGCCGCGGCCAGTGCCGCACCTACCCATTTCATCGCGCGCTTCAGGCGCTCGGAAGAGACTTGCATATTGCCCTCCGGCGCGAACGATCAGAAACAGATGCCCGCGGCGCACGGTCACGCATCAGGCCCCGCGTCGCCTGCACAACAGCATTGTCCAAGGCAGCGGCGAACGGCTTTCAACGACTTCGAAGCGCTGCGAAACGAAATCGATGAAGCCGCGTTTACTCCAGTGATTGACATGCCCGGGCGTATTTCCCAGATCGGTCACATAGCGCCCGCGCGCCAGATTCAGAGCGCGCCACAGCGGCTCGCGCGGAACGCTGCACAGCAGCCATGGATCGGCCAGTTTCGAAAGAATCTGCAAGCCATGTTCCGGCTGGTCGAGATGCTCCAGCACTTCACAGCAGACCACCAGTGGCGCGGCATCGGAGGCGTCATCGAAATCCTCCAGGCGCTGGGTCCACAATTCCACCTCGACACCAGCCGCTTCGACGCGCTCGTGCGCCTCGGCGATAGCTTCCGGAGCGATATCGCAGCCGCGGACCTTCATGCCTTTTCTGGCCATATGCATGCTCAGTTCAGCTTCCCCGCAGCCGATTTCCAGAACTTCGGAGACATCGGCCCGATCGACCAGGCTGCTGAAGGCGTCAAGAAACCCGGCCATCATCCAGCGCACAATCGGATTGCGCGAACCGTATTTGTCGAAGTAATTACCTGCCGGCTGGACGTCATTCCGGGTGGTCACGATGAAGCTCCAGCGGCTTGGCCAGTCTTCTTGGCGGTTTTCCTGGACGCTTTCCTTTTTTTCGTCGTTTTCGCCGCCGATTTCGCTGTCGTTTTCGCAGTCTTTGCGCCGCGCTTCTTGTCAACGGTCTCCGGCATGCTCGCGCGGTATTCCATTCGCTTCAGACGCCATTCCACCTCCTGGAGCAATCGCCGGTTGACGGCCACCAGGTCGGCGATGAAACCGCTCATGAACAAAACGAGAGCAATGGTAATGCAAGACGCTGCGAGAATCGCCGACTGCACGTGGCCGGCACCAAAACCGATGGCCTTGTGATAGAGATACCAGCTGCCGAAACCCAGGCCAACCAGTCCGAAAAATGCCGCGGTCAACCAGAAGAACGTCAATGGGCGATAGGTCGCGAATACGCGCACGATGGTACTTGCCGATCGCCAGACATAACGACTCATGCTGCGAACCAGACGCGATGGCCGAAGGTCCGGATTGGTTCTTACCGGTACCGAGGTGAGTCGGATGTTGCTATGGCCGGCCTGGATCAGGGTCTCCAGCGTGTAGGTGTAGGTGTTGAAGACGTTCAGGCGCATCGCGGTATCACGGGTAAATGCACGGAAACCGCTGGGCGCATCTTCGACTTCGGTGTTGCTGGCCAAGCGCACGACAGCTGTTCCCAGAACCTGCAAACGCTTCTTGAGCCACGAGAAATGCTCGGTTTGCAGGATCGGCCTGGCGCCGACCACCATCTCCGCCTCGCCGGCCAGGATGGGCCGGGTCAGCGCCTCGATATCGCGACCTTCATATTGATTATCCGCATCGGTATTGACAATGACGTCGGCGCCCAGCGAAACGGCACTCTCGATGCCGGTCATGAAAGCCGCGGCCAGGCCCCGATTGACCGGGTGGCGGACGACGTGATGGACACCGTGTTCGGCGGCCACTTCGGCCGTTCTGTCGGTCGAGCCGTCGTCGATCACCAGCCATTCGACAAGTTCGAAGCCATCGATCTCCCTCGGCAGGTCGGATAGCGTCACCGGCAGCGTTTCCGCCTCGTTGTAACAGGGAATCTGGATGATCAGCTTGTGCATGGACGGTCACGCTGTTGTAGAAGGCCAACGCATTATGGTAATCGATCGGGTCGCCGCTCCGGCACATGCACTCACAGTGATCCGCACTCGGCAATTGTGGAATAATGCCTACGCTTTTCGCAATTCTCTGATCCGGCCTGGACCGATGATAGAACGAATCCGGCACGTCGTCTTAGTACTGGCTACCACGCTACCAACCAGTACGTCTGCGGCTGCCTGAGCATGCCAGCCACGCCACATTCCGTGGGTAAAAGATTTTCCGCACTCCCGATAGCCTGGTGCACCCGCCTCGAGCCCGGCCGAGTGGGGCTGGCTTTGGCGCTGCTCTGGGCCGCCATGACAATGTGGAATTTCGGGCTTCCCGGCCTGCATATGGACGAGGCCAATCACTATGCCTTCATTCCGGGCATGAAGTCCGAATCGGTTGCAAGGCTGCATCATTATCGACTGCCCGACAACTACCTGGATCGCCGGGACGACCTCATGCAGTTTCCGATCCTGGGTGGAAGTGTCTACAACAGTCCGATAACCGCGTACCTGGGCTTTCCGTATTTCGCCATGGCCGGGCATTCTGTAGCATCACTTCGAATATTCTCGGCGCTGATCGGGCTCGCCACCATCCTTTCTCTGGCGGTGCTGGTTGGCCGGATTTTCGGCTGGCCAGCAGCATTGCTGGCCGGCACCATCATTGCTACCGATCCTACGCATGTCTTTTCGGTCCGGTCCCAGGGTGTTCCGTTCTGGCCGGTTGTGCTGTTCTGGGCTCTGGCGGCCAACTTTCTGCTGACGGCGTTCCGCAGTCGAGAGCCATCGGTCTGGCCGCTTATCGCCGGCGGCGCGGCCCTGGGCCTGTCCGTCATGGCTTATTTCGTCGGCATTTTCATGGCGCTGCCGCTGGTATTGGCAGCCTTCATCATGCTGCGCAGAAGACCGGTACATCTGGCAGCTTTCGTACTGGCCGGGTTATTGGCCTACTCGCCCATGATTTACGCGCTGATATCCATCCATGTCTCGAACCCCGATCTCCTGCGCAACTTCGGCATGCCGGACTGGACCGCACGTCCCTCGATTTCAGCATTCAGCATCGAGAATCTGGCGCGTCTCAAAACGATCACCCTGGGCGCGTTGGGTGACCACGATTTTGCCACCTGGATAACAGGGCACGTCGCGATCGATCTCACCGTGCCGCGCATGCTGGCCTTCGCGCTGGCAGCCGGCCTGGTCATTTTGATCGGATTTCAGCGCCGGGAGACACCGGCACGCCAAAGAGTCTTTTACGGGCTGTTTGGCGCGATCCTCGCGCTGTATTTCAGCGGTCTGTTCTTCCTCAAGGCGACTTCCCTGCATCATCTTTTGCCGATCACGATCCTCGCCGCAACTGCCTGCGCAGGGGCCGTTGCCGCACCCGGATTTGTTCGGCTCATCGCCACAGCGATCTGCTCGCTGCTTATCGCCAGCAACCTGATGGTATTGAATGCCGCCCACAATCGCCTGGTAGAAACCGGCGGCCGCGGCTACCACAACGAAAGCTACTCGCTGGTGTCACCGTTGCTCGCCGATCGACTGGCCGAGTACCATCCAGTTTTCGCCGGATGGGGCTTTCATCTCCAATTTCTGTTCTTGACCGACGGACGCGTGCCCTACTCGTTCGTTGGCAGCCCGCGCATAGACCGCATCGACCAGCTGCTGACACGGCATGATCGACTGGCTGTCGTGGTTCCGACCGCCGACCGCGAAACGATCGCCAACGCATTTGTCGCTGAGCAGGAACTGCGATTCGCTCAGCGCAACGAAATACAACTATTCAGCGTGTTCCTGCTGTCTACGCGACAAAATTGAGAGCCGCCTCCTGGATTTCGTTCGTCGCGGCATCTCTGGACCCGCGTAACAGCATCACTGTCTTGAGCGACCAGCCTACAATATGAGCCGAGAAACCAGGAGCTTGATAATGTCGCCCTCCAAGAACACAGATTCGCCGGAAACAGCTGTTGAAGGGGCTGTTGAAGAAACTTTCGAGGCGCCGACTGAAGAGCCTGCCGATACGCTGGCTGAGAAGCCGGTTGAAGAATCACGTGACATTCGGACGACACACCCGAACGGACACTTCTATTCGCCGATCGTGAACCCGGCGGAACTGGATCCCGAATTGCTCTGGCCGGAGCCTCCGCGGCCGATTCCAGGCATCGACTTCAACAACGCCTCCCATCGCAACATCCTCACCGGGGTCTTTCCGAAATTCATACCGGAATATGACTATCCCGAGCATCTCGAGGAGACGCCGGAACTGTGTGACTTTTATACACAAAACAGCCAGTTCAGCTGGCTGGATTCACGCGCACTGTTTGTTTTGCTACGCCATTGGCGGCCGAAGCGGATGATCGAGGTGGGTTCGGGCTTCTCGACCTTGCTGGCGGCGGATGTAAAACGACGATTTCTGGATGGTCGGATGCAGCTTTCCTGCGTCGAACCCTACCCGCGCCCGTTCTTGCGTCAAGAGGCGCTTGGCATTGATCGACTCATCGAGAAGAAAGTGCAGGAAGTGCCGTTTGAAGTATTCGAGGAGCTGCAATCGGGCGATATCCTTTTTATCGACTCATCGCACGTCGCGAAAACAGGCAGCGACGTCAATTTTCTTTACCTTGAGATCCTGCCGAGACTCGCGCCCGGCGTCATCATCCATATTCACGACATCTTCCTGCCGATGGAATATCCGTATGATTGGGTCGTCACCGAGAACCGCAGTTGGAACGAGCAATATCTGCTTCGCGCGCTATTGATGTACAGCTCGGCATTTCGCGTGATCTTCGGATGCTCTTACGCTTTCTACAAGTTCCCCGATCTGGCCCGGGAAGCACTCGCCCACGACAAGGGACACGCCTTCGGTGGTGGGAGTTTCTGGATCGAACGTGTCTGAGGAACCCGATGGTCTTTTCCAGGTCGCCGGATAGCCGGCCGCCTGGCATGAACATAGCCGAAGGCAGAAGAAGCATAAGAGCGCCCGGTTCCAGCCTGATCTGCCGGATTGTCTCGGGCATCCGGCAGGATATGGCGTCATCCCAGCAGCTTGCGCGCAAGCCAGTGCCGGACCCGGCGACCAGGCGCTGGACGCTTGGTACTTTCTTTATCGGTGTCTTTATCGCTGACTGCCGCCGTAAAGCTGTCGGCCCTTTCGCGTTGTGCGATCAGTTCCTCGTTTTGCGCGCTGAGATCGGAAATGTAGTCATACAGCCGTTTCAGATGCTGGTCGCGACGGGCAGTCAGGATGCTGATACGTTGGTAATCTTCTTCGCTCAGCGTAGTACCGGGTTGAATATTGTCCGGTAGCGGACGATCGACGTAAATCGTCGAATGCGGCTTGGTCTGCTCTTCCGTCGGCCGGGTCTTGCTGTAGAAATAAAGTGCTACCGACTTGCGCGAGCGCCGGTCGTCGTCACCCTCCGGCAGGTTGATTCGCTCGAACCCGTGCCACGACCAGTGCGTGGTCTCGAACACCACCGCGCGGTTGAACTTCGGTTGCACATATTCGATCTCGTTCTGCGCCGGAGGCAGTCGGGGATTCTTGTGGAGCTCGATCGCGCCGCCCCAGTCATCGCGCCACTCGCGATTAAGATAAACGATCAGGTTCAACCTTCGATGCAGGCCGGTCTTGGGATGCTTGTTGAAGTCCACGTGTGGGTCGAGATCCTGGCCATGTCTGTTTTCATGCGTGCCGCCGCCGAAATAATCCGGATCATAGACCAGTTCGTCGATGCCGGTCACACGTTCCAGCCAGCCAAGGAATTCGCGCGATTGAATATATTCATCCAGTGACTGGTAAGGCGCACCCAGCTCCGGCAAATTGTCATGAACGCATTTGGCGCCAATCTCGCCGTTCTCGTTCATTGCCTTCGCGACATCGAATACGGGGAATTCAGCGAGCAGGGATTCTGCATACTCGGGCTCGAAGAAATCATCCAGCACCAGGTGACGAAAGGGACGCGCTGTATCGTAATGCTCGAACTGGGCGGATGGTGACTCGAGATATTCCTGTCTGATAAATTTCTTCATGCTCATGGCTCCTGAAGCCGGTTCGGAAGATACTAATGCCACCAGAATCCGGCGCAAACCTTCCTTCGGCGCAAAACGCATTCGTTCTCGGCGCGGTCTCCAGACATATCGATCCGGATCTTTCCGCCGACATTATCGCCGATCCGGCAAATCCGATGGGCGAAATGCCGGTGCCGAGCGCAACCGCCCGAGTGTCGATTCCGTGATTGTCGTGATCGATTCGAGAGCGCCGGACTCGAATTCCGGCGCGTAATAGTCCGGCAGCGACAGCCTGAGTGCATATTCGGCAGCGATCGGATCGAAGGTGTCCGGCGCCAGCCGGCAATGGTCGCGCACGGCGAGCAGGGTCGCTTCCGGCCGACCGCACAATTGCTGATAATCGACCAGCAGCACTGCATCGCGCAACCGCCGGTCGTCTTCGATTGCGTCGAGCAAATTGGCATAGACATCGGCCCAGTAGCGTGCCCAGCCGGTTGCCAACGCGCCGGCGGCCCAGTCGCGCTCGATCGCCTCGGCCCGCGCCCGGCTGCCGACGTTGACCGCCCGCCTGGACGGACCGAACTCGAAATGCCCGGAGCGCTCGAGCTGGGTCGGCACCCTGGGGTCTTCTTCGGCCATTCGGGTGAACAGCCGGTCCTGCTTGACCAGCGACGCCACCTGCGCAACCGGCTCGCGCCAGGGCACGATGAAGCGCGCATCGGGGAATAGCCTGGCGATATACCCAAGGCGGTTTATGTTGTAGTTTCCCTTGGCCAGGTAGCGTGTTGCGCCTCGAACGGCGAGCAGCTTGGACACATGCTCGCGGTAGACGCGCTCGAAATCCGGATTCGAGGTCGCCGCAGTCAGCACCTGGTTACGTGCGGAATCGTGCAGGTGATCGAAGAAATCCATCCAGACCACCTCTTCGACCGCCTCCGGGCTCAAGTGGGTGATCATGATGCGGTCCTTGTGCGCGCGTTCGACCGGTTCGGACTTGCCGGGACGCAGGCGATCAGCCAGCCAGTTGCGCCAGTAAGGAGTGTAGACGTTCGGGAAATCACTGTAGCGGTGCGAGGTCACTGCTGGATGCCGCGCCAGAATCTCGGTGAGAATGGTCGTCCCGGAGCGCGGCACCCCGGCCACGAAGATCGGACGCTCGATGGGATGCTCGGCAATCAAATCTTCAAGAACCGCGCTTTCAAGACGTCCCAGCGCACGCCAAACCGGCCGGGTCCGTGCAAAAAATGCGGTCTTCCAGTACAGCCCGGTGGTTACGTGACGTTGCCCCGGGGTGCGGTTTTCAGACATCGACTTGACCGGCACCGATAATCGAAATGCTATGATCCCACATGTCCCTGCACCACACTACGGGTAAAGCCCGCTCATACCAGTGATACGAATCAGTTTATTACTTTTGCTTGCCGCGGTTTCATCGCCTGCTGCCGCCTATATCGGCCCCGGTTCCGGGATCAGCCTGCTGAGCGGTATCTGGACCGTTCTGGTCGGCTTCGTGCTCGTGCTGGCCGCGATTCTGTTCTGGCCGATCCGGTACTTGATCAGGCGCCTTCGGGCGAAAAAGAATCCCGGACGCGCCGAAGACACGAACGATCCAGCCCATGCCGGCCGCGACAACGAATAAAGCGCTTACCGAATACATGAAAATAGTCCGTTTGATGCGCCTGGCACGATTGATCGGCGGGGCGGCACTGATCTGCACGGTTATTGCTCTTTCCGGTTGCGGCTCGGAGCCCGAACCGGCCGAGCAGCGCGTGGTGATTCTCGGCTTCGACGGCATGGACCCGGGGCTGGCGCAGCGGTGGATGGACGAGGGCAAGCTGCCGAACTTCAGCCGGCTGGCCGAATCCGGCCACTTTCAGCCGCTGGGCACCAGCAATCCACCCCAGTCACCGGTGGCCTGGTCGGATTTCGCGACCGGCGAGCACGCCGGCTCGCACGGCATTTTCGATTTCCTGCGGCGCGATCCCGAGACCTACGGCCCGCAGTTTTCCATTTCGGAGAACGTTGCGCCCGAAAGCCATCTCGAACTGTTCGGCCTCAGCATTCCGCTGGACGAAGGCCAGGTGCTGAATCGGCGCCAGGGCGTGCCATTCTGGACCGAGGCCGAGCAGCAGGGCAAGCGCGCTTCGGTGCTGCGCGTGCCGGTGACTTACCCGCCCGACGACATCCACCGCATGCTTTCGGGCATGGGCGTGCCCGACCTGCTGGGCACCCAGGGCACGTACACGTTCTACACCACCACGCGCCTGGACCAAACCGGCGCCAGCACGCGCGTGGTCCGGGTGCGCCCGGACCGCGAGGGCACCATCGAGAGCGTGCTGGAAGGCCCTCCGGACCCGCTGCGCGCGGAGGCCGAGCCGATGCAGGTGCCGCTGACTATCGCGCCGGCAGAATCCGGCGCGCGGATCACCCTGGGCGACGCCGAGGCCGAACTCCAGCCCGGCCAATGGTCCGACTGGATGCGCGTGAAGTTCGATGTGACCGGGCCGGTCAACGTCACCGGCACCGTCCGCATGCTGCTGGTGCAGGACTACCCGCGGCCGAGATTGTACATCTCGCCGATCCAGATCGATCCGATGAACCCGGCGGTGCCGATTTCCTCGCCGCCCGGCTACGCGGCCGGGCTGGCCGATCGGATCGGTCTGTATCACACCATCGGCATGCCCGAGGAAACCTGGTCGCTCAACGAAGAACACATTTCGGACGCAGCCTGGCTGGAAATGGAAAAGACCATCCTGACCGAGCGGGAAGCCATGTGGTACGACACGCTGGACCGCAACGACAGCGAGTTGCTGGTCGGCGTTTTCGTGCAGACCGACCGGGTCAGCCACATGTTCTACCGCGGGCTGGATCCGGAGCACCCGCGCTTTGAGGACACTCTGCCCGAGCATCGCGATGCCATCGAGTGGATCTACACCGAAGCCGATCGCATCCTGGGCGAAACGCTGCAGCGGCTCGGCCCGGACGACGAACTGATCGTCATCAGCGATCACGGCTTCGCGCCGTTTCGCAGAGCCGTGCACCTCAACCGCTGGCTGGCCGACAACGGTTACCTGGTGCTCGAGGACGGAAAGAGCGAATCCGACGCCGTGTTCTCCAATGTCGACTGGCGCCGCTCGCGGGCGTACGCACTTGGCCTGAACGGGCTTTTCATCAACCGCGTCGGGCGCGAAGCGCAGGGCATCGTGAAAGCCGGCCGGGTCGAGCCGCTCAAACGCGAAATCATGAACGCGCTGGAAGCCTGGAACGATGGCGAAACGGGCGACCCGGTCGTCAGAAGCGTGTTCGACGGGCTGGAAATCTACCCCGGCGCCGAAGACAACGACGAAACTCCCGACCTGGTGATCGGCTATCACCGCGGCTACCGGGCATCCTGGCAGACAACCCTTGGCGCAGTGCCCGGCGCGCTGATCGAACCCAACACGCAGAAGTGGTCCGGCGACCACTGCATCGACCCGCACCTTGTGCCCGGCGTTTTGTTCACCAGCTTCAAGCACGACCGCGAAGTTCTCTCGATCAAGGATGTCTGGTCGCTGGCCCAAGGTCACGTGCATTGATGGACCGCGGCCTGCTGGACTGGCCCGGCATGGTGCTTGGCGCAATCAACCAACCGCTGGTCTCGATCCTGCCCGAACCGCTGGTGCTGGCGTTCTGGGCGCTGCTCTCGTCGTGGCTGACGATGTGGGTCTACAGCCGGTTTTCAAACCAGGACGAAATGGCCGCGCTCAAGCCGAAGATCAAGGCGGTTCAGAAAAAGCTGTCGAATTACGACGGCGATTTCGGCGGCCTGCTACCTTTGATCAAAGAGAACTTCAGCCTTGCCGGGCGCCAGTTCATGCTCGCGCTGGGGCCAGCGCTTCTGGCCGGCGTGCCGGTGCTGTTCGTGCTGGTCTGGATCTCGAATGCCTATGGCGTGATCATGCCGCCGGCCGGCTCCAAGGTAGAAGTTCGCGTGATTGCCGCAGCGGATGCCGAACTTGCAAACTGGCAGTGGCACGGTACGCAAGCCGAGCTGACGACTACCGATGAAGCCGGTCGCGCATGGCGCATTGACTGGCCGGGGGCGACGACCAGCGCCACCCTGATCACCGCCCGCGGGGAGGAGATCCTCGAAGTGCCGCCGGAACTTCCCGCCCCGGTAGTGCACCAGCGTCAGTGGTGGAACACCCTGATCGGCAACCCGGCCGGTTATCTGCCGCCGGACAGCGCGGCCGAGGCGGTCTATCTCGGGCTGCCGAAAAAGGAAATGCTGCCGTTCGGCCCCAGCTGGATGCGCGGCTGGGCGTTCCTGTACTTCGTGCTGCTGATCATCGGTTCGCTGGGGTTGAAGTTTTACTGGCGCATTCACTAAGGAACCTCTGACTGAGTAGCCGCCAGGCCCCTCGCTACGGCAGGGCGTTGCATAAAGCACGCCTATTTTCTTTCACTGGCAAGTTTCGTAGCCTGGATAAGCGAAGCGCATCCGGGACCAACACCGGGCTTGGCCTAAGGCTTTGGAACGGCTGAACGATGCACGCCGATCCGGCGCAACGTTCACCGAGAAGGGCGTAACATTCGAGGTCTGTCAACACGGATTCGCCATCATGAAATTTCTGAGCATCGCTGTTCTTTTCCTCGCAATCTCGCTGGCCGCGAGCGCGCAGGCCGCTACCGTCGGCGAGCCGGCGCCGGACTTCGAGCTGGCCGACCAGTACGGCGAAACGCACTCGCTGGAAGACTTTCGCGGCAAGTGGCTGGTGGTCTTTTTCTACCCCAAGGCCGACACGCCCGGCTGCACCACCGAGGCCTGCAATTTCCGCGACAACATCTACGCCATCCGCGGCGCGGGCGCCGAGGTCGTGGGCATCAGCGTCGATTCGGTCGAAGACCAGAAAAAGTTCTCCGAGAAATACAAGCTGCCGTTCACGATTCTGTCGGACACCGGCGGCGAGACTTGCGACGACTACGGCGTGCTCAGAAGCTTCGGCAGCATGGAGGTCGCCAACCGCGAATCATTCCTGGTCAACCCCGAAGGGATCGTAATCAAGCACTACGAAAAAGTATCGCCGGACACGCATACCCAGGACGTGATTGTCGACCTGAAGCAGTTTCAGGCGGAGTAGGCAGAAGGGCGAAAGGCAAAAAGCTCAAGACAGCTCTCGCGAAGGCGCAAAGACGCGAAGAAAAACAGGTCTGAAGCAGGCTCTCGCAGAGACGCAGAGAGAAGAAACCATTCGCCTGCAAGGCAGGCTCCTACGAAAGAAAGTCCATAAATTGGCGGGGCCGGGTGAGTAGTTACAAATTGATTTTCTCTGCGGCTCTGCGTCTCCGCGAGAGATACAGGCTTCCGCTCCTCTTCGCGTCTTTGCGCCTTCGCGAGAGCTGTTTTAAAGGTTTTTTGCGGGGTCAGCGCAGGTCCCAGGCCTCTATCCATTCGGTCGAGACGCGCCGCATGCCGAAGTCGTCGACCAGACGCGTCTCGAAGTCCGGCATATGGCCGGCGCCGTAGAAGATCGCGATGTCGCGCGCGCCGGCATCGAGCTGTTCGCGAAGCACTTCCAGCGCACGCTGATTGCGCACGGTGATCAGGGTCGATCCGTCGTCGCCGGCGAGTGATTCCAGCAGTTCGGTCTGGCTGGACAACTGTTCGGCCAGAACCCGCTTTAGCGCAAGCTGGCGGTCGTTGGCAAACAATGCCTTGATGAACGCGGCGTCCTGGCCGGCCGCCTTGCCCGAGCCCTGCTCGGCAAGCGCCATGGCCCAGGCGCGGAATATCATGCCCAGGAACGATTCGTTACGATCGCGCATGCTCGCCGCGAAAGCGCTGGGCGTGAGATCGGCATGCACCATATTGTCGCGGCCATAGTCGATCTCGTCGAGCTGAAACGCCAGCCCCAGGGCATTTTTCATGCCCCCCTGCATCAGGCCTATCATCGAAGGTGAACCGCTGCGCGGCGCAGTCACCTGACCCGGCTCACCGACCAACTCGTACAAGACGACCTCGTAGTCGGCCAGCCGGCGATCGAGGTCGCCGAAGTAACGCCGATCGGCAACGTGAATAGCGCCAACCAGGTCGACCCGAACGCCCTGCCCGTTTTCGAAGCCGGTAATCGAAACTTCCAGCGCCTGCGGGGCGCCATTTTTGTCGGCAGCGTGGCGAATGTAATCGTTGCCCTCGGACTGGGCCGGCAGTATCGGAGCCCAGGTCACCAGAAATACGGCCAACGCCGACAGACAGACTCGCAATGCGTCTATATTCATGCCGCCATTATGCACATCGGGCGCATGGCCGGCGTATGCGTTCGGGCTGTCGCTGCTATCATTTCCGCCCACGTCATTCGACCAACCGGCCTATTCAACCGGAGAGGACCACATGTGCGGAATTGTTGCCGCGATCGCCCAACGCAACGTAGTGCCGCTGCTCATCGACGGGCTGCGACGACTGGAGTATCGCGGCTACGATTCTGCCGGGCTCGCGTTTATCGATATCGACGCCAGGCTGATGCGCGAGCGGTCGGTCGGCAAGGTGGCGGCGCTTGCCGAAATGCTGGGCGACAGCCATGCCGGCCGGGTCGGCATAGCGCATACCCGCTGGGCCACGCACGGCCGCCCCAGCGAGAACAACGCTCACCCGCACGTCTCCACCGACCGTATCGCGGTGGTCCACAACGGCATCATCGAGAACTATCAGGAAATCAGGAAATCACTCGAGGCCGAGGGCTACGGCTTCGATTCCGAGACCGATACCGAGATCATCGGTCACCTGATTCATCGCCAGATCGCGCGGTCTGATTCGATGCTGGACGCCGTGCGGGCGGCGGTCAGTGACCTGGCCGGCAGTTATTCGCTGGCAATACTCGATGCCGAACATCCCGACCGGGTATGGGGCGTACGGCAGGGCAGCCCGCTGGTCATCGGCGTCGGCGTCGGGGAACACTTCCTGGCCTCCGACGCCGCGGCACTGGTGCCGTTGACCCAGCAGATGATCTATCTCGAAGAAGGCGACATCGCCGAAGTCGAACGCCACTCGATCCGCATCACCGATATCCAGGGGCAATCGGTCGACCGCCCGACCCGGATTTCGTCGATTCCCGCCGACAGCGCCGATCGCGGCGCGTTCCGCCACTTCATGCTCAAGGAAATCCACGAGCAACCTGCCGCCATCGCCGCGACGCTGGACGGTTACCTTGACGGCGCCGAAATCCTGCCAGGCCTGGACCGCCAGATGCTTTCAGAGGCTCGTGCCATTCACATCCTCGCCTGCGGCACCAGTTACCACGCCGGCATGGTCGCGCGCTACTGGATCGAGGCCCTGGCCGGCATTCCGGTGATGGTCGAGATCGCCAGCGAATACCGTTACCGCACACCGGCAGTGCCGGACGGCACGCTGATGCTGGCCATTTCGCAGTCCGGCGAAACCGCCGATACGCTGGCGGCGCTGGAACTGGCCTCGGACCGGCGCTACATCGGCCGGCTCGGCATCTGCAACGTGCCCGAAAGCGCCATCACCCGGGTCTGCGATCAGGTCCTGATGACCCGTGCCGGGCTCGAAATCGGTGTGGCTTCGACCAAGGCTTTCACCACGCAACTGACCGTGCTGTTGCTGCTGAGCGCCGCGCTCGCGCGCGAAAATGGTCTTGCGCGGGAGAAACTGCGCGAGGTCATCGAGTCGCTGGGCGAAGTCGTACAGGAAGCCCGCGAAGTACTGGCGCTGGACGACGCCATCGCAGGGATCGCAACCGGCATCGCCGACAAGCCGCACGCGCTGTTCCTCGGTCGAGGCCCGGAATTCCCGATCGCACTGGAGGGCGCGCTCAAGCTCAAGGAAGTGTCCTACATCCACGCCGAAGGCTACGCCGCCGGCGAACTCAAGCACGGCCCGCTGGCACTGGTCGACGAAGACCTGCCGGTCATCGTATCGGCCTCCAGCAATCACCTGCTGGAAAAGCTCAAGTCCAACCTGCACGAGGTCCGCGCGCGCGGCGGCCAGGTCATCGTATTCGCCGACCGCAACGTGACGCTGGACAGTTCCGACGGCATCGAGGTGGTGCACCTGCCGATCAAGCACTCCATCGCCTCACCCATCCTGCAGGTGCTGCCGCTCCAGCTGCTGGCCTACCACGTGGGCGTGCTGCGCGGCACGGACGTCGACCAACCCCGCAACCTGGCCAAGTCGGTGACGGTGGAATAAATAGCCGGGTTGGCGCCCGGTCGCCACCGATGCCGGGTGCCGGCGGCTTTAAATCAAAGTCATCTTGCCACGCCCTGATGAGGGCTACCAAGCCGGGTGCAGCGGCTCC
>DATGCS010000270.1:0-5509 GCA_035311685.1 Wenzhouxiangellaceae bacterium
TGCCGCGGCTCAGCGCGGGCGTGAACAGCATCAGCGCGCCGATGCAGAGCGTCAGAAGGTAGGCCAGCAGCAGGTCGAACAATGTCATGACGATGTCCTCCGGGTTTCGGTCAGGTCTTCGAGTACCGAATCCAGCGCCTCGCACTTCACGCCCAGTGCCTGGTAGCGGGCGCGAAGATCCAGCAGTTCCTTTTTGAAAGAATCGGTGAGCGCAGCGGTCTGGTTCTTGCCAAGCGCCGGATTCGGTCGTTCGCGCACCACGGTGCCGGCACGGCGCTTCAACGCCAGCCAGCCCTCGGCCTCGAGCATTCGATAAGCCTGCGCCACGGTATTGAAGTGCACGCCCAGGTCGCGCCCCAGCGCGCGCGACGACGGCAGCGAATCGCCGGCCGCCAGGTCGCCACGCACCAGCGCCCCGCGCAGGCCGTTGACGATCTGCTGCACGATGGGCACGTCGGCATCGAAGTCGACGGTCAGGCTGGGTGTTTGTACATTTGGCATGTACAAAGCATAATCCCGCCGGCGGGAATTGTCAATGTATGCGACGCATGTACATTCCTGGATCGCACATCGCTTCGTTGGCCGATTCAGGCTCACCCGAACGCTATCCCAAGTGTTAATAAGACCTGGCACTATTAACATTTAAGCGGCTTTGATTCTCCAAAACCCGAAACCCGGAAACCGGTCTTTTCAACCCCGTCATCCCGGCCATAGCACTGCCGCCGTCTTTGCCCGGAACTGCATAACAAATTGCGATTTCCGATACATTTCCGGCCGTACGTGTATAGAAAATGCTATTTTGTATACACTTTACGGATCATAAACTTAAAATGACCGAACTGGCCCCGCTACAGACTCTGTCCCCGGCACGCTTTGAATCGCCGAAATTGCTCAAGGCGCTCGCTTTGGCCAGCCGGCATCTCGCCGAACTCAAGGGCGTGGCCGCCTCGATTCCGCATCAGGCAATCCTGATCAACACCCTTGGCATCCAGGAAGCCAAAGACAGTTCCGAAATCGAAAATATCGTCACCACCCACGACGAGTTATTCAAGGGCGACGCTTTCCCGGAAATTCGCAACCCTGCTGCGAAAGAAGTTCTGCGCTATCGCCAGGCGTTGTGGACGGGTTTGAGAAATGTGCGCGAGAGCGGCCTGCTCGCCAACCGTCATATCCTTGCGATTCAGGCTGAACTCGAACTCAACCAGGCGGGTTTCCGCAAGCTGCCGGGAACCGAACTGCGCGACAACGCCGGCAACACTGTCTACGTACCGCCGCAAGGTGCAGGCGAGGTCGAGCAACTGATGCGCGACCTCGAGCATTTCATCAATCAATCGGACGAATTCGGCGCCGACCCACTGATCAAGATGGCGCTGATCCACCACCAGTTCGAGAGTATTCATCCTTTGTATGACGGCAACGGCCGAACCGGCCGGCTCCTGAATGTGCTCTACCTCGTCAAGGAAGGCCTGCTCGATATTCCAGTGCTGTATCTCAGCCGGTACATTGTGCGCAACAAGGCCGACTACTACCGGCTGCTTCAGGCAGTTCGAACCGATGATCGCTGGGAAGACTGGGTCGCCTACATGCTCGAAGCCATTCAGGTGACGGCGGTTGATGCCATCGCCTCGATCCGCGCCATCCAGCGGGCTATCCTCGAGGCCAAGCATCAAATCCGCGCGCGGCACAAGTTCTACAGCCAGGACCTGATCAACAGCCTGTTCACGCATCCCTACAGCAAGATCAAGTTCATCGAACGGGATCTAGACGTTTCACGTCTGACCGCTACCCGATATCTCGACGCCCTGGTCGACGACGGCTTTCTCGAAAAACAACGCGTCGGGCGCTCAAACTACTACATCAATCGCAAGCTCTATCGAATCGTGACCGGCGGCAAGCCGTAGACCCCCGCCCCGGATTCCCATTGTTCCAGTGCCGATCATTTCGGCCACAACCGCATCAGATCAAACCGCACAAAATCTCATCCGACCCCAAGCTGTCGCCCGCGACCGACACTGAGCCCAGCGAATTTGCTTTTCCGGAAACCTGAAACCGGAAACCCGAACCCGACCAACTGTGGGAGGCCCATCCTGGGCCGATTTGCCGCAGGCCCGGGCCACATCTCCGCCGCCGACCCCGTATCCCCTGTATCAGGCAGAAACGCTCGCCCTTAATCCTCTAACTCCAGGTCCCAGCTGTATTCGTATTCGACCACCCGGCCGTCCACGTCGGTCGCAATCCGGTATCCGGTGGGGTCGCCGAAACGCTCGCCGTCGATCAGGAAATACGCGTTGCCGCGTTGCTCGGCGCGCATCTCGTCGGCCGTCATCTCAGGCTCGCTGAACGGAAAGCCGAAATACAATTCCAGCGTGGCGGACACCAGCTGTCGGGCCTCTTCCATTGATTGCACCCGGAAATCCTCGCGCAGCAAGCCGACGAACTTCTCGCGCGTGGCCGGCGCGTCGAAGCCGCGAATCCGCACCACCTCGCCGTCTTCGTCCACTGCCATGAAGATCAGCGACTCACCATCCCGGTCGGCCTTTTCGTAGGCCACCTGCCATACCCCGGTCGACAGCACCGCATCCAGCGCCTCGGCCCGGTGCGGCTCCACCGACTTCACCTGCGCCACCTCCATGTCGGGATCCTCCAGCAGGTGCTGTCGAATCAGCGTCGGCGGTTTCTGCGCGACCGCGGACGCCGCGACCAGCAAGGCCGCCAGGCCGAGCGCTGCCGGGCGGGTACATGATCGGGTCACGTCGCTACGACAATTCGAGGAACTCGATTGAGCGTTTCTGATGAACTGCATCGAAAAAACTCGCAATTATGGTCTCGTCCCTGCCTACGCACTTGACCCGGCACGCAAGCCAAATCGACATCTTGCATCTGCTCTGATGCGGTCTGGAACAGTCCGTCAGTCGATCCTCTGCAGTTTCTGGTGCGCGCCTTGCACTATCGAATCGGTAAGGCCAGTGGAAAAGCCAGGCGGCATGGCCTGGCAGGTGCGTTCGAAAGCCGAGTCGAAGTCTGTGCCGAGGCTGGTGAAGATCTCCTCCAGATCGCTCTGCGGAAGCCCGGCGGCTTTTGCGCTCTGACGGAAGTGGCGTGGCAAGATCTCATCCATGACGTAGTGGCGGTTGTCCCCGACAGCCATGGCCGTCCGGAAATCTCTCCGACGAAGCTTGTTGGACTCGAAGTTCGGCTGGAGCGACATGACATCGTACAGCGGCGTCATCCGGTATCGGCCTGCAGGGCTCAGGAAGATGCTGAAATTCTTGGCATGACCATCCGGTGCGCCCAACAACCAGAAGATGATCTGGGCTTTCAGGAATGCCTGGCGATCCCGCTGGGGATCGTCGCTGCCGTTCAGCAGATCCAGGCATTCTCGTATGCCGGGCCCGCCGTCACGGTTGTACTTCCGCGTCGGCGGCACGGAGAGCGCCTGGCAGAAATCTTCCTGGGGGATGCGTAGCAGTCGTCCGTCTTCTGTCTCGATTCGGTCAAATCGTTCGACGCAGAGAACGCGGACATCTTCGAAGTCCAGAATATCCGTCGCGGCTGCCTCCAGGCCCAACTCGCGGCACAGCGTCAAGCAGAAATGCTCGTTCTCGACGCTTGCGCGCATGTCGAGGCCATTGGGCAACTCGCCCAACTGCGGCTTCAGAATGTGGGTGGTGGGCGTGGTTCCTTTTGGAAGACACCACCCTTCGTTCCAAAGGAGGGCCGTTTTCTCCTGTGCACCGGCGATCGAGATACGAAACTCCCTTTCGCCTTCCACGCGCACCCCCAAGGGCGCCGTGGCCAGATCGCGGATGGTCTGTGCCACATCGGCGTCGCTCAAAGAGCGATATTCCGGCACGCCCGGCGCGGCAATCTCCTCGCCAGCAGGGACAAGTTGCAGGGCGCCTACACAATCGCGGCCGATTCTTTCCAGGAGACCGAAGGCGTCGGTTCCATTTGCGCC
The DNA here is from genome assembly GCA_035311685.1 of Wenzhouxiangellaceae bacterium. Classification (GTDB taxonomy): domain Bacteria; phylum Pseudomonadota; class Gammaproteobacteria; order Xanthomonadales; family Wenzhouxiangellaceae. Next base: position 3,959 of record DATGCS010000270.1, read on the forward strand.
GACGCGTTCGGCAACAATCCTGCGGATCTCATTATTGTCGGGAAGAAGGTTGTCGAAGTAGGCGGAGACCACCGCGCCGCTGTAGCGTTCCTCCCGCAACGGAAGTGAAAGGGAAACGGGGATTGCCCGCCGGTCATCAGCAAGCCATTCAGGATCGTAAGCAAAGGAAATGGCACCGCTGGCCGCTCGATCCAATACGCCGACGCGGCGCCCGTTCAAGGCAACCCGGAGACTGCTGCCTTTAGGTTTGCGCGGCATCAGAAAAGATCCTCGATCTCGCTATGGGATCCCTTGCTGCGCTGCTGAATAGCCACTTCCAGGTCCAGGGCGCGAAGCATGTCCATCACGGTTCGGAGTTTTACCGTCTCCAACCCGTTCTCGACTTGCGACACGGTGCCCTGTCGGATGCCGGCCCTGGCGCCGAGTTCTGCCTGCGTGAGCTTCAGCTGGCGTCTGCGGCGCCGTAACGCGACGCCCAGTGACTTTGGTGATCTGGCAATTTCCATCACGCCGCAACTCCTGATACCGGATAAATATACGCTACAGCGAATAAATATTGAATATACGTCATGGCGTATAAAATGTCAATATACGCTATGGCGCATAATCATATTTCCGATACGCCATATCGCGATTCCGCTGCACTCGCGCTAATCGACGCCCCCGCGCGCAAGCAAACATGCATTTTTGCCTTTCCGGAAACCCGAAGCCGGAGCCCCGAAACCCGCCTGTCGTGCGCGGCCCCTCCCGGGTATTCGATCCTCGCGAAAGAAACTCAGGGATCGGCGTCCAGGTACGCCTTGAAGTCGATTCGCTGGTCCTTTTCCGTCCCGCAGTAAAGCGTGCCTTCGAATTCGGCGCGGAACGTGTCGTGCTCGGGGTCGATCACGTTCACCTCGGACGGCTGCGGATCCTCCGTCGTGACGTCGAAGCAGCGCGTGCCGTCGGCCAGCGTCAGGTCGACGGTCGTTGTCGATTCGTCGCCGTACTTCATGATCGTGGCGCCGAAGCTGTGGTCGGCAGCAGCCGTGGAATCCTCGTTCATCGCGCCGCCGGCAATCGTCGTGTTCGAAGCAAACCCGCCCACGCTCATGATCGAACCCCCCACCTCGCCTTCGAGGTCTCCGGTGTATTCGACCCGCCACTTGAACCCGTCTGCATCTGCGCCACCCGACGGCGCGGAAGCGGCCGGCGGCGCCTCGACCTCCGACGCGGTGCCCTGGCCGTTCTCCGACCCGCAGCCAACCAGCGCCGGCACGATCATGCCCAGCAATATCCAGCGAATATTCATGGCTTTACTCCAGACAGCATCAAGATTCGGACCCGATTCTAACCGACCCCTCCCGCACTCGCCCCTGCTTCCCCGTCATTCCAAATGTCCAACCCCAACTCCGTCGCCCCGGACCTGATCCGGGGCCCAGCGACTTTGATTTTCCGGAAACCCGAACCCCGAAATCCGCCTTGTTCCCCGTCATCCCGAATGTCAAACCCAATTTCGTCGCCCCGGGCTTGACCCGGGGCCCAGCGACTTTGATTTTCCGGAAACCCGAA
>DATGCS010000271.1:0-3964 GCA_035311685.1 Wenzhouxiangellaceae bacterium
CGCTCTGACGACCAGAAAATTAGCTTGTTCGCCAATGATCTCTCGCGCTCTCTTCATTTCGACGGCTTGTTGATTGCTGACTACCAGGTTGGGGTCATAAATAAAAACCACCGATCTCTGGCCATTACCGATTTTCTCCAGGTTCGTCTCAATCGGTTCAGGCAAGAACGCAGCAGCGGCGATAATCAACGCGATGATCGTAAATGCGGTCCACAAATATTTGTTTTTCATGATATCCATCTGGCTGTGTGATCCCCTCTATCCAATCAGAAACGTTGCGTAACGTTTGGGTTAACCGGCGCCGGGTTGGCCGGCAGAAATCGGACACCCAAACCTAGGCGCGGCAGAAATCGGACACCCAAACCTCAGGTAAAAATCCTACCGCAATTCGGGAAGTTTTCCTATAGCCGGATCGCGCAGCGCGCGCTAGCCTGATTCACAGAATCGAATCCGATCGATCCGCCATGCCCATGCCACGCAACCAGCTTGTCTCCCTGGACGCCACGCGCTATTACCACGTGATCTCCCGCTGCGTACGGCGCCAGTTCCTGTGCGGCATAGATACACAGACCGGGCAGGACTTCAGCCATAGGCGAGACTGGATCCGCGGTCGGATCTTCGATCTGGCCGACGTGTTCGCGATCGATGTGTGCAGTTACGCCGTGATGAGCAATCATTTTCACCTGGTGCTCTCGGTTGACCAGGCACGCGCGCTGGGCTGGGACGATCGCGAAGTTGCCACGCGCTGGACGCACTTGTTTGGCGGGATCCCGCTGGTGCGAAGCTTCGCTGCCGGCGAAAAGCTGTCCGACGCGCAGTTGGCGGCAGTAAAGTCGAAGGTCGACGAATATCGCAAGCGCCTATTCGATATCTCCTGGTTCATGAGGTGCCTCAACGAACCCATCGCCCGGATGGCCAATGTCGAAGACAACGTCACCGGTCGGTTCTGGGAAGGCCGGTTCAAGAGCCAGGCGCTGCTGGACGAGGCCGCGCTGATTGCGGCCATGGCTTATGTCGACCTCAATCCAATCCGCGCCAACATGGCCCAGGCCCCGGAAGAGTCCGACTACACAGCCATCGAGCAACGGATTCTGGAGCAGAACCCCAAGATTGCGAGTCAAGTCCCGGAGGCAATGGAGAAACTACCGGAAGACTTGCAGACCGCGATCGGCAAACTGATGCCATTTGCCGACCAGGCACCGAAAAACCCCGAGCGGGCGATTCCCTATGAGATCCAGGACTACCTGGAACTCGTGGACTGGTCGGGCCGCGCCGTGATCGAGGGCAAGCAAGGCAGTATTCCGGAGAACCTCCCGCCGATCCTGGAGCGGCTGAAGATCGACCCGGCGTCGTATGTCAAGTTCATCAATCGAAGCGAAAAAACCCGGTTCGGCAGCTTCATTGGACCGCTCGAAAAGATGCGAGACCTCGCCGAGCGTTTCGGAAAATCCTTCCTAAAGGGCCAGACGGCCGCAGCCCAGCTGTTCAGGCCAGGCTAGAACCGCATCAATCCTGATCTTTACCCGGATGGCCGCAAGGCCAGGTTTGGCGTGCCTGATATTCGGGCATCTCGTGATTCCTGGCGAAATAGTGCCAAGGGAAGGGTGGAACAGCAGTTTCCGATGCCAGCCAACCGTTTCGGAAATCTAGCTTGACCCTCTAACTTATGGGTGTCCGCGTTCGTTTTTCTTCGCCCGAGCAGAAAATCTGCTTCTTTGTTTGTTAATGCGAAGTCGGCACTGGCTGGAAAATCACCAGTTGCTTCCGGCAAACGCGGATGCCAGGTCGGCTGCTGGGTCCAGGTCACGCCCGGATCGTCAGCTCGCGCCACGTTCGACCGGCGCGCGAGCAACTCGTCGAAATTTCGGTGATACCAGGACTGCGGCCGTGCGGGCACGAAAAGCCCCCAGTGCACGAGTAAGGCCCAGTAGGCATTGCTGGCCAGGCGGGACAGTGATTCGCCGGCGTCGATGCCGATCACGCCGGCAGTATCGTCGCTCTCGGCCAGCGCGTAGATGAGCTGAATTTCCATCTCGCGGGCATGTCGATCGACGTCGTAGCCCGTACCCCAGGACTCGAGTTCCTGATAAATCCACGGGATGAATAACACGTAGCGCAACCGGGTGTGCAACACCGAGGTGCCGGGAAACAGGGCATTTGAAATCGTATCGCGCAGGCTGCCCAGCCCCAGCTCGTCGACCGTGCCCTGCTCGTTGAACAGGTCAAGGACGCGACGGACCTTGTCGCGGTCGTCGGCGGTCAGGTCGAGCCATGTGAATGATGCCGCTGCCAACGGTGCCCTCTCCAGCTTCCCTCGAGACGCAACTCTCTTTGCCATCGCCAATATAACGCGTCTGGTGAACCGGCGGCTAAGGTTTCCGCCGTTTCTGGGCCGTAGTGTGAATTCTGGTTTCTCGCGACCTAATGTAAATGCAAAAAAACAAGACCTGGCCCCCTGAAAACGCTCGAAGCCAATCGCCAATTTCCGCGCCTGTACGATCCAATTCTCCGGACCGCCGGTGCCTTTCCGTCTAAAGCAATGCATGAAACAAGACCTGATACTCCTCTAGCGCCAGCCTCCCTGCCACCATAGCGGGTTGCGCTACAGTGGCAAGGCTGACCAAAGCACGAGGAGGCTGACAATGTCACTGTACTGCGGAATCGATTTACATTCAAACAATCAAGTCATCGTCGTCATCGATGATCAGGACAAACGGCTCCTGGAGCGGCGAGTGCCGAACGAGCTTGGTGCGACACTTTCGGTGCTCGAGCCGTTTCGAGAAGACTTGCTGGCAGTTGCAATCGAGTCGACCTACAACTGGTACTGGCTAGTCGACGGCTTGAGTGATCATGGCTATTCGACGCGGCTGGTCAATACCGCTGCTGTTCAGCAGTATCCCGGGTTGAAGTACACCGACGACCAGCATGACGCATTCTGGCTGGCGCATTTGATGCGGCTGGGCATTTTGCCGACCGGTTACATCTGTCCGCGCGAGATTCGCGATGTGCGCGACTTGCTGCGTAAACGACTCGGATTGGTGCGCGAACGCGCGCGCAACCTGACTTCGGTGCAGAACATCCTGGCGCGCGAACTGGGTCACAGGGTAGCGACTGCCAAAGTGCGCGGCATTCTGAATGGCGACGACAAATTCCGTCCTGCAGTACGTACTGCGATCGCGGCCAACCTCGCAGTAATCGAAACGCTGGACACGGTCATCTCCGGTATTCAGGGCCAGGCGCTCGAAGTGATCAAGCCGACCTCGCGCCATCGACGGCTGAAAACCATCAGCGGCGTCGGAGACGTACTGGCCCCGACGATCATGCTGGAAACCGGCGAGATCGAGCGCTTTAAGTCGGTCGGCAACTACAGCTCATACTGCCGAGTGGTCGACAGCCGGCGCGAGAGCAACGAGCGCAAGAAAGGCGAAGGCAACAAGAAGTGCGGGAATCGATATCTGGCCTGGGCGTTTTCCGAGGCGGCCCACTTTGCGGTCCGCTACAACGACCGGGCGCGGCGGTTCTTCGACCGCAAGGCGGCCAAGCGCAACCGGATGGTCGCGATCCGAGCCGTGGCGCATAAGCTGGCGCGCGCGGCCTACTTTATCCAGCGCGACCGCGTGGAGTTCGACGCGGCAAGGCTGTTTGGTTAACGACCATGGCGCGGAGCCCGACTCAGGGGTTGGTTCAAGCCATAGACACTGATTGGCCCGCGTCATGATCGACCTGTTTTCAACAACGCGCCCGGCGTTCGAACCAACCACGGGTTGGCGACGCAAGTCAGCCACAGATTCTGAACTGGACCCACATGGACGAACTGCCGGTACCGAGCTGTTTCTGGGGCATCAGTGATGCCAGGGGCCGAAAATACGGTTGTTGCTGACAATCCAATCGGCCTTGATCTCGATGGGTGACTGGAGCGCGTTTGTCACGCGCATCCGAACATAAAGAACGGCAGGGCGTGCGG
>DATGCS010000272.1:0-5755 GCA_035311685.1 Wenzhouxiangellaceae bacterium
ACGAAACGGGTTGCATTGTCGGTTTTGATTGCGTAAACCCTAAACCTTAAACCTTAAACCTTAAACCTTAAACCTTAAACCCTAAACCGGGGGTTTAGTGTTTCCAATACGTCGGCGTCAGCAGCACCAGCACGGTGAAGATCTCGAGCCGGCCGAGCAGCATCGCAAAGCTCATCAGCCATTTCGTGGTCTGGGTGAGGCCGCCCCAGTTCAGTCCCGCCTCGCCGAGCGCCGGGCCGAGGTTGTTCATGGCCGAGAACACGACCGAGACCGAAGTCACCAAGTCCTGCTCGAAGCCTGAAACCACCAGGGTGAGCAGCACGATACAGACGATGTAGAGCGAAACAAAGCCCCAGATGGCGTTGGCCACCTCCGGTGCGAGGGTTCGCCCCCCCAGCTTCAACGGCACCACCGAGCGCGGATGAATGAGTCGTTTCAGCTCGCGCAGGCCCTGTTTCGATACCAGGTAGACCCGCACGATCTTGAACCCGCCGGTGGTCGAGCCGGCGCAGCCGCCGAGGCCCGAGATCAGGATCATCAGCAGCGGCAGTGTGCCGGGCCACAGATAGACGTCGGCGCTGGCGAAGCCGGTCGTGGTCGTGTACGAGACGGCGTGGAAAAGTGCGTAGCGAAGCGATTCCCAGAAGGTCTCGTAAACGCCGTGGCTCCACAGCAGCAGCGTGACCAGACCACTGATGATGATCAGCAGTGCCGCGAACAGGCGAAGTTCGGGGTTGTTGAGATAGGCCTGCGCCGAGGCCCGTCGCAGCGCGAGGAAGTGCAGGGCGAAGTTCATCGAGGCGATGAACATGAAGAAAATGATCAGGGATTCGATCAGCGCGCTGTCGAAGTGCCCGATCGATGCGTCATAGGTCGAAAATCCCGCCGTCGCGATCGTGCTGAAGCTGTGAGTGAAAGCGTCGAACACGCTCATGCCGGCCGCCCAAAGCGCCAGGGCGCAGATCAGCGTCAGTCCGATGTAGATCGCCCACAGCGCCTTGGCGGTCTCGGCGATGCGCGGAGTCAACCGGTTTTCCTTGACAGGCCCGGTGACTTCGGCCTTGTAAATTTCCATGCCGCCGATCCTGAGCATGGGCAGGATCGCCACGGCGAGCACGATGATGCCGAGGCCGCCCATCCACTGGAGCTGCTGGCGGTACCACAGGATCGAGATCGGCATCTCTTCCAGGCCGGAAAGCACGGTGGCGCCGGTGGTCGTGATGCCCGAGGTCGATTCGAAAACGGCATCCGCCAGGCTGATGTCGAGTACCAGCATGAACGGGAGGGCGCCGGCCAGCGCTACGGCCCCCCAGCACGCAACTACAACCAGGAAGCCGTCGGCGACCCGCAGTTCGCGCCGGTTGTCGCGAACCGGCCAGTACATCCCGGCGCCGATGGCCGCGACGGCGGCCATGCTGAAAACGAATGAGCCGGCTGTGCCGTCGGAGGAAAACCAGGCAAATGCCAGCGGCGGGGCAAAGCCGATGCTGACAAACATCAACAACGCCCCGACCACCCGCTGTACCGGCGCGTAGGCGCGCATCAGACAAAAACGGCTTCTACGGCGAAAAGGCGCTCAACTTCCGCGATTTCGCGCTTATCCGCCACGAAAAGGATCACGTGATCCTCGGGCTCGATGGTCACGTTGTGGTGTGCCATCAGTACTTCATCACCTCGGACCACGGCGCCGATGGTGGTTGATTTCGGCAACTTGATGGCGCCGATCTCGCGCCCGACGATGCGCGACCGGCCCGGGTCGCCGTGGGCGACAACTTCGATAGCTTCGGCAGCACCCTGCCGGAGCGAGTGCACGCGCACCATGTGGCCCTTGCGGATCAGCGCCAGCAGCGCACCGATGGTGATCTGCTGCGGGCTGACGGCGACGTCGATGCGGTCGGATTCGACCAGGTCGACGTAGGCGGCGCGGTTGATCAGCGTGATGACCTTGTGCGCCCCCATGCGCTTGGCCAGCATTGAAGAGAGAATGTTGGCCTCGTCGTCGTTGGTCAGCGCGCAATAGATATCCATCTCGTCGATGCCTTCCTCGCGCAGCAGGTCCTCGTTGGCGCAGTCGCCGACCAGCACGATGGAGGTATCGACCACTTCCGCGATGCGTTCGGCGCGTTTGGGGTCGCGTTCGATGATCTTGACGTGGAGATTGCGCTCCAGCCGCCTGGCCAGCGCCGCGCCGATATTGCCGCCGCCGGCCAGCAGCACACGGCGGGCGGGTCCGGCGGTGCTGCCGAAGGTTGCCATCACATCCCGGATTTCCTGGGTCGGGGCGAGGAAGAACACCATGTCGTCGACTTCGATGATGGTGTCGCCTTCCGGAATGATGGCCTCGTCGCGCCGGAATATGGCCGCCACCCGGGCATCGACCCCGGCGGGCAGTTCGTCGGGCAGGCTCTTGAGCGCGCGCCCGACCAGCTTGCCTTCGCGCACTGCGCGGGTGGCGACCAGCTGGGCGCGGCCGTCTGCGAAATCCAGCACCTGCAGCGCGCCCGGATATTCGATGAGACGCTGAACGTGGTCGGTCACGAGCTTCTCGGGGCTGATCAGGAAGTCGACGGGCGTATTTTCACGGGTGAACAACTCGGGATGCGCCAGGTAATCGGCGGCGCGGATCCGGGCGACCTTGGTCGGCGTGTTGAACAGCGAGTAGGCCACCTGGCAGGCAATCATGTTGGTCTCGTCGGAATTGGTCAGCGCGATCAGCAGTTCGGCATCGTCGATGCCGGCGCGGATCAGCGTTTCGGGCCGCGAGGCGTGCCCCAGCACCGTCCGGATGTCGAGCTTTTCCTGCAGTTCGCGCAGCCGTTCCGGATCGGTATCGACGACCGAAAGATCGTTTTCCTCGCGTGACAGGGAATGCGCCATGCCGGAGCCGACCTGCCCCGCGCCGAGAATGATGATCCTCATTCGTTTTCTTCCTGGACCTGTTTTGGATCGATGCCGAGCTGCCTGAGCTTGCGGTACAGGTGCGTGCGCTCCATTTCGACGGCCTCGGCGAGTTGGCCGACGCTGCCGTCGGCACGGCGGAGGCGGGTGATCAGGTATTGACGCTCGAAGGCCTCGCGGGCCTCGCGCAGCGGCAGTTCGAACAGCGGCGAATGCCCTGCGGCCATGGTGCGTGCCTGGTCGGGATCGGCGTATTTTAGAAGCGCGGTCACCTCGTCTGGTTCCACCGGCGTCTCGCTGCCGGTTTGCAGCAGCCGGCGCAGCAAATTGGCCAGCTCTCGCAGGTTGCCCGGCCAGTTGTGCTGGCGCAGCTGATTCTGCACCCGTACCGGCACCGGCCGGTACGGAAGATTTTCGCGCGCCGGCAGCTGCTCGGCCAGGTAGCGCACCAGTTCCGGAATGTCCTCGCTTCGCTCGCGCAGTGCCGGTACCTCGAGCACGCTCTCGGCCACGCGCTGATAGAGCGCGTTGTCGAAGTGCCCGGCCGCGGCGCGCTGCTGCAGCCCCGGGGTGGCGATGGCGATGACGCGAACCGGCGAGGAGGTGCGGGTCAGAAGGCGGTTGAGCCGCGCCCGGTCATCGTCACCCAGCGCCTCGAAATGATCCAGTATCAGCGTCGCCGGCTCGTTAGACGCGTTTTCAAGCCGGGCCAGCTGGCTGCTGCCGGGGCCACAGGCGATCTCGTGAAGGCTTGCGCCCGCTGCCGGTGAACGCGTGTGTATCCAGTGCGCCAGGGTCGATCGACCGCTCCCGGCCTCGCCGATGATCAGCACATTGCCGTGTGCCGGTTCGACGACCGCAAGACGCTCGCGCAGGGCGCCCACCGCGGCCGATCGTCCCATGGGTTCCGGAACGTCGCCGCCTCGTGCGTCGGCCGTCGAGGCGGCCGTGGTATCCCGGCCGCCGGCCAGCGCCTTGCGCACGGTGTTGAGCAGCCGCGCCATGGAGACCGGTTTTTCGATGAAATCGCTGGCCCCGTATCGAGTGGCCTCGACCGCGGCTTCGACCGACCCGTGGCCTGAAATCATCACCACGGGACACAGCGGCGTGTCCTGCTCTCGCCATTCGCGCAGCAGGCTGATGCCGTCGCTGTCGGGCATCCAGACGTCGAGCAGGATCAGGTCCGGATCGGACTCGATGCGCCGCTCGCGGGCTTCTGCCGCGCAGGAGGCCAGTACCGGCACGTAGTCCTCGTCGGCCAGGATTTCCCCGATCAGTTCGCGGATATCCGGTTCGTCGTCAACGATCAAGATGGTCGCAGCCATCGGACGGCAGCTCCTTTCAACCCGGATTATTCCGGGTTTGATTTCCCTGGGGCAGAGGATAGCGCATCGATCACGATCGCAACGGTAGCTGCAGTCGAATCAAGGCGCCGCCTTGCGGCGCGTTCTCGACCTCGATCCGGCCGCCCATCTGGTCCAGAATGCGATGAACAATGGCCAGCCCGAGGCCGGTACCGCGTGGCTTGGTACTGGCGTAGGGTTCGAATACCCGAGGCAGGATGTCGGGGTCGAAGCCGGGTCCGTCGTCGGAGACTTCCAGCGCCAGCCACTCGTCTTCGCCCTCGGTGTGGACTTCCGAATGGATGCGCATAAGCGGCGCGCCGTCGGGATGCGCCTCACGGGCATTCTGCACCAGGTTGTTCAGCACCTGCTGGAACTGGCCCGCATCGCCGACAGGGCGCGCATTGCCGTGTTCGAGGTCGAGCTCGAACCGGACACCGGTATCGCCGGCCGACCACAGGTCGACGATGCCGCTGATCAGCGGTTCCAGTTCCAGCGGCTCGCGCCGGCTGCTTCCGGGGCGCGCGTAGTCGCCGAAAGCGTCGACCAGGCGCCTGAGGCTGTCGACCTGGTTGATGATGGTGCCGGTGGCGCGCTGGACCAGCCGTGCACGGTCCGGGTCGCCGTCGTCGCCCAGCCGCAGCTGCAGGCGCTCGGCAGCCAGCCGGATCGGCGTCAGCGGATTCTTGACTTCATGCGCCAGGCGGCGCGCCAGCTCGGCCCAGGCGGCCTGGCGCTGGGCCTGGTCGAGCACGGTCACGTCGTCGAAGACCACGACGTGGCCTGTACGCCCGGGCTCGCCCGAATCCGGCAGGGTCGAGCCGCGGCATACCAGCGCCAGCGCCCGGTCCGCGCGTTCGAGCTTGATTTCCTGCCGCCACAGGTCGCCTGAATCATCGATGCGCTGGGCGATGACGTCGAACAGCTTGCCCAGTTCAGGCAGACGATCGCGCAATTCGTCGATTTCCAGGCCCTGCAGATCGCTCAACTGCACCCCCAGGATATCCGAGGCGCTGCTGTTGGCCGCACTCAGCCGCCGCCGGCTGTCGAATGCAATGACGCCGGCCGACAATCTCTCCAGCAGCGTTTCCAGATAATGGCGCTGCGATTCGAGCAGCCGCTGGGTTCGATTGAGCTGGCTGGCCATGCTGTTGAATGAATCAACCAGGAAGCCCAGCTCGTCGCGGCTGGCGACATCCAGGGTCTCGGGAAATTCACCGGCGCGCATCAACTCGGTCGCCTGCGCCAGATCGCGAATCGGGCGCACCAGGCGACGCGCGGCGTTGAACGCCAGCAGGATGGCCAGCAGGGCGGTCACCCCGAGTACCAGAGACAGGATCAGGACGAAGCTTTGCTGCAGGCGCTGGCGCAGAAACGAGATGTTTTCGTAGCGGAAATAGGCCTGTTCGATGCGGGTGGCGAGTTCGGAGAAGTTTCCGGGCAACGGAAATATGCCCTGCAGCACCCGATCGGTAGCGCCGCCCGGCGTGCTTTGAACCGGGACCAGGACGCGA
>DATGCS010000273.1:0-3196 GCA_035311685.1 Wenzhouxiangellaceae bacterium
CGACGGCCAGATTTTCCTCGAGACCGACCTGTTCAACGCGGGCATCCGCCCGGCGATCAATGCCGGCCTGTCTGTTTCGCGCGTAGGTGGTGCGGCCCAGACCAAGATCATCAAGAAGCTTGGCGGCGGTACGCGCCTGGCACTGGCTCAGTACCGCGAGCTGGCCGCATTCTCGCAGTTCGCCTCCGACCTGGACGAAGCGACGCGCAAGCAGCTCGAGCGCGGTCAGCGCGTCACCGAGCTGATGAAGCAGCAGCAGTACTCGCCGCTGGACGTGGCCGAGATGGCGGTCAGCCTGTTCGCAGGCAACGAGGGTTACCTCGATGATCTTCCACTGCCCAAGGTGGTTCCTTTTGAAAATGCGCTGCGCGATTTCATGAACAACTCACATCCCGATCTGATGAACAAGATCAACGAAACCGGCGACTGGAACGACGAAATCAAGGAAGAAATGAAGAAGGCGCTCGATGAGTTCAAGAAGACGGGAAGTTGGTAGAAGTCCGAGTCTGGTGTGGGAGCGATTTCCATATCGCGATTCGGAGAATCGCTCTCACAGGCACATCTTGAATTGAAATGAAATCGGAAATTGGCGAATGAGTGGATCAAAGGAAATCGTAGGCCAGATCAAGAGCATCAAGAACACGCGCAAGGTCACGCGCGCGCTCGAGATGGTCTCGGCGTCGAAGATTCGCAAGGCCCAGGACCGGATGCAGGCCTCGCGTCCTTATGCGCGCATGATCCGCCAGGCCGTTGGCCATCTGGCCCATGCCAATCCCGAGTACAGACACCCATTCACGCAGCAGCGCGACGAGATCAAGCGCGTCGGTTACGTCATCATTTCATCGGATCGCGGTCTCTGCGGCGGGCTGAACAACAACATGTTTCGCCAGCTCCTTCCGCGCTTCCGCGAGCACCAGGAAGCCGGACAGGAAATCAGCCTGGTACTCATCGGAAAAAAGGGCCAGCAGTTCTTCAAGCGCATCAAGATCGAAATTTCCGCTGCCGTCCAGGACCTGGGCGAGCAGCCGCAGCTCGAAAAGCTGATCGGCTCGATCAAGATCATGCTCGACGGCTACCGTGACGGCACGCTGGACAAAATATTCCTGTGCTACAACGATTTCGTCAACACCATGACCCAGCGCGTGGCCATCGACCAGCTTCTGCCGCTGCCGCCGGCCACCGATGAACCGATGCTCAAGTACTGGGATTATCTCTATGAGCCGGATCCCGAATCGCTGCTGGACGACCTGCTGGTGCGTTATATCGAATCACTGGTGTACAACGCGACGCTGGAAAATCTTGCCAGCGAGCACGCCGCGCGCATGGTGGCCATGAAGAGCGCGTCCGACAACGCGAACAATCTGATCGACGAGCTGAACCTGGCCTATAACAAGGCCCGCCAGGCGGCGATCACGCAGGAAATTTCCGAGATCGTCGGCGGTGCCGCCGCGGTCTGACCGACCAAAATTGAAAAACTGTAAAAATTTGGGTTCCCGGCAAGGAGCCCACCGACCAGAAACGAGGTTTGTGTGATGAGCAAGGGTACGATTGTCCAGATTATCGGCGCCGTGGTCGACGTGGAGTTTCCGCGAGACGACGTGCCGCGTGTTTACCATGCGCTGATCGTCGGCGAAGGCGGGGTTGTGCTGGAAGTCCAGCAGCAGCTTGGCGACGGTGTGGTGCGCACGATTGCACTCGGCTCGACCGACGGCCTGAAACGCGGCCTCGAAGTCACCAATACTGGTGATGCCATCACCGTGCCGGTCGGCAAGGAAACGCTGGGTCGCATCATGAACGTCCTCGGCGAGCCGATCGACGAAATCGGCGATATCGGTGAGACCGAACGCATGCCGATCCACCGCAAGGCACCCAGCTTCGAAGAGCAGGCGTCCAGCAACGAACTGCTCGAGACCGGCATCAAGGTCATCGACCTGATCTGCCCGTTCGCCAAGGGCGGCAAGGTCGGCCTGTTCGGCGGCGCCGGCGTGGGCAAGACCGTGAACATGATGGAGCTCATCCGCAACATCGCCATCGAGCACGAAGGCTACTCGGTGTTCGCCGGTGTGGGCGAGCGTACCCGTGAAGGCAACGACTTCTACCACGAGATGAAGGACTCGAACGTTCTCGACAAGGTCTCGCTGGTCTACGGCCAGATGAACGAGCCGCCGGGTAACCGCCTCAGGGTGGCGCTGACTGGCCTGACAATCGCGGAGAAGTTCCGCGACGAAGGCCGCGACGTGCTGATGTTCATCGACAACATCTACCGTTACACGCTGGCCGGGGTGGAAGTGTCCGCACTGCTCGGCCGCATGCCGTCGGCCGTGGGTTACCAGCCGACGCTGGCCAAGGAGATGGGCGATCTGCAGGAGCGAATCACCTCGACCAAGACCGGCTCGATCACCTCGATCCAGGCCGTCTACGTACCGGCCGACGACTTGACCGACCCGTCGCCTGCGACCACCTTTGCTCACCTCGACGCCACCGTCGTACTGTCGCGCCAGATCGCCGAGCTTGGCATCTACCCGGCCGTCGATCCGCTCGACTCGACCTCGCGCCAGCTCGACCCGCTGGTCGTCGGACAGGAGCACTACGACGTCGCGCGCAAGGTTCAGAACACCCTGCAGCGCTACAAGGAGCTCAAGGACATCATCGCGATTCTCGGCATGGATGAGCTTTCCGAAGAAGACAAGCTGGCCGTTGCGCGTGCGCGCAAGGTCGAGCGCTTCTTCTCGCAGCCGTTCTTCGTCGCCGAAGTGTTCACCGGCTCGCCGGGCGTGTACGTTTCGCTCAAGGACACCATCCGCGCCTTCAAGGGCATCGTCGATGGTGAATACGACCACCTTCCGGAGCAGGCCTTCTACATGGTCGGCACGATCGAAGAGGCAGTCGAGAAAGCCGAGAAGATGAACGAGAAAAAAGCCGCTTGAAGACGCGCTATTCGCCCGCTGGCTGCGTTATCGGGCGGCCCGAGGACGCGCTTCGAGCCCGCTCGTTGCGTTTTCGGCACGGCTGAAATACTCACGTACAAATGCGTACGCTGCGTTTTCAGCCGCGCCTCAAGCCTTGCCAGCGAACTCGAATCACGCCCTCACCGAGGGCACGATATTGCCGTTAATCCAACGGCCCGGAGTCACTAAGAAATGGCATCGACAATTCAATGCGATATCGTCAGCGCCGAGGCGGAAATCTTTTCCGG
>DATGCS010000274.1:0-2125 GCA_035311685.1 Wenzhouxiangellaceae bacterium
GGCACGCCGATCTGGCTGGGCGAGGAATCGTCGATCTGCCGGCGCCTGATCGAGCGTCTGTATGCCGAATCGGGAAAGCTGAACGACAAGAACCAGTCGGTCTACTACGGCAGAACCGGCGGCTGCATCATCACCGGCAACGAGGACGGGATCAAGCATAGCGCGATGACCATCCTCTACGCGTTGCAGCACCTGGGCTACACCATCCCGCCGCAGGCCGATGCCGGCTGGATCGGCGAGGCCGGTCCCGGACCGTCGTACGCCGACGAAGGCTCGGGCGGCCCGGACAATGATTTCACCCAGCGCAACGTTACCTTCATGACCTGGAATCTCATGCACGCCGCCAGAATGCTCGCCGACGCCGGCGGCCTGCCGGCCCACGGCAATGATCGAAAGGGCTGGGCGGCAGGCTGCCGGTACGGTTATGCGAATCCCGATTACCGAGCTTGACCCTTTCGACGGCGAAAACGCGAAAAACGCCCCTGGCAAATGGGCGAAGCTTCCGGCGGCCCGGATGCATTTGCATGATATGACGCAAAAAAGGCCAACTGGTTTGTGTCAAACTCGTTTGGATGGCATTCCGACAATAGGGATTCAAAAGCGAGCACGACCGTGTCAGCCAGAAAGAAATTGTCATCGCTGCTGCGCAACGCCGACATCGAGATCGGCGGTGATCGATCATGGGATATCCAGGTTCATGACGATCGGTTATTCAAGCGCGTGCTGGCCGACGGCACGCTTGGCGCCGGCGAGGCCTATATGGACGGGTGGTGGGACGTCGAAAAGCTGGACGAATTTTTTTATCGCTTGTTGCAGGCCCGAATCGAGCGCAAGATCCGTACCCCGTCGATGCTGCTCCAGGTGTTGCTGAGCAGGCTTTCCAATGCGCAGAACCGCGAGCGCTCAAAAAGGGTTGCAGACCAGCATTACGATCTTCCAACGCGGCTCTACGAGACGATGCTCGGCCCGACCATGCAGTACACGTGCGCCTATTACGGACCGGCGGGCGAGGCGACGGCGCTGGATGATGCGCAGCGCGCAAAGCTGGCGCTGGTCGCGCGCAAGCTTTACCTGGAGCCAGGCATGCGGGTGCTGGAACTTGGCGGCGGGTTCGGCGAATTAAGCCGATACCTGGCCGCCGAGCACGACTGCGAAGTGACCAGTTACAACATCAGCAGCCGGCAGGTCGAGTACGGCCGTCGGTTATGCGAGGGCCTGTCGGTCGAGATCCGGCAGCAGGACTATCGGGATGCGGCGAATGAGCCCGGCGAATTCGACCGGGTCGTCAGCGTCGGCCTCATGGAGCACGTGGGGCCCAGAAACTACAGCGGTTTTTTCGAAGTTGCCAGGGACCGCTTGAAGTGCGGTGGCCTGGCGCTGGTTCATACAATCGGTGGCAACGAAAGCCGTTCCGCGGCAGATCGCTGGATAACCAAATACATCTTTCCCGGCGGCGTGATACCGTCCGAAGCCCAGCTCACGCGAGCAAAGGAAGGCTTGTTCGTTCTCGAGGACTGGCACAACTTTGGCCCGGACTACGACCGTACGCTGATGGCTTGGGAAGCCAACTTCCTGGGAGCCTGGCCGGAGCTGAGGGAGGCCGAAGGCCTGGATGATCGCTTCTACCGGATGTGGCGCTACTACCTCAACAGTTGTGCAGGCGCCTTCCGTGCGCGCGGTCTGAACCTGTGGCAACTCGTGCTGAGCAAGGGTGATGTGCCGCGCTACGTGCCGGTTCGGTGAGCCCGATAAGATGAGCAATCCGGCTCGAAACGCGCATCGCGTGCGGGTCAACGCGATGGCCGCCGCACTTGCCGATTCCGACGGCCCGGTGAGGCTGCGAAAATCGACCAGCAACCTGTTTCGGCCGCGCGAGGATTCCGGGCGCACCGAGCTGGATGCGACATCGCTGAATCATGTCATCGAAATCGACTGCGCGGCCGGGGTTGCCGACGTCGAGGCCATGACCACCTACGCCGATCTGGTCGATGCGGCCCTGCCGCACGGGCTGGCGCCGGCCATCGTGCCGGAACTCAAGAGCATCACCGTCGGCGGCGCCGTCACCGGCGTCGGCATCGAGTCCAGCGGATTTCGCTACGGGTTGGTGCACGACACGGTGGAAGAA
>DATGCS010000275.1:0-2422 GCA_035311685.1 Wenzhouxiangellaceae bacterium
ACGAAGTCGCTGCCCCGCTCACGCGCCTCGAACCAGGCACCGACGGCGGCATCGGGCTCGTTGCCCAGGTAATGGAAATCGAGCGCTGGGCGACGGTCCCGCGACATTTGCAGCCAGGCGGCCAGCAGACCCTCGCGCAGCACTTCTCCGGCCCGGGCCAGCGGCCCGTCGCCCGGCAGCAGTACCGAAACGCTCTCGGGCATCGGCAGCGTCTGGCGCCAGGCCGCGATCCATTGATACAGATCGTCCGCCACTTCGGCCTCGATGCCTTGGCGCTGTCGCCACTGGGCCAGTGAACGCTGCAATTCCGGGTCGTCGATCAGGCGCGCCCGGGCCGAAACCGCAAGATCCAGCCACGGCGACAGGGCGGGCCGGTCGCCGTGCTCGGTCTGGAGATTGCGCAGCGTTTCCAGCGGCAACTCGAGCAGCAGTGCAAGCGCCATTTCGGGCCGAAACCCGGGTTCGGACACCGCTTCGGATAGCGCCTCCACGCGGGCAGCCGGCGAATTCGGGTTGGCTTCGGCCAGTCGTTCGTTCAACGCGTCGAAGCGCGCGAGAAGCGATTCCGGCACCTGCTCGCGCGGTAGCGAGAGAATGCGGCCGGCGGTCGTGAAATCGCGTTCGGCGAGCGCGATTTCCGCGCCAAGGAGATACACTTCGAAGTCGTTTCCCGGCGCGAGGTCTTCCGCTCTCAAACCCGCGACAAGCGTCCTCGCCTCGTCGGACCGGCCGGCTTCGAGCCACTGCCGGGCCGCGGCAATGCGCGCGTCTATCGAGCGCTCAGGCTGTTCTTCGGCCAACTCGAGCCAGGCCTGTGCGGCATCGGCATGCCGCCCGCGTTCGGCCAGCCGATCGGGGTCGCGAGTCTGCTGATCGGGGCGGATTTCCGGGCCCGAAGGGGCGCAGGCAGCCAGCATCAAGGTCAGTAACGGCGTCAGCACCAGGCACGCCAGCACCTTGCTATTGATTCGATTCATGGGTGCCATAATACCGTCGTTACTCGCAACGGAAAGAGTCTTTGACCCGAACATCGGCCGAACCCGGGATGCTGTGGATCGTCGCCACCCCGCTGGGCAACCTCGACGACCTTTCGCCGCGTGCGCGCGACGTGCTGGCCGAGGTGGACGTGATCGCCGCCGAGGACACTCGCGTGAGCCGAAAGCTGTTGCCGTCTCGCCAGAAACCGCCGCGCTGGGTGGTGCTGCACGATCACAACGAGTCGCGTGCCGTCGAGGATCTGATCGAACTGATGATCGGCGGGCTGGATGTGGCGCTGGTCTCGGATGCCGGTACGCCGCTGATTTCCGATCCCGGCTACAGGCTGGTCGACCGGGCGCACGCGACAGGAATCCGCGTCTCCCCGGTGCCCGGGCCCTGCGCCGCCATCGCGGCGCTTTCCGCGGCCGGGCTTCCAAGCGACCGATTCTGCTTCGAAGGGTTCCTGCCGGCGAAGGCCGGGCAACGTCGCAAGCGGCTGGAATCGCTGGCGCGCGAGCGCGCGACGCTGGTGTTCTATGTGCCAGCACGCGACCTTTTTCCGGTCCTGACGGACGCCGTCACAGCGCTGGGCGCAAACCGGCTGGCGGCCGTGGGACGGGAGTTGACCAAGCGCTTCGAAACCGTTCGGCGGGATCGTCTCGAAGAACTGGCCGCTTGGGTCCAGGGCGATCCGGACCAGCAACGCGGCGAGGCCGTCGTGCTCATCGAAGGCGGCGCGGACGAACCTTTATCCCGGGATCTCGATACCACGCTGCTGGCGCGCGAACTGGCCGCCGAGCTGCCGCCGGCGCGCGCGGCGCGGGTTCTCGTGAAGGTCAGCGGCATGGACCGGCGCGGGGCATTTGCCCTGGTCGAATCGGTTCGAGGCGACTGATATGCACATACTCCTCGGCATCGTCCTGCTGCTGGGCGTCGTGGTTCTGCCCGGCTGGTGGGTGCAACGCGTCATGAAGCGATATTCTCAGCCCACCGACCGTTACCCCGGGACAGGCGGACAGCTGGCGCGTCACCTGCTCGATCGCTCGGGCCTCGAATCAGTGACCGTGGAACAGACCGAACAGGGAGACCATTACGACCCGGAGGCGCGCGTGGTCCGGCTGAGTCCCGGCAATTACGGCTCGGCCTCGCTGACCGCGGTCACGGTGGCGGCGCACGAAGTGGGCCACGCAATACAGCACGCCGACGGCTACCAGCCGCTGATCGCGCGTACGCGCATGGTCAAATCGGTGCAGAAGTTCCAGAAGCTGGGCATGGTGCTGATCGCACTGATGCCGGTGGCGCTGATTGCACTGAAGATCCCCAGCGCCGGGCTCACGTTGCTGCTGGTCGGCCTGGCGGCGCTGGCCTCGGGCATCCTGGTCCACCTGGTCACCCTGCCGACCGAGCTGGATGCGAGCTTCCGCCGCGCCCTCCCCATCCTCGT
>DATGCS010000276.1:0-2415 GCA_035311685.1 Wenzhouxiangellaceae bacterium
CATCGGTCACCTGATTCACCGCCAGATCGACGAACATGATTCGATGCTCGACGCCGTGCGCGCGGCGGTCGGCGAACTGGAGGGCAGCTACTCCCTCGCCATTCTCGATGTCGAGCATCCGGACAGAGTCTGGGGCGTAAGGCAGGGCAGCCCGCTGGTCGTCGGCGTCGGCGTCGGAGAACATTTCCTGGCCTCCGACGCCGCCGCGCTGGTGCCGCTGACCCAGCAAATGGTCTATCTCGAAGACGGCGACATCGCCGAAGTCGAACGCGAATCGATCCGCATCACCGATATCCAGGGACAAACGGTCGACCGCCCGACCCGGATCTCGTCGATTCCGGCCGACAGCGCCGATCGCGGCGCTTTCCGCCACTTCATGCTCAAGGAAATCCACGAGCAACCTGCGGCCATCGCCGCGACCCTGGAAGGCTATCTGGACGGTGGGGAAATCCTGCCCGGGCTTGATCGAAAACTGCTCGGCGGCGTTCGCGCAATTCACATCCTGGCCTGCGGCACCAGTTATCACGCCGGTATGGTCGCGCGCTACTGGATCGAAGCCCTGGCCGGCATCCCGGTGGCCGTCGAGATCGCCAGCGAATATCGCTACCGCACCCCCGCCGTGCCCGAAGGCACCCTGATGCTGGCCATTTCGCAGTCCGGCGAAACCGCCGACACGCTGGCGGCGCTGGAACTGGCCTCGGACCGACGCTACATCGGCCGGCTAGGCATCTGCAATGTGCCCGAGAGCGCCATCACGCGGGTCTGCGATCACGTCCTGATGACGCGCGCCGGGCTCGAAATCGGCGTGGCATCGACCAAGGCCTTCACCACCCAGCTGACCGCGCTGCTGTTGCTGAGCGCTGCGCTCGCGCGCGAAAACGGTCTTGCACCGGAAAAGCTGCATGAGGCCATCGACGCTCTGGGCGAAGTCGTCCAGGAAGCCCGCGAAGTGCTGGCATTGGACGATGCCATTGCCGAACTTGCGATCGGCATCGCCGACAAGTCGCATGCACTGTTCCTCGGCCGAGGCCCGGAGTTCCCGATCGCGCTGGAAGGCGCGCTCAAGCTCAAGGAAGTGTCCTACATCCACGCCGAAGGCTACGCCGCCGGCGAACTCAAACACGGGCCCCTTGCGCTGGTCGACGAGGACCTGCCGGTCATCGTGTCGGCTTCCAGCAATCACCTGCTGGAAAAACTCAAGTCAAACCTGCACGAGGTTCGCGCGCGCGGCGGCCAGGTCATCGTATTCGCCGACCGCAACGTCACGCTGGACAGCTCCGACGGCATCGAGGTGGTGCACCTGCCGATCAAGCACTCCATCGCCTCGCCCATCCTGCAGGTGTTGCCGCTTCAGCTGCTGGCCTATCACGTGGGCGTGCTGCGCGGCACGGATGTCGACCAGCCGCGCAACCTGGCCAAGTCGGTAACGGTGGAATAGCCGGGTTGGCGCCCGGTGGCCACCGATGCCGGGTGCCGGCGGCTTTAAATCAAAGTCATCTTGCCACGCCCTGATGAGGGCTACCAAGCCGGGTGCAGCGGCTCCTAAGTCGAATTCAACTTCTTTTCGCCACGCGCTGCGCGCTTGCAGGCGAGTGACTTTTGTCGGTTGCAACAAAAGTAACCAAAAGTGCGCTTTAAAGGCGGCAGCTGTTGGCGGTGCTGGTCGGAAGGGTTTGGGGTTAGGTGTAAGAGATGGGGTTTCCTTCGAAGATCTTCTTGTACGAGCGGGGTGTTCGGCTTCGGCTCCCGGGTGACGAGGAGCTTGCGGCTTCGATGGTTATCGGGGCGGGGTCGTGACGATTGTGCTCGCACTGCTGCTTTGGGGAGGCTGAAGTGAGTTCCAGTTTGGGACGATGAGGGAGGTGGGGGCTTGATTTCGGTGGGTGTTCTTACCCGGTGGCGAACGTTGCGGGGCTATCTGCTGGATTCTTATGGTAGGGGCTTCCACCCACGGATGGTGTTGGCGGAAACGACGAAGCCCGTCAAGCCACCGATCCCACTCACCACCCCAAACCGGAATCCGCTTCAGCATCCACCGCAGATCCCAACGCCTCCTGATCGTCACGACCCCGCTCCGATAACCATCGAAGCCGGAATTCAATCATCGCCCGTGAGCCAAAGCGGACCATGACGAACGGACAAAAAGATCTCGAACCAGCGCCGCGATCAGACACCCAACCCCCAGACCGCTCCGACCAGCACCTCGAACACCTGCCGCCTGTAAGAAGCGCTTTTGCCTACTTTTGAGGCGCTTGTTAAAAGTAGGTCGCCTGCAAGCGCGCAGCGCGAGGCGAAATGAAGTGGAAGTTGAAGTTTAGAGCCGCCGCACCCGGCCTGGTGCCCTATGACCGTGGGGCGAAGCTATCGGTCGAAGTCAAAGCCGAAACTGAAAAGGAAAAAACGCACCCGTGGGAG
>DATGCS010000277.1:0-3386 GCA_035311685.1 Wenzhouxiangellaceae bacterium
AGCGCACCGAGGCCATGCCGAAGCCGTGGTCGTCCAGCGCCTGCCGGGCCGCATCGATGATTTCGGGATTGTCGGCCAGGCCCAGATAGTTGTTGGCGCAGAAGTTCAGCACCTCGCCGCGCTCGGCGGTCTGGATCGCGATGCGCTGCGGCGTCGTGATCTGCCGTTCGCGCTTGTACAGCCCGGCCGATTCGATCTCGGCGAGTTCGGATTTCAGTCGATCAAAGGTTGCGCTGTCGGTCATGGAATCTCCCAGGTTTTCGTCGATGGTGCTTTGTTCGGGGATTTTCGGGCTACGGTTCAATTCAAGGTTTAAGGTTTAAGGTTTAAGGTTTAAGGTTTAAGGTTTAAGGTTTAAGGTAAAAAACCCAAGCCTGTGCCGCCACGGAACTTGAAGCAACGCTAAAGCCCATTAGTATGGGGTTTTCCCTAAACCCTAAACCCTAAACCCTAAACCCTAAACCCTAAACCCTTAACCCTTAACCCTTAACCCTTAACCCTTCCTGATTACGTACTTTTATCAGCTATTGAGAAAGCCGTTTGTTAATTTCGTAACCATCGTTAAAACAGGAGGTTACGACATGGCCAAGAATGCAATCCAATTCCAGAAAGGTTTGAGTTTGCCAAAATTCCTCGAAAAATACGGTACCGAAGCCGCCTGCAGAGAAGCGCTGTTCAAGCTGCGTTGGCCCGAGGGCTTCCGCTGTCCGGAATGCGGCAACGATACCAGCTGCAAACTGAAGGCACGGCCGCTGATTCAGTGCCATCGCTGCCATCATCAGACGTCGCTGACGGCTCGAACGCTGTTCGAGAACACCAAATTGCCTTTGACCACTTGGTTTTTGGCCATTTTTCTGCTTACGCAAAGCAAGACCGGGCTTTCGGCCATGGCGCTGGCCAGGCACCTTGGTGTGTCGTACAACACCGCCTGGCTGCTCAAGCACAAGATCATGGAAGCCATGCGCGAGCGCGACGACAGCAAGCCGCTGACCGGCTCGGTGCAAGTCGATGACGCGTTCTGGGGCGGCGAGCGCCGAGGCGGCAAGCGCGGGCGCGGTGCGGCCGGCAAGACGCCGTTTGTTGCAGCTGTAGCCTGCAGCGCCGACGGCCGGCCGCTGGCCCTGCGCATGACGCCGCTGGCAGGCTTTCGCAGCGACTGTGTGGATCGCTGGGCGCGGCAGCACCTGAGTGCCGAGGCCGAAGTGACCTCGGACGGGCTGCCGTGCTTTCGGGCTATCGTTGAAACCTGTCCGCACTGGAGCATTGATACCGGCGGTGGCCCGTCGAGCGTTGAGAAGCAGGAATTCACCTGGGTCAATACGATGCTCGGAAACGTCAAGAACGCCATTCATGGCACCTATCACGCGATCGCCGGGAAACATCTGGGCCGCTATCTCGGCGCTTTCGCCTACCGGTTCAATCGCCGGTTCGAGCTTGACCGGATGGTCGAACGGTTCGCCTATGTGGCTTGCCGAACGGCGCCGCTGCCCAGAAAGTTCGCTGTGATGGCTGAGATACATACGTAATCAGGTAACCCTTAACCCTTAACCCTTAACCCTTAACCCCGGGACTCGTCCCGCCTGTCACCCGCTCGATCCCCGCCAGATCGCGCCGCGATTCGATGTTCCCGTAGCCGTTCGCGCGAAACAGCTCGCGTACCGAAGCCGCCTGGTCGTAGCCGTGCTCCAGAAGAAGCCAGCCATCTTTTGACAGCATATGGCGTGCAGCTTCCACGATCGCCTTCAAGTGTGCGAGTCCATCGGGTCCGGAGGCCAGCGCGACTTCGGGCTCGAAACGAATATCTCCTGTTTTCATGTGCCGGTCGCCGGAAGCCACGTAGGGCGGGTTGCTTACCACGAGATCGAAGCCGGTTTCGTCGACCGGTTGCATCAGGTTGCCGAGCAAAAAACCGACCCGAGGCAGCCGAAGACGTCCGCGATTGATTGCCGCGACGGCCAGTGCTTCCTTGCTGATATCGGTGGCCACGCATTGCCAAGCCGGACGTTCGGCGGCCAGGCTCAGAATGATGCAGCCGGAGCCGGTACCGACATCCAGAACCCGCGCGTCGTCGGGCAGCGGCAGGTCCAGGCTCCACGCCACCAGGTGTTCGGTCTCCGGCCTCGGAATGAGAACCGCCGGACTGACCGAGAACTCACGTCCGAAAAATTCGCGCGTGCCCGCGATGTAGGCAAATGGGACGCCTTGCGCCCGCCGGTCTACCATTTCGGCGAAGCGATGGGCCTGGCGCGGATCCAGATGTTCGTCGCCGTGCGCGAAGATCCAGGCGAGCGGCTGCTCCAGCGCCAGTGCTGCCAGCCGCGCGGCTTCGTTGCGGTCGCCCAGCTTGCGCCCGGCGGCCCGAACCTGCTCGTCCAGGGTCGAACCGGGCGGGACGGGAGTCACTGGCTGCTTGGCGACGTGTCTCGCCAGCTCGGATTCATGAGCGCGCGTGGGCGCTCATGCCGGCCGGCTTGCGATGTCCGAGCATTCTTTGAACGCCGCGTGTCAGGTCGTCGCCGACCAGGTAAAGCGTGGGGATCAGCGCCAGCGTGATGACCGTGGCGAAAAGAATACCGAATGCTAGAGACGCGGCCATCGGCACCACCAGCTGGGCCTGCAGACTTTTCTCGAAAAACACGATGGGCGCCAGTCCGAGGAAGGTGGTCGCCGACGTCAGGATGATCGGCCGGAACCTGGCTTTTGCGCCTTTGAGCGCCGCGTCGATGCGCGTTCCGCCCTGTTTACGGTGATGATTGACGAAGTCGACCAGAATCAGGCTGTCGTTGACCACCACGCCGGCCAGCGCGATGATGCCGAACATGCTCAGCAGGCTGACCGGAATGCCGAGGATCCAGTGCCCGAACACCGCGCCGATGGTGCCGAAGGGAATCACCGACATGATCAGCAGGGGCTGCAGATAAGAGCGCAGCGGGATGGCGATCAGCGCGTAGATCAGAAACAGCGCGAAGAGGGTACCGGCCAGCAATTCCTGTGACAATTCCTGGTTGCTTCTGGTCTGGCCCGAAAGACGATAGCTAACCCCGGAGTGTCCGGCCACGATTTCGGGAAGGATTTTGCTTTGCAGCTCGCGTGTGATTTCTCCGGGTTCGGCGATATCCTTGTCGATTCGCGCGGTAATGCTGATCGATCGCTCGCGGTTGTAGCGGCGAATCGATGATGGGCTTGAACCCATTTCCAGTTCGGCGACCGCGTTGAACGGCACCTCTTCACCGGACGGCGTGCGAATCCGCATGTTCTCCAGATAACCCTGCGACGTGCGTTGTTCGCGGGGATAGCGGACCATGACGCGGACATCGTCCTGGCCGCGCTGTATCCGCTGGACCTCCTCGCCGAAAAATGCCTGGCGAATCTGGCGGGCGAGGTCC
>DATGCS010000278.1:0-2851 GCA_035311685.1 Wenzhouxiangellaceae bacterium
TCATCCATCACAAGAAATACGACTATCGCGGCGTGATCGTCGACGTGGATCCGGAATTCGCCGGCACACAGGAATGGTACGAGCAGGTGGCGACCAGTCACCCGCCGAAGAACCGTCCCTGGTACCACGTGCTGGTGCACGGCGCCGAGCACATGACCTACGTCGCCGAACAACACCTGGAAGAAGAACCTTCGGGCCAGCAGATCCAGCACCCGGCGCTGGGACAATTCTTCGACAGTTTCATCGAAGGCCGCTACAAGAGAACCGTTCACTGAGCTTCTGCCACGGAAACCGGTGTCGGGGAGCGGGCAAGGTTCACGCGGCCTGTTGCGCGAGCCAGTCGGCGAACCAGCGCCGCTTCAGCCGTAGCGCGACCATCACCAGCGAGATCAGTACCGGCACTTCGACGAGCGGACCGATGACCTTTGCGAACGCGCGCCAGCGGCAGGTAAACCATCAGGATCAAGCCGACCGCAATCGGCAGGTTGGTCGTGCCGATCGACAATGAATCGAGCCAGATGGGGAAGCCGGAAAGAATCGTGCCCAACACGACGCCCCGCGCCATCGCGGCGAAGCTCCACAGCGTGAGATAGCGGTTGCGGAAGCTGAGACGTTTTTCTCGGGATGAATGCGGAAGCCATGGCTTTCCGCTCGTGGATCGAAAAGTGAATCAGTCGGATTGCCCGCTGGCTTTCCCATAGCGCGCAACGATCAGGTCGGGTGTCCGGCTCCTGGCACCGTTGACGATGTAGATCCGGTCGTAGTCGGAATCAGTCAGCGGCTCGACCTGGCAGCCGCACAGGGCTGCAACGAGCGGCGGAACCGTGTTGCTGTGTCCCACAACGAGAACGGTTTCGCAGCGGTGGTCGCGCGCAAGTTCGGCCGAGAAACCCTGCGTCCAGGCATCCACGTCACCTTCGATCGGCTCGACGCGCACGGGTAGCCCGGCGGCCCGGGCCGCGGGCATTGCAGTCAGCCGGGTCCGCTGGTACTGACTCGCATAGGCGGCGTCGAGCCCGGCGTGTTCCAGCGTCTCGGCGAGCGCCTCGGCTCGCTCGGCACCGGCTTCGCTCAGTGCCGGGTCGCGAGAGTCGTCGATCTTTTCGGCATGGCGTACCACGATTACGGTGGGCCCCGGATCTGCTCCCGTTTCCTCGGCGCCGCCGGTCAGCGGCAGGATTGCGGCCAGCGCGAGTGCCATCGGCGCAAGCAGGCGAAGAAAGACGATTGCGCAAACGTGGGTCATTGCCGATTCCCCATGAGTGTTATGAATTGACCGGCAATTATGCACTCCTGGGTTGCCGGGAATCCGTTTCAGAGCCGGGACCTTATCCCGGCCGCTGGCAGTGTTATATTAGATAACCTGTATACTCAAGGTGACTGTCATGTTCAAGCTCGCACCCGGAACCCGATTCGGCACCCCGCTTGGAATCCTGGCGCTCATGGTTTCGGCCGCCGCCCTCGGCGACGATTCGCTGCGCCAGCAGGCGAAGGCCCGTTTCGGCGTCATCCCGGACGCGCCGCCGGCGCTGGAAGACAACGAGATCACGCCCGAGAAGGTCGAACTGGGCAAGATGCTGTTCTTCGAGCCGCGCCTGTCGGCCAGCCATCTGATCAGCTGCAATACCTGTCACAACGTCGGTATGGGCGGTGACGACGACCTGCCGACATCGATCGGCCACGGCTGGCAGAAGGGCCCGCGCAATTCACCCACGGTATTCAACGCGGTGTTCAACGCCGCGCAGTTCTGGGATGGCCGTGCCGAAGACCTGGCCGAGCAGGCCAAGGGGCCGGTGCAGGCCGGGGTCGAGATGGCCAGCACGCCGGAACTGGTGATCGAGACCCTGGGCAGCATGCCCGAGTACGTCGAGCGCTTCGAAGAATCGTTTCCGGATCAGGACAACCCGCTGACCTTCGACAATATGGCCAGGGCAATCGAGGCCTTCGAGGCCACGTTGACCACCCCGAATTCGAGATTCGACCAGTTCGTCGCGGGCGACAATACCGCGCTGACCGATCACGAGAAGCAGGGTCTTACGCACTTCATCAAGAAGGGTTGCGCCGGCTGCCACGGCGGCGTGAACTTCGGCGGCCAGCAGTACTTTCCGTTCGGCCTGGTGCAGAAACCGGGTGCGGACGTATTGCCCGAAGGCGACAAGGGTCGTTTCGAGGTCACCCGCACGGCCACCGACGAATATGTGTTCCGGGCCTCGCCGCTGCGCAATATCGAGCTGACGGCGCCGTATTTTCACTCGGGGGCCGTCTGGCGCCTGGACGAGGCGGTATCGATCATGAGCAGCGCGCAGTTGGGCTCCGAACTGACCGAATCGGAAGTCGATGCCATCACGGCCTTTTTGAAAACGCTGACCGGAGAAATGCCCGACATCGATTATCCGAAGCTGCCCGTCAGCACCGCTGAGACGCCGAAGCCGGAAACCATGGTGCGGTCCAGAAGCGCCGGCGATTGAAGCTGCGCGCGCCTGGCGGCGGGTCCCGTTGCAATCGGTTCAGCCGAATCGGCGGCGCGCGGCGGCGCGCTGAAAACGGTCAAACACCGGCCCATAGACGATGAGCGCGCAGTAGATCCAGGCGGCGATCGGCACGTGCCTGTCGGGCAGCAGCCAGCCCAGCGCGATGGAAATCAGGCCGAACAGGGCGACGATCAGCCAGGCGAGGATCTCCGCGGCGGTGTCGAATGCTTCCGGCGGTGCCATCTCGAGTTGTTGCCGCAGTCGCCAGGCGTGCAGATAGAGCGCGCTGATCAGGCCGTTGAGCAGGAAGAAACCCAGTCCGAAAATTGTCAGCACCACCCGGAACTCGTCATGCGATTCCAGCGCAAACGATGACGGCA
>DATGCS010000279.1:0-3084 GCA_035311685.1 Wenzhouxiangellaceae bacterium
TTTTTCCAGGGCGGTTCGACGACTGAAGGGTGGTATCGGCGGTCTCTGCATCGCGGGTTCCCTCAGCAAAGGCCGAAGCACTGACGGCTCATGTAGGCTTCGAGCGCGTAAGGGACTTCGGCGAGCAGGCTCTCGTCGAAACCCCGGCCGCCCTCGAGCAAGTCGTCCGGTTCGAGTGTCGGAATCGCCGCGGACTCGGTCCCGGGGAAAAACGCCGGCTCGACGATTCCTTGGCGACGCGTTGCATTGAGTTCGTTTCCAGCATTCATGTCGATCTCCCAGGTTGCGGTTGCGAAAATTGAAGTGCCCAATTGGCGCCATCCTTTAAGCAAGCGGCGTGCCAATTGATTAGCACTAATAAAAACAATAGGTTAGGAGAAAAAATATTTTTCAGAAATTTGCGAATTGCAGATTCCTGCGATTACAATCACAAAAACCTGAGAGGAAAATGGATCATGTCGCTGTCGTTCGAGGGGTTCGTCGAGGGAGCGCCAGGGCTGTTGGCAGTGGTGGATTCAGACCGGTGCTGTCGTGTCGCAAGTTCCGAGCTGCTGGCTTTGCTGGCTGCCGAGAGCCCGAATCGCGAACGGCTCGGGTTATCCTATTGCCTGGCGCCAGTCTCGATCGTGGATGTCGTCGCAGCGGTCGATTCGGTGCTTGCCACAGGCGAGGCAGTGACGGCACTTGCGATCGAGTATGGCCGGCCGGGAGACTGGTCGGCCGGGCTCTTCTACGCCTGGTCGCTGACCATGCCGGACGAGAGTGCCCTGGTTGCGGTTCAGATCAAGGAAGCTGAAGCAAGCGACCCGCTCGAGAGCCGCTTCCACGAGCTGCACGACCGAAATCAGTCCATCCTCGAAGCCGCCGGCGACGGCATTTACGGAATCGATGCCTCTGGATGCGCGACATTCGCCAATCGGGCGGCCGTCGAATTGCTTGGCTGGAAGCCCGAGGACATATTGGGCAAGCGCTTGCACGACGTGCACCATCATTCCTACCCGGACGGCAGCCCATACCCGGCCGAGGACTGTCCGATTTATGCGGCGGTCCGGGATGGAGAAGTGCATCGGGTCGACAGGGATGTGTTCTGGACCGACGACGGGCAAGCAATTCCGGTGGAATACACCAGCACGCCCATCGTCCGGGATGGAGAAATCACCGGCGCGGTCATCGTATTCCGCGACATCAGACGACGACTCGAAGCCGAGCAGGCAAGAGAGAAGGCGCATGCCGAAGTCGAAGCGGTCAAGCAGCGGCTTGAACTGATCCTCGAAGCGGCCGGCGAGGGCGTCTACGGTCTGGATCGCGACGGCAACGGCACTTTCGCCAACCGCGCTGCGATCGATCTCCTGGGCTGGCGCCTTGACGATGTTGTCGGTCGGGGCGTGCACGAAATGCATCATCACTCGCACGCCGACGGCTCGCCGTACCCGCGCGACGATTGCCCGGTGTACGCGGCGATCAAGGACGGCAAGGTGCATCGTGTCGACGATGAGGTGTTCTGGACCCGCGACGGCGACACGCGGCAGGTCGAGTACACCAGCACCCCGATCCTCTCGGAGCGCGGCGAGCCCGACGGCGCGGTTGTGGTTTTTCGCGACATTTCGGCGCGCAAGCGCGTGGAGAAAGAACGCGACGAGGCCTTCGAGAGGATCCGCGAACTCAACCGGCAACTCGAGCTCGAGCGCGACTACCTGCGCGAGGAGGTCGATCTAACGGTCAATTTCGGCGAAATCATCGGCGAGAGCCCGGCGCTCAAGCACACCCTGGCGCAGGTCGAGGCGGTCGCTGCAACGCCGGTGAGCGTGCTGATATTGGGCGAGTCGGGCGTGGGCAAGGAAATGATCGCCCGGGCCATCCATGCCGCCAGCGATCGCAGCGATTGCCCCCTGATCCGGGTCAATTGCGCCTCGGTGCCCAAGGACCTGTTCGAGAGTGAGTTCTTCGGTCACGTCAAGGGCGCGTTCACCGGCGCGCACCGCGACCGCGTAGGACGCATGCAACTCGCCGACGGCGGCACGCTGTTCCTGGACGAGGTCGGCGAGATTCCACTTTCGCTTCAAAGCAAGCTGTTGAGGGTGCTGCAGGAAAACGAGTTCGAACCGGTAGGCGACGATCGGACCGTCTCGGTCGACGTCCGCGTTGTTGCCGCCACCAACCGCGACCTCCGCGCCGAGGTCGAAGCGGGCCGGTTCAGGGAGGATTTGTATTACCGGCTGAGCGTATTCCCGGTAACCGTCCCGCCGCTGCGAGAACGCAAGCCGGACATCGTGCCGCTGGCGGTTCATTGCGTGAATCGCTTTTGCGATGAACTGGGCCGCGAACGCCTGGCAATCGGCAAACAGCAGGCACGGCAGCTCGAGAGCCGGCGCTGGCCGGGCAACGTGCGTGAACTCAAGAACGTGATGGAACGTGCCGTGATCCTGAGCCGCGGTTCGCGCCTGGCGCTGGAGCTCGGGGCTCCGGAGCGAGACGCCTACCCTGATGCCGCGTCCGATGCCGAAGCCGGGGTTTTCAGCCAGGTCGATGCCGCGGAAGGATTCATGACCGAAAGCGAGTTCCGTGAACTCGAACGTAACAACTTGATTGCGGCACTGAAAACGGCCGACTGGCGCGTGTCGGGCAGCGGCGGCGCCGCCGAGTTGTTGCAGATCAAGCCTTCGACGCTGACCTATCGCATGAAGGCTTTTGGCATCCAGCCGGAAACATAGCCTGGGTCAGACCTTGTTTCGTACCCGATAAGGTCCGGATCGATTTGAAGCCCGACATAGACAGTATTGTCCGAAGCCGGTAGGGTTCAGACTCGATGTGTTCGACTCAGCAGTCAGTGCCAATCCCGGAGAGCAAGCGATGAATCAGTCCGCGCAAGCGCCGTTCAAAGCAGAGCTCAAGTTTCTGGCCGACGTTTCGGCGCCGCTGGTCTACGTGCCTTCCAAGGGCGGCGGGGATCAGACCGAGCACCTTGGCAACTATAGTAATCACGAGGTAGACATCCACAACGCCAGGGAGGCGTTGCCGGAGACCGACCTCGATCGTGAAGGCTTTGCTCTGCTGCGGCACAAGAGTGCCGTAAGCGACTTTTAC
>DATGCS010000280.1:0-7866 GCA_035311685.1 Wenzhouxiangellaceae bacterium
GCCGCACCGGCCAGCCAGACCATGCCGCCCAGGATGGCCATCAGCACCATCGCCGAGCCCATGTCCGGCTGCTTGAGGATGATCGCCGCCACCATCGCCCCGACCAGCAAGGGTTTTAGCGTGTCCATCAGACCGGCATCGCCCAGTCCCGGCCTGCGGGCCAGATAGCCGGCGATATAGATGATCATCAGCAGCTTCACCGCCTCGACCGCCTGGAACCGGAAAATGCCCAGGTTGAGCCAGCGCGTCGCGCCGTTGACGGTGACGCCCATGCCGGGCACCAGCACCGCGGCGAGCAGCAGCAACGAAAGCAGCAGGCACAGGCGGCCCGATTTCTCCAGTAAAGACGTGTTCAGCCACTGCACCCCGACGGCCAGGGCCAGACCGAGCATCACGAACATCAGGTGGCGGCTGAAGAAATGCCATTCGCTCACCGCGTATTTTTCGGCCACCGCCACCGAGGTGGAGGCCACCATGATCAGTCCGACCGCCAGCAACGCGAGAATCGCGAGCACCAGCGGCCGGTCGATGGACACGCCGCGGGCCGGATCGGAATAGCGTCTTGCCTGTCTGCGCACCGCGGTCATCAGCGCACCTTCAACGTGGCGAGACCTACCAGCACCAGCACCACGGCGACGATCCAGAAACGGACGATCACCTTGGGCTCCGGCCAGCCCTTGAGTTCGAAGTGGTGATGGATGGGCGCCATGCGGAAGATGCGCTTGCCGGTGAGCTTGTACGAGACCACCTGCATGATCACCGAAACGGTCTCCAGCACGAAGATGCCGGCCATCAGCATGAACACCAGCTCCTGGCGGACGATGATCGCGATGACGCCCAGCGCCGCACCCACCGAAAGTGCGCCCACGTCACCCATGAAGACCTGCGCCGGGTAGGTGTTGAACCAGAGAAATCCGAGCCCCGCACCGGCCAGCGCCGAACAGATGATGGCCACTTCTCCGGCACCCGGAATGAACGGAAAGCCCAGGTAGTCGGCGAAAATCGCGTTCCCGGCGGCGTAGGCGAATATGCCGAGACCGATAGCGACCATCACGGCCGGCACAATCGCCAGGCCGTCCAGCCCGTCGGTCAGATTGACCGCGTTCGACGATCCGACGATCACGAAATAGCTCAATACGATGAACGCCGGACCCAGCGGCAGCATGACGTCCTTGAAGAACGGCATCAGCAGCGTGGTGGCACCCGGCACGTCGGCGGTCGTGTACAGGAATACCGCGGCCACCAGCGCGGCCAGCGACTGCAGCGTGTACTTGGCGGCAGCGCTCAGGCCCTTCGAGTCGTTGTATTTCAACTTTCGATAGTCGTCGACGAAACCGATCATGCCGAACGCCGCGGTCACGAACAGCACGGTCCAGACGTAGCGATTGCCCACGTCCGCCCACAGCACGGTGGACACCAGCACCGAGATCAGGATCAGCGCACCACCCATGGTCGGCGTGCCGGCCTTGTCGATATGCGTACGCGGACCGACCTCGCGGATCGGCTGGCCCAGCTTGCGCGCGGTCAGGTAGCGGATGAAAATCGGCCCCACCGCCAGCGAAACCACAAGCGCGGTCAGTGACGCCATGATGGTGCGGAAAGTGATGAAACCGAACAGCGCGATGTCCAGCGCAAGGATGTCCTCGAACAACCACATCAGCACGGCGTCACCTCCGCGGCCGCGAGCCGGTCGATGAGTTGCTCCATGTGCGCCGAGCGCGAGCCCTTGACCAGGCAGGTCACGTCGGGTTCGAGAAGATCCTGCATGCGCCGGGCCATGGTATCCATGTCGCTGAAGGCTTCGCCGCCGGCGCCGAACGCATCGGCGGTCGACTCGGCCTGGGTACCGATCGCGAAAAGCCTGTCGATGCCCAGGTCGTGCGCTGCGCGCCCGATTTCACGGTGCAGTCTTACGCTTGCCTCACCCAGCTCCGCCATTTCTCCCATTGCCAGCCAGCGCTTGCCGGGCCGCACGGCCAGCACCTGCAGGCCGGCATGCAGCGATGCCGGATTGGCGTTGTAGCTGTCGTCGATCAGGCGCCAGCCGCCGCCCATCTCACGTTCGCTGAGACGCCCGGGAAGGCTGCCGACCGCGGCCAGGCCTCTGGCGATTGAATCGATATCGATACCCAGCGCCAGCGCAGCTGCGGTAGCCGCCAGCGCGTTAATCCGGTTGTGCTCACCCGGCAGCGCCATTTCGAGCGTGAAGGCACCCGCCGGCGTCGTGACCTGATTGTCGGCGTCCAGCCTGACGTCCGCCCGGTCCGAGCGGCCGAACCCGAGCTGACGACTTCCAGTGCACAGACCGCGCCAGTATTCGAAGTAATCGTCGTCGCGGTTGATCACCGCAACGTCGTCGGCGCCCAGCGCTGCGAACAGCTCGCCCTTGGTGCGGGCCACACCGTCGATGCTGCCGAGACGCTCCAGATGGGCCGGACCGGCGTTGGTGACGACGCCCACGTCGGGTCGTGCCATGGCCGCGAGGTAATCGATGTCGCCCGGCTTGCCGCAACCCATTTCAATTGCTGCATAGCGATGCTGCTCACCCAGCGCGGCCAGCGTCAGCGGCACGCCGATTTCATTGTTGTAGTTGCCCCGGGTGGCCAGCGTCGGCGCATCGAGACGCATGATCGACGCGAGCATGGTCTTGACCGTGGTCTTGCCGTTGCTGCCGGTTATCGCCGCAACGCGCACGTTCATGGATGCGCGCCAGGCGCCGGCCAGCCGGCCCATGGCCTGGACGACATCGTCGACCACGATCTGCGCGAGCGGTGCATCGACAACATCGGATACCAGCGCGGCCGCCGCACCTGCACCTGCGGCATCACTTACAAAGCGATGTCCGTCTACACGCTCGCCGAGCAAAGCGCAGTAGAGATTGCCCGGCTTGAGCGCGCGCGAATCCTGGGTCATGCCGACGAATGCGCCGGCTTCGAAACTCTCCGAAGGCCGGTGCAACCGCCCTTCAACGATGCTTGCGGCACGTTCCAGTTCGAAGCGGATCATGCGGCCTGCACCAGTGCGCTTTTCACCGCATCGAAATCACTGAATGCGATCACGCTGTCACCCAGATCCTGGGTCTGTTCGTGCCCCTTTCCGGCCACCAGTACGCAGTCGCCCATGCCCGTGCCGGCCACCGCGCAGCCGATGGCCTGGCGTCGGTCCGGGATCACGCGTACGCGATCGGGCCGTGCCATGCCGGCCTGGATCTCGCGCAGGATCTTCATCGGATTCTCGGCCCTGGGATTGTCGTTGGTGAGAATCACTTCGTCGGCCAGCGATTCGGCGATGCGCCCCATCATCGGTCGCTTGCCGCGATCGCGCTCGCCGCCGCAGCCAAAGACGCAGACCAGGCGCTCATCGGTCACCTGACGCAGTGTGGTCAGTGCGTTCTCCAGCGCGTCCGGGCTGTGCGCATAGTCGATGACCACGCGCTGCCCGGACGGCCCGTCGATGCGATTCATCCGGCCCGGGACCGGATCCAGGTCGGCGACGATCCCGGCGATGTCATCGACGTTGTAACCCCTGACGGTCAATTCGGCGATCACGATCGCGATGTTGCTGGCGTTGATCCGCCCGATCAGACGACTGGTGCAGCACACGCGGCCCTCGGGCGTGTTGACGTCCATTTGCAGACCTTCAAGCGTGGCGCGTCTGATAGTGCCGAGCACATCCGGCCTGCGAGCGGTTTCCAGGCCGTAGCGCACCAGGCCGGGCGAGTCTTTGAGTTCGTCCGCGAGCCGACGCCCGTATTCGTCGTCCACATTGATCAACTGGTGGCGGCTGGGGTAGTCGGTGAACAATCGCGCCTTGGCGCGTCCGTAGGCCGCCAGGGAGCCGTGATAGTCGAGGTGATCGTGGGCCAGATTGGTGAAGATCACGCTGCCGAAACGCAGGCCGGCCAGCCGTTTCTGGTCCAGCGCATGCGACGAGGCCTCGAGCACCACCTTGCCGACGCCGTCGTCCCGCAACCCGGCCAGGGTTTTGTAAAGCGACGGCAGATCGGGCGTGGTGTGGCTGGCGGCAGAAAGCGCGTCCGGCCGGCCGATGCCCAGCGTGCCGATCATGCCGCCGTTAAGCGCCTGGGCCAGCAGCCACGCCACCGATGACTTGCCATTGGTGCCGGTCACTGCCGTCAGGTCCAGCTTCGACCCGGGGTCGTCCCAATACCGAATGCAAAGCGTGTGCAGTTCGGCGGCGAGTCCCGGCACTTCGACGCAGCGCGCCTGGATCTCTTCCGGCACCGACACGCCGCCGTCGTGCAGTACCACCGCCGCCCCGGCATGCAGAGCCGATTCAGCGTGTTCCATGCCGTGTCCGCGGGTGCCCTTGACGGCCAGGAAGGCGTCTCCGGGCGCCAGCCGGCGAGAATCCATGGCCAGACCGGCGATGCTCAGCGGAGGGATGCGCTCGGCATCGACGAGGCCGGCAAGTATCCGGTCCAGCGGCTTCATGGCGAATCTCCGGCCATCGTCATCAACGACGATACGTCATCGGGCGGCACGTTCATCAGACGAAGCGCGTCGGCCATCACGCGGCCGAACAGCGGGCCGGCGACCAGTCCTCCATAGTAGGCGTCGCCGCCCGGATCCTGGATCACGACCACGGCGGCAAGGCGCGGGCGCGTGACCGGTGCAAATCCTGCGATGCTGGACACATAGCGATCGCTGTAGCCGGATACCCCGACCTTGCGCGAAGTTCCCGTCTTGGCCGCGATCCGGTAGCCGTCTATGGCGGCGCGGCTGGCGGTGCCGTCGGGGCCGGTAACCGTCTCCAGCATCATGGCCAGCTCGTCGGCCAGCGCCGGATCCATGATGCTCTGGGTCGGGTTGTCAGAATCCAGGATGAAACTCGGCTGGCGGAGACGACCGCCATCGGCGACAGCCGCCATGGCGCGCGCCAGCTGTAAAGGGGTGACCGAAAGTCCGTATCCATAGGCCAGCGTGGCCTGCTCCAGCTTGCGCCAGCGTTGATAGTCGCGCAGCACCCCGGCCGATTCGCCGGGGAACCCGGAACCGGTCACGCGACCGAATCCCAGCCGCGAATACATACTCCACATGTGGCGGGCGTCCATGGCCATCGCCAGCTGGACGACCCCGACATTCGACGACTTTGTCAGCACACCGGTGACGGTCAGTTCGCCGTAGTCGCGGAAATCCTCGATTCTGTGGCCCGATACGCTCATGTATCCGGGCGCGGTGTCGATGAGCATGTCCGGACGCGCCAGGCCCGCCTCCATCGCCGCAGCGACGACAAAAGGCTTGACCACCGACCCGGGCTCGAGTACGTCGGTCATGGCGCGGTTCCGGATACCCTCGGTAGAGCCGCGCTCGCGCGCGTTCGGATTGAATGACGGATAGTTGGCCATCGCCAGGATGGCGCCGCTCTTGACATCCAGTACCACAACCGACCCCGAGCGGGCCTGATGCTCGGCTATTGTCGCGACAAGCTCGCGGTAAGCCAGATACTGCAGGCGCCGGTCCAGGGTCAACTGAAGTTCGCGACCGGGCTCGGCTTCGCGCACCAGCTCGATATCTTCGACCACGCGTCCCAACCGATCCTGGATCACCCGCTTCATCCCGGTGCGCCCGGTCAGCCAGCTGTCGTAGGCCAGTTCCAGACCTTCCTGCCCGACCTCGTCGATGTTGGTCATGCCCACCACCTGCGCACTGACGTCGGCGGTCGGGTAGAAGCGCTTGTATTCGCGCTGCAGGAACACACCGGGAATATCCAACTGACGAATCCGGTCGGCAAGCTCCGGGTGAATCCGGCGAATGATCCAGACGAATTGGCGGTCGGCGCGCTGGCTGAGACGGCGCTGGATCGCGTCGGCATCCTCACCCAGCACGCTGGCCAGAAGCGGAATCCGGTCGGCGGCCTGTAGCAGTTCACCCGGATGCGCCCACACCGAATCGACCGGGGTGGAAACCGCCAGCGGCTGGCCATTGCGATCGATTATACGACCGCGCATGGTCGGAATTTCGACCTGGCGGAGGAACCGCGCCTCGCCTTCTTCCTGCAGGAATTCAGTATCCATCACCTGCAGTTTGATCGCTCGCGCGACCAGCCCCACGGCCGCAAGCCCCATCAGCGCAATCAGCAGCGCAACCCGCAGCCGGCAAATCCCGAAGCTGTTGCGCGGCTCAGCCATCTTCGGCCACCAGCACCCGAACCTGCCCCGGCGATTTCATTTGCAGGCGGTCGACGGCCTGCGTCTGGATACGACCCGTCTCGCCGAGCCAGGCCAGCTCGATCTGCAGCCGCGACCATTCGACCTGATGCTGATCGTGCCGTCGCCCTTCGCGTTCGAGCTCGATGAAAAGCTGCCGGCCCTGGTGCTTGAGCGCGATCAGCGAGACGGCGCTGGCGACCGCGCCCACCAGCAGCAAAACGAGCAGTGCCCAGGTCTTCATGCCGAACCTCCGACAGAGACATCGGCCAGACGTTCGGCCACCCGCATGCGCGCCGAGCGGGCCCTGGGATTGATTGATTCTTCTTGTTCGTCAGGGCGCACCAGCTTGCCGATGGCCTTCAGGCGCGGCGAAAAAGACGGGGCGCTGGGCATGCGCCGGCTGGCCGGCGGGGCGCTGGAGGCTTCTCTAATGGCCCTCTTGACGCGCCGATCTTCCAGCGAATGAAAGCTGATCACCACCAGCCGCCCGCCCGGCGCCAGCGAATCGATGGCGGCCTGAAGCGCCTCGTCAAGCGCGTCCAGCTCAGCGTTGACGGCGATCCTGATCGCCTGGAAGGTGCGGGTAGCGGGATGAATGCGGCTGGCGTGCGCGGCGCCGGCAGGCACCGCCTTTTCGACAAGCGCCGCCAGCATCGCGGTGGTTCGAATGGGCTCCGATTCCCGCGCTTGCACAATCGCTCGCGCGATCCGCCGCGAAAACCGCTCTTCACCCAGTTGAAAGAGCACGTCGGCAAGACTCGCTTCGTCGACTTCGGCCAGCCAGTCTGCCGCGGAGATGCCGGCATCCGGGTCCAGCCGCATGTCAAGCGGGCCGTCGTGGCGAAAACTGAAACCGCGCTCGGGGGAATCGAGCTGCGGCGAAGACACGCCGAGATCCATCAGGATCCCGTCGACGCCGGCTTCCGGCGCCAGTTCGCGAACGACAGCCTCCAGCTCGCGAAAATTGCATCGGACCAGCCGCAGGCGAGGATCGTCCTTGAATTCCCGCTCGCCGAATGCAATCGCTTCGGGATCGGCATCCAGCGCAATCAGCAGCCCGCGGGGGCCGAGACGATTCAGAACAAGCCGTGCGTGCCCGCCGCGACCGAATGTCGCGTCCAGGTATGAGCCATCTGCACGCACGTTCAAGGCGTTCACTGCCGCCTCCTCAAGTACCGGAACATGTTCCATCACAGCACCAACTCGGCCATTTCGGCTGAGGCCTGCTCCTGTATCGACCGCTCCTCTTCGGCTCGCCGCTGGTTGAGCACGTTTTCGTTCCAGACTTCAAAACGCGCGCCCATGCCCATCAGCACGACCTTCTTCTCCAGACCGGCCACCTGTCGGAGCGTTTGCGGCAGAAGCAGTCGAGCACTCCCGTCCAGCTCCAGCTGCGTCGCCGAGCCGACCAGGCGGCGTTGAAGCCCCCGGTGGCTGGGATTAAACGTGGAAAGCGCCATCACCTGATCGCGCACCCGCTCCCACTCCGGTTCGGGATACAGCCACAGGCAACCGGAATCGAATGCCGAGTACGTCAGCACCAGGCGCTTGCCCGAAGCCTCCTCGACCGATTCGCGATAACGCGTCGGCAGCGCCATGCGGCCTTTCGCGTCCAGATTGATGGCTGTTTCACCGAAAAACATAGTCAGGGCGGTTTATTCCACAATTTCCCACAATTTCCCACTCAGCGCCAC
>DATGCS010000281.1:0-16807 GCA_035311685.1 Wenzhouxiangellaceae bacterium
GACCACGCCCAACGGGTGCCACTGTTCGTACATCCGATGGCCTGGGCGCTCGGAATGCATGGTCTTGCCGTAGAGCATGCGCGACTGGCCCACCGCGAAGTCGCCGATGTCGATCATTTCCTGGACTTCGCCGTCGCCTTCGGGCTTGATCTTGCCCATTTCCATCGCAACCAGGCTGCCCAGCGGATCCTTGTACTTGCGCAGCGCCTCGGTCACCAGCCGGACGGCTTCGCCGCGCTCGGGCGCCGGGACCTGGCGCCAGGCGCGCGCGGTTTCCACGGCCTGTTTCAGCACTCGCTCGTAATCCGCCTCGGATGCGGCATGAACGCTGGCGATCACCTGGCCGGACGCCGGGTTGATCGAATCGATCGTGCCCGCGTCGGCGGTGGTTGACCAACTGCCGGGACCGAAACAGGCGCCCGGGTTGGGGGTATCGGCCCGCAGGCCCAGTGCATCGAGAATTTCGCGTGCGCGTTGGCTCATTGCATGTTTCCTTCAATTCTTGGATTCGTCAAGGTACACACGCATTATCGCATCGGCTGAAGGATCGGGTCAGCCTGGCGAGTCGCCGGCCGGCGCCGGGCCCTCGCCGGTCAGCCAGGCGGCCAGTGCGGGGACAATCTCGCCGAGCACGCTGTTGAATCCGCGAATGATCGCGTCCGAGTCCGCGTTACCAACGGGCTCCCGGCGCTCGAAAAGCCGGCGGTCCAGCAGTTCGGCGCTGCGGCCGTCGAACAGCCGTGCCTCGATGCGAATTTCCGCCGCCAGCTGTTGATCACCGGTTTCGACCAGTTCGAACCGGCGCAGGTCCAGCGCCAGCGTCCGGTCCATGCCGGCGGCGCCGGCGCTGATCTCGCTCAGAACGTTGGCGTCGCGCATATAGCGCACCAGCAGCGTGCGCAACAAATCCGGTGCTGCAGCCACCCAGCGCGCGGTGGCGTGAACCTGGAGCTGCCCCTGACCTGTTCTCACCAGCACACGCGTCGAGTCGCGCGCCGGATCGGCTTCCGGGCGGTACACGTTGAGCGTCCACGCCCGGGGTTGCCCGGTGCTTGCAGACGAGGGCGGCTGCGGATCCAGCAGTTGCACCGGGTCGGTTTCGGGAAAAATCGAACATGCCGTCGACATGGTCAGCAGAAGCGCGGCGACGGCGATCGACTTCAAACTGTCGTTCATGGGGACGTTTTTCATCGCGGTGCATACTCCTCGGGTTGTTCGCCGCCGAGCAGGAAGCGCGCCGGGTTGTTTTCGATCTGACGCACCAGATCGGACAGGTTGCGTACCAATCGCCGGATCTCCTCGACGCCTCCGGAGACCTGGCGCATGCCGACGCCGCCGATCTGGCTGAGCTCCTGCTGGTTGCGCGCGACGATCGCGTCGAGGCGGGTTGAAAGGGATTCGAGATTGGCCAGCGTCCCGCCAAGCCGCGTTCTCAGGTCGGGAAGAGCCTGAACCAGGCCTTCGTCGATATCCGCCAGCAGCGAGTCGAATCGCCCGACGGTGTTGTCGAGTCGCGCCAGCAATTCCGGCAGCCTTTCGGTGGCCTCCGACGTATTGGTCAGCAGCCGGTTGAGTTGGCCTTCCGGATCGGCGAGCGCGCCGCTGAAGCGTTCCAGCGACGAAAGGGTGGCCTCGACGCGTCCGAGGTTTTCGTCGCTGAGTACCGCATCGACCTGGTTGAGAACCTTGTTGGCGGTCACGACGATACCCTCGGAGGATTCCAGCAGGCGATTGAGCGGCGACGAAACCGACTGGATTCGTGGCAACTGATTGCCGGATGGCTTGAGCAGGGGGCTGTCGGGGCTGCCTCCGCGAAGCTGGATGGCCGCAGTTCCCGTCAGGCCGGTCAGACGGATAGTCCCGACGGTATCGACGTGCACGGGTACCTGGGAATCGACCTCGAGCGTGACCAGAACCTGGCGAACGTCTTCGGGATTCAGGGAGATGTCGGTGACCCGCCCAACGTTGACACCGTTGTACAGTACGGGACTGCCGTCGGACAGGCCGATTACGGATTCGTCGAAAAGGATCTGGTAATTGTTCCAGGCGCTGTCGGTCGCGTAGCGGGCTGCGAACAACCCGAAAAGTATGGCCGCAACGGCGACGGTGAAAGTGAATGCACCGATTACGACGTAATTGGCTTTGGTTTCCATTGCCTTTTTCCTCAGCCGTGGGCTGTTTTTTGATTCCGGGCCGCACGCGCGCGCGGGCCATGGAAGTACTCCCGAACCCAGTCGTTATCCAGCTGCTCGATCTCATCCAGCGGCGCCGTGGCCAGTATTTTTTGGTCGGCGATCACCGCCACGCGGTCGCATATGGCATACAGGGTGTCGAGATCGTGCGTGATCAGGAATACTGTAAACCCCAGCGCGCGCTGCAGCGTTCTCAGCAGGCGGTCGAAATCTGCTGCGCCGATGGGATCCAGGCCGGCCGTGGGTTCGTCGAGAAAAAGCAGTTCCGGTTCCAGCGCCAGGGCCCGGGCGAGGGCCACGCGCTTGCGCATGCCGCCGGAAAGTTCAGAGGGCAGTTTCGAGCCGGTCGAGGCCGACAGGCCCGACAGCTGGATCTTGGACCGTGCCAGGTCGCGCCGAAGCTGGCCCGGCAGGTCGGGACGGTGCGACTTCAGCGGCACTTCGACGTTTTCCAGCACGGTCAGCGACGAAAAAAGCGCGCCGTCCTGGAACAGCACGCCGGCGCGGCGCGACATGATGCGCTGGGCGTCCTCGGTATCGGCCAGTCGCTGGCCGAAAACCTCGATGTCCCCGCCGTTGGGCCGCAGCAGGCCCAGTATCGAACGCATCAGCACCGACTTGCCGCTGCCCGAACCGCCCACGACCGCAATGATCTCGCCGCGCCGCACGTCCAGGTCCAGGTCCTGGTGAACAATGTTCGAGCCAAAGCGATTCGACAGGCCGCGGATCCGGATGACCGCTTCCTGCCCCTGGTCATCGCTCGATGTCTGCGTGTCCGCTTGCTCGCTCGTGCGTCCGCTCGCCGTCACCAGCCGATCTCCATGAAATAAACGGCGGCCAGGGCATCGATCACGATCACCATGGTCAGGCTGCGCACGACCGCGGTCGTGGTGTGTTCCCCTACCGATTGGGCCGTGCCGGAGACCCTCAGGCCTTCCAGACAGCCGATCAGCGCGATCACCACCGCAAATATCGGGGCCTTGAGAACACCGACAAGATAGTGCTTTAGCGTGACGGTCTGCTCCACGCGATCGAGATACATGGTCAGGTTGATGTCCAGCGAAAGCACCGAAACGATCAGTCCGCCGACCAGACCGGCAACGGTTGCAATGAAGGCCAGCAGCGGGAGCGTGATCAGCAGCGCGACAAGTCTTGGCAGGACAAGAACCTCGATTTCGTCGAGCCCAAGCGTGCGGATGGCGTCGATTTCCTCGCGCGACTTCATCATGCCGATCTGGGCGCAGAAGGCGCTTGCCGTGCGTCCGGCCAGCAGAATGGCGGTCAACAGAACGCCGAATTCACGCAGAAAGGCGAAAGTTACCAGATCGATAACAAACAGTTCGGCACCGAAATCCCGCAACACCGTCGCGCCCAGGAATGCAACGACAGCGCCGATCAGTCCGGAAAGCAGGATCAGTAGCGGCACTGCATCCAGACCGGTCTGTTCCATATGATAGACCGTCGAGGTCAAGCGGAATCGGCGCGGCCGCGTCATTGTCCGGGCCAACCGATGAACCGTCATACCCAGGAAATTGAGGAGCTCGCGCGTACTGGCGCTGGCCTCGACGGTCGCCTGGCCTATGCGAGCCAGCACCTGACGCCACTGCGGCTCGCGTTCTGGCCGCGGTTCATGGGCGTCGTCGCAGGCCGAATCCACGGCCTCGAAGAGCGTGCGCCACTGGCCGGTCAGCCCGGACTCGGCGGGCTTCTGGCCTGTTCGGCAGAACAATCGCTCCAGCAGCAGCGCGCCTGAGGCGTCCAGCCGGGAAATGCCGCTGGCATCGAGCCGAGTGACATGGCCGTGCAGCGATTCGACCTTCCTGTTGAGTCGTTCCACATTCGCCAGGGTCCAGTCGCCGCGCGCCAACAGAAGACCGTCCCGGTCCGGGTCCGGGGCCAGTTCTGCATTCGAGCCGGAAGGATTGGTCGCACTCATGATTTCATCGATATTCTGGAAAACCTGAATTCTGTCGGGGACTCCGGAAGACCGTCGCAGTCATTGTTTCGCATTCTCTTCCGATTCCTGTTTTTTGGCAGTGCCCCTCAGCGCTTTGGCGAAAGCATATTACGCCACCGGCGTCGTCGCGCCAAGCATGGCTTCGTCCTCGACAGCTTGGAATGGACACGGCTTTGCGAAAACGGCTATACTACGCGGCTTGACAAAACAAGCCTGACCGCAGCCCCCAGGGCGATCCTCAAGACGATGGTCTTCAGGACAATAAGGAAAAGCGCTTTTCGGCGAAAGCCCCGAAAAAGCCGCTGCGGAACCGGCATTACCAAAAGGAGTACAGCATGCCCAAGATGAAATCGAACCGCGGGGCCGCCAAACGGTTCCGCGCCACTGGAAGCGGACGCATCAAGCGCAAGCATGCATTCCACAGCCACATCCTGACCAAGAAGGACACCAAGCGCAAGCGTCGCCTGCGCTCGACTTCGATGGTAGCGAGCGCCGACGAGAAGGCGATCCGCAAGATGCTGCCGAAGCTGTAATCGATTCGTTCCTTAAGAGACAGGAGACAAGACAATGGCAAGAGTAAAACGTGGAGTAATCGCCCGCCGTCGTCACCGCAAGGTGCTGAGCCGGGCCAAGGGTTATTATGGTGCGCGTCGCAAGGTGTTTCGGGTCGCCAAGCAGGCGGTCATCAAGGCCGGGCAATATGCATATCGGGATCGTCGCCAGAAGAAACGTGAATTTCGCCGCCTGTGGATTCAGCGCATCAACGCTGCGGCCCGCGAGCACGGCATGTCCTACAGCCGCTTCATCAACGGCCTGAAGAAGGCCGAGATCGGCATCGACCGCAAGGTGCTGGCCGAATTGGCCGTCAATGACAAGGTCGCGTTCAAGGCGCTGGCCGAGAAAGCCCAGTCCCAGATTTCCTGACCGGTCGCCAGCTGTGGCCGGTCCGGATCCTGATGCAATGCGCGAGCGCGCGCTGGCTGAAATAGCCGGCGCGTCAGATCTGCGTGCGCTCGACGAGGTTCGCGTCGGTTGGCTGGGCAAGAAGGGCCGGTTGACTGCAGAACTCAAGAATCTCGGCCAGTTGCCGCCCGAGGCGCGCCGCGAGGCCGGCCAGGCCGTCAACGAACTCAAGCGCGAACTTTCCGCGTGCCTCGAGGCTCGCAAGGCGGAACTGGAGCGCGCTGAACTCGACCGTCGCCTGGCGACCGAAACGCTGGACGTGACGCTGCCCGGTCGGGGCGTTGATCCCGGCGGGCCGCATCCGGTCACGCGCGCCATGAGCCGGATTCTGTCGATTTTCAGCGGCCTTGGTTTTGCGGTGGCCGACGGCCCCGAAGTCGAGGACGATTATCACAACTTCGAGGCGCTGAATTTTCCGCCGCATCATCCGGCGCGTGCGATGCACGACACGTTCTATCTGCCGGACGGCCGGCTGCTTCGCACGCACACCTCGCCGGTCCAGATTCGCGTGATGAAGGAGCAGACGCCGCCGGTGAGAATCGTCGCGCCCGGCCGCGTTTTTCGATCCGACTCGGATCAGACGCATACACCGCAGTTTCACCAGGTCGAAGGTCTGCTGGTCGACGAGGACGTGACCTTCGCCGATTTGAAAGGCCTGCTTTCGACCTTTGTCAATACGTATTTCGAGGATGAACTCGAGATGCGGCTGCGACCCTCGTACTTTCCGTTCACCGAGCCCTCGGCCGAAGTCGACATCCGCTGGCGTAATTCTGACGGCAGTCCCGGTCGGTGGCTGGAAGTGCTGGGCTGCGGCATGGTGCATCCCAACGTGCTGGAAAATTGCGGTGTGGATGCCGAGCGCTTCACCGGCTATGCGTTCGGTCTGGGCGTTGAGCGTTTCGCCATGCTGCGCTATCGGGTCGACGACCTGAGGCTGTTTTTCGACAACGACTTGCGCTTCCTGGCCCAGTTTCGCTAGCCGGGCCCGGCGCGACGATAAACGGGGAATCCGATGCGATTCAGCTTGAACTGGCTGCGCCAATGGGTGCCGACCGACCTGGACGCCCAGAGCGTCGCCGACCGATTGACCGCCGCCGGGCTCGAAGTGGATGAACTCGAGACCATAGGCACCGGCCTGGACGGGGTGGTCGTGGGCGAGATTGTCGACTGCAAGCCGCATCCCGATGCCGACCGGCTCAGGGTTTGCGAAGTGGATTACGGCGCGGAC
Source organism: Wenzhouxiangellaceae bacterium (assembly GCA_035311685.1). GTDB lineage: Bacteria > Pseudomonadota > Gammaproteobacteria > Xanthomonadales > Wenzhouxiangellaceae. Next base: position 6,341 of record DATGCS010000281.1, read on the forward strand.
GCCCCGGTCACTATCGTATGTGGTGCGCCGAATGCCCGCGCGGGCCTCAAGGCGCCGCTGGCGACCGTCGGGGCCACGCTTCCCAACGGCCTCAAGATCAAGCCGGCGAAGCTGCGCGGCGTCGAGTCGCGCGGCATGCTGTGTTCTGCCCCCGAACTCGGGCTGGGCGAAGATGCCAGCGGCTTGCTCGAACTGCCTGCGGCCCTGGAGACCGGTGCTGCACTCGCCGGCGCGCTCGGATTGCCCGACTACGTCATCGAGGTGGATCTCACGCCGAATCGTGCCGACTGCCTTTCGATTCGCGGCATCGCGCGCGAGCTGGCGGCGGCCGAATCGCTGGAATGCCGCGAACCGGAGATCGCCAAGGTCGCACCGGCCCTGGACGACGATATCGAGATTGAACTGACCGACCCGGCCGACTGCCCCCGCTATGTTGGACGGCTTGTTCGCGGCATCGACCCGCTGGCAACCACGCCGGCCTGGATGGTCGAGCGCCTCGAGCGCTCCGGACTGCGCTCGCGCAGCCCGATCGTCGATGTCACCAACTACGTGCTGCTCGAGCTGGGCCAGCCCATGCACGCGTTCGATGCCGGGATCATCAAAGGCGGCATCCGGGTGCGCCGCGCGCGGCCGGGTGACCGGATCACGCTGCTCGACGGGCAGGCGATCGAGCCCGACGAGGACATGCTTTTGATCTGCGATCACGAGAAACCGGTTGCGCTCGCGGGGATCATGGGTGGACAGGATTCCGCGGTAGGCGACGAGACGCGAGACATTCTGCTGGAATCGGCCTGGTTCAATCCGGCCACCATTATCGGCAAGGGGCGCCGGCTGGGCCTCGCAACGGATTCGTCGCACCGCTTCGAGCGGGGTGTGGATCCCGAGTTGCAGGTTCCCGCCATCGAGCGGGCGACCGCGCTGATCCTCGATATCGCCGGCGGTCGGCCCGGTCCGGTCATCGAAAAGACTTCGCCGGAACATCTGCCCGAAGCACCTTCGATCAAGTTGCGCATGGACAGGGTGAATCGCGTATTGGGCACCGATCTCGAATGCGGATGCGTTCGCGATATCCTCATCCGGCTGGGAATGAAACTCGAGCCGGACGGCGACGGCTTCCGGGTCGCGCCACCCTCGGCCCGTCGCGATCTGGCCATCGAGGTCGATCTGATCGAGGAGGTTGCACGTATGGTCGGCTACGATCGACTTCCGTCGCGCGCGCCCGGCGGGCGTCTCAAGGCGGTGGTTGCCGGCGAACGCACCGTGGCAATGGACGTGATGCGTTCCTCGCTTCACGCACGCGGCTTTCAGGAAATCATGACCTGGAGCTTCGTTTCCGCGGAGGATCTTTCCGTGCTTGCGTTGCAGGCGTCGGCGCAGCCGCTGGCCAACCCGCTCAGCCAGGAAATGGGCGTGCTCAGAACCAGCCTGCTGCCCGGACTGTTGCGAACAGCTGCAACGAATCTGCGGCATCAGCAACCGCGTCTGAAGCTTTTCGAAACCGGGCACGTCTTTTCATCGGCCGGGAAATGGACCGAATCCGAGCGCATCGGACTGGCGATTGCCGGCGATGCGCACCCGGAATCCTGGCTGGAAAGTCGCCGTGACTTCGATTTCTATGATCTCAAGGGCGAGGTGGAGCACCTGGCAGGTTGTGCCGGCCACGCCCCGGATGCCCTCCAAGTGGTGGCGAAAACAGTAGACTGGCTCCATCCCGGCCAATCTTGCGCGCTGTCGCTCAACGGTCGCGAACTCGGATTTGCCGGTCAATTGCATCCTGGCGTGGCGGCAGAACTCGATCTTGACGATTCGATCTTTGTGGCCGAACTCGACCTGGCTGTCCTGCGCGAGCGCAGCCTGCCGGTATTCACAGGTACGGCGCGTTATCCTTCGGTCAGGCGCGATCTTGCGCTGCTCGTGCCCGAGTCGGTTCCTGCCGCGGATCTGCAGCGGGTATGTGCCCATTCGGCGGGCCGAACGCTCGAGAAATGCATCATTTTCGACAAATATCAGGGTAAGGGCATAGAATCGGGCTACAAAAGCGTCGGTATAGGCTTGATTTTGCGCGATGTTTCGCGCACGCTTACCGATGAGGAGGTTGATTCGGTTATGCTGTCTGTGGTCGAATCTCTAAGAAAAGAATGTCAAGTACGCCTAAGAGGGTAGATGGATGGCTTTGACCAAGGCTGATCTGGCCAATACATTGTTCGAGGAAGTGGGGCTCAACAAACGCGAGGCCAAGGAGTTTGTTGATGCCTGGTTCGAGATAATCCGAGACGCGCTGGAAGCCGGTGAGCACGTGAAGTTGTCGGGTTTCGGTAACTTCCAGCTGCGCGACAAGCGCCAGCGGCCTGGGCGTAATCCCAAGACCGGCGAGGAAATCCCGATCAGTGCGCGCCGCGTGGTGACATTCAAGCCCGGTCAGAAACTGCGTGGACGAGTTGAAGCTTATGCTGGATCCAGGAAGTAACCGCGAACTGCCGCCGATTCCGGCCAAGCGCTACTTTACTATCGGTGAGGTCAGCGAACTGTGCGCGGTCAAGCCCCATGTCCTGCGCTACTGGGAACAGGAATTTCCACAGCTCAAGCCGGTCAAGCGCCGGGGCAATCGCCGCTACTATCAGCGTCATGACGTCATCATGGTGCGTCAGATTCGATCGTTGTTGCACGAACAGGGGTTCACGATTCTCGGGGCGCGCCAGCGTCTGGAAGGTGAGGCCGCGCGTGACGATGTCTCGCGCAGCCAGCAACTCGTTCGCCAGTTGCGCGGCGAGCTGGAGGACGTTTTGCAGGTACTGCGACGCTGAACCACAGGTGCTGCGAGGCGATTATAATGATGGGTCTGGACTCGGAGCGTAGCGCAGCCTGGTAGCGCACCACAATGGGGTTGTGGGGGTCGGGAGTTCGAATCTCCCCGCTCCGACCAGTTTTTTCCTGACGGGTCCCTAGGCCCGGCCCCTTCAAGGGGTTGAAATACCCGACTCGCGTCACTCGACTTTCATGCGCCTGTCTGCATACTTCTGCGGCAAGAGGCTGGAAAAGCCGTCGATGAATCCCAAGGAAAGCCGAATGGACATGAAACAGCAACCCAATACGACGCTGCCGGATATCGCGTCGCAGCCGCATGACCAACTCGCAGGCAAGCTGGACTGGGTCGGGATGAACCGCATCGAAGTCCCGGTGCGCATTACCGGGAAAGATGGCGTGGCCATGCAGACTCCGGCCCACATCAGTGCCTTCGTCAACCTCGGCGAGCCGGAAGCCCGGGGCATCCACATGTCGCGGTTGTATCTGCATCTGGATCGGGCGTTGGCCGAGCATACTCTGACCCCGCTTGCACTGCGCCACCTGTTGCGCGATTTCCTGGACTCGCATGCCGATCTGAGTACGCGGGCGCTGGTGCGGATCGACTTCGAATACCAGACTCGCCGCAAGGCGCTTTCAAGCGACAACTCCGGCTGGCGCAACTATCCTTTCAGCATCATCGCGACGCTGGAGGGCAAGAAGTTCTCCATGGAACTCTCCTACGAAGTCACCTATTCGAGCACCTGTCCGTGTTCCGCGGCCCTGGCGCGCCAGTTGATTCAGCAGCAGTTCGAACAGGATTTCGCTGAAGACGACAGCGTCGACCGCGAATCCGTTTTGCAGTGGCTGGGCACGGAGCAGGGCATTATGGCCACGCCGCACAGCCAGAGGTCCATTGCAGACGTCAGGTTGCAACTCGCACCGACGTTCGAGGCATTTCCTTTCGAGGCGCTTATCGACCTGATCGAAAATGCGCTGAAGACGCCCGTGCAGACTGCCGTAAAGCGTGAAGACGAGCAGGAGTTCGCTCGGCTGAACGGCCAGAACCTGATGTTTTGCGAAGATGCCGGGCGCCGGGTGCAGAAGGCGCTTGAAGGCGACGACCGGATTCTCGATTACTGGGCTCGCTGCAGCCATTTCGAGAGCCTGCATCCGCATGATGCGGTCTCCATCGTCACCAAGGGTGTGCAGGACGGCTATCAGCCGATTGACAGTCACCGCTAGGCTGGGCAATCCGATGAAACCCGGCGGCGTCAGCGCGCTGCCGCCTCCCTGTCAGGCAGCGCCTGCCGCGTTCTAGCTCTACATCGGCCTTTCCCCCGGCTTATGTGAAGTCGATCACGAACCGGTTGCTTGGCGACCGGCGCGGGCGCCGAGGTTGTCGCGCCGCGCCGATTTATTTGGGGTAAAGTTCCAGCTACGGAACCAATGGTCCGTCTCGTGCGGATCGGTTCTCGTATTGGCGATTGGGACTTAAACAGAGGGGAACGCGACAATGATCAAACTCTTGATCGTGGACGATCATCACCTGGTGCGCACCGGATTGCGAAATATCATAGACGACGCCGGTGGAATCGAAGTCGTCGGCGAGGCCGGTACCGGAGAGCGGGCCATTCAGTTGAACCGGGAGAAGAGCCCCGACGTGATTCTTATGGACATTGGATTGCCCGGGCTTTCAGGGTTCGAAACCAGTGAGCGCATCATGAACGCGCGTCCGTCGGTACGCATCATTGCGCTCACGGCGCATACCAAGCCTCCGTTTCCGGCGCGTCTTCTGGAGATGGGTGCGGCCGGCTACCTGACCAAGGCGTGCGACGCCGAGGAACTGGTCACAGCAATTCGCAAGGTATCTGACGGCGAGCGTTACATCGGTTCCGAGATTGCACAGCAACTTGCGATGTCGCTGTTGCCGGGCACGCCGCAATCGCCTTTCCAGGAACTTACACCGCGTGAAATCGAAGTTGCGATGATGCTGGCCAATGGCATGAAGTCCAGCGCCATTGCCGAGCGCATGAACGTCAGCCCCAAGACGATTTCAACGCACAAGTACCGGATCTTCGAAAAAATCGGGGTCGATAGCGAAGTGGCGCTGCTGCGCGAGGCCATTCGCTACGACGTCATAGAAGCAGAAGGCTGAATAAAACAAGGTCCGGGGTGACCCGGACCTTTTTAATTAGTAACTGGCGCCGACGGCAGCCTCAGGAATCTTCGCCGGACTTTTCGCCTTCGCGGGGCGATGGTGGTTTATTGCGATTTTCGTCGCCGCTCGGCTTGTCCTCGATCTTGAACAGGCCTGCCTGTTGTCCGACCGGACGAGCTCCAGGCGTCTCACTGCTCTTTTCGCCCGACTTCCCGGATTTGGCGCTGGGCTGCTGTTCGGGCCTGGCCCCGGACCGCTCGGGCTTGTCCCCGGACTGCTCGGGCTTGCCACCGGACGGCTCGGGCTTGCCACCGGACTGTTCAGGCTTGCCACCGGACTGTTCGGGCTTGCCACCCGACTGTTCGGGTTTGCCACCCGACTGTTCGGGTTTGCCACCCGACTGTTCGGGTTTGCCACCCGACTGTTCGGGCTTGCCACCCGACTGTTCGGGCTTGCCACCCGACTGTTCGGGCTTGTCACCCGACTGTTCGGGCTTGCCACCCGACTGCTCCGGTTTCCCGCCCGGCTGCTCTGGCTTGTCGCTGGCGTCGCGCTGGTCACCGGTAGAGTACTTGTTACGACGCTTCTTGCCGCCGCGACGGCGGCGCTTTTTCTTGCTTCCGGTCGGGGCGTTGGGCTTGCCTTCGTCCTTGGCGTCGGGCTTCTGGTCGCCGCCTTTTTTCTTGGGTCCACCCTGGCCTTCTTTTTGCTCGCCGACCTTGCCACTGCCCTTGCCGCTGTTCTTGCCGCTGTCCTTGGGCTTGTGCGGCCGGTTGGCTGCGTGCTTGGTGCCGCTTCGCGCCGATCCCGATTTCCGGGTGCGCTTCTTGCCGCCACCGCCTGCCGGTTTCGGTTTGCCACGGCCGGATGGTTTGTGGGATTTACCGCGCTCTTCCTTTTCGTCACTACCGAAAAGACCGGCCAGCCATGCCTTGAACCGGGTCCAGCCGCTCTTCTCGGCCCTCACCGGCGCGGGTTGCGACGGGCGCATCGTGCTGACGGCCGGTTCTTCGCGCGTTGTCACGCCGGCCTGGATCTCCTGTTCGCTGACGACCGGCTCGACTTCATCGCCTTGAGCGATAGCGTAAGACGGCTCTTCGACCGCCTCGGAGGTCCGCAGTCGCTGGATCTGGTAGCGCGGCGTTTCCATCAGGTGATTGGCGACGACGGTGACCGGCGTTTTTGTCCGGTGCTCGATGTTGTTGACGACATCGCGCTTTTCGTTGAGCAGGAAATTCGCCACGGCCAGTGGCGCCTGAACAATGACGCGGCCGGTGTTGTCCTTCATCGACTCTTCTTCGGCCAGCCTGATGATGGCCAGCGCCAGCGATTCGATCGACCGGATCGATCCATATCCGTCGCAGCGCGGGCAAACGATGTGGCTGGATTCGCCGAGCGAAGGCCGAAGCCGCTGTCTTGAGAGCTCGAGCAGGCCGAAGCGTGAGATGCGCCCGATCTGAACGCGAGCCTTGTCGGCCCGCATGGCCTCGCGCAACTTGTTTTCCACGTCGCGCTGGGCTTCGCGGCTGTTCATGTCGATGAAATCGATGACGACCAGTCCGCCCAGATCGCGCAGCCGCAACTGGCGGGCAATTTCCTCGGCGGCCTCGAGATTGGTCTGTAGTGCGGTTTCCTCGATGTCGGCGCCCTTGGTTGCGCGTGACGAGTTGATGTCTATCGAAAGCAACGCCTCGGTATGGTCGATCACCACGGCGCCGCCGGAGGGCAGACGCACCTCGCGGGCGAACGCGGATTCGATCTTGCTTTCGATCTGGAAGCGTGAAAACAGCGGGGTCTGCTCGTCGTAGCGCTTGAGTTTGCGCAGGTTGTGCGGCATGACCTGCTGCAGGAAGTCGCGCGCATCCTCGAACACCTGCTCCGAGTCGATCAGGATCTCGCCGATGTCTTCGCGCATGTGATCGCGCAAGGCGCGGATGATGACGTTGCTTTCCTGGTAAATCAGGAATGGTGCCTTGCGCGAGCCGGCCGCAGCCAGGATCGCTTCCCAGAGCTGTAGCAGATAGTTCAGATCCCACTGCAGATCCTCGACCTCGCGGCCCACGCCTGCCGTCCTTACGATCAAACCCATGTCCTTGGGCGCGTCGAGCTCGCGCAGCGCATCCTGGATCATCTTGCGGTCCTCGCCGGTGACCTGGCGCGAGACCCCGCCGGCGCGCGGGTTATTGGGCATCAGCACGAGATATCGGCCCGCCAGGCTGATGAAGGTGGTCAGCGCCGCACCCTTGGTACCCCGCTCTTCCTTTTCGACCTGGATGATGACTTCCTGGCCGCCTTCCACCGCGTCCTTGATGTCCACGCGTTCACCGGCATCCAGGGCCTTGGCCGCGGATTCGGAAAAGTATTCACGCGCAATTTCCTTGAGCGGCAGAAAGCCGTGGCGCTCGGAGCCGAATTCCACGAAGCAGGCCTCGAGGCTGGGCTCGACGCGCGTGATGCGGCCCTTGTAGATGTTGGATTTCTTTTGTTCCTGGGCGGGAACCTCGATATCGAGGTCAACCAGGTTCTGGCCATCTGCGATGGCGACACGCAACTCTTCGGGTTGAGTTGCGTTGATCAGCATTCGTTTCATTGTTGTCTGGATTCCTAACAAATCGCTCCCGTCCGGCAACAACCGGTCAGGCATCGGCGCCGATCAACGGCAGGCCGAAATCCCCGGACTATTTCTGTTTCGTGATTGTCGCCGGGAGCGTCTTGATTGTCTGGTTGCCGCGCGAATCTTCAAGTGCTTGAAGGCACGAGAGAATCGGCGACGCGATTATTCGGTTCGGCGAGACCCGGCCCACATGCGTGAGCTGCTGCCTGCCTGGTCCGGTATTCCGGCGCGCCGGAAGGGGCGCCCGCAAGTGCGGTTCAACCGCCCCTGCAAAACATGCGCACGCTCGACCATCGTTGCCGGGGCCGATAAACTGCAGGTCGGCCCGGCATCTGCTGTCGGCAAGATGCGCCGGCCAACGGCGCGCAAGCGTCATGAAAAAATTTCATGCGCGGTTTTCGAACACGCTTCCGTCAACCAGCGCAAGTATACTTCAAATGGTGTTTTTCGGCAATTTTCGCGGGTTTCAACCTTGTGTATTTCCAATCCATCGCAACCACCCTCGCAACCGGGAATGGTCCGGCGATATGAGTGAGGGTGTCAGCTCGGTGCGAGAGGTCGTGGTCGACGCCGATCACGGCGGACAGCGCCTGGACAATTTTCTGTCGCGCGAGCTGGGCCAGGTGCCGCGCAGTCTCGTCTACCGCCTGATTCGCACCGGACAGGTGCGCATCAACGGCGGACGGGTCAAGCCCATGCGAAAGCTCGAGACCGGCGATCGGGTGCGCATTCCTCCGGTTCGCGATCCGCGCGCATCGGATGGGCCTCCGGTCAAGGTGCCGCAGGCCCGGGTTGCCGAAATGGAGGCTCGAATCGTCCACAGGCAGGACGAGTTCATCGTCGTCGACAAGCCCGCCGGGCTGGCGTCGCAGGCGGGAACGGGGCTGGCCTGGGGATTGAACGACATCATGACCCGAATCGATTTACGCGCGGTTCCGGTGCACCGCCTGGATCGCGAGACCAGCGGCCTGATGCTGTTCGCGCTGGGTGCGGCCAACGCTCGCGCGTTGCAGCAGTGCTTTCTCGGCGGCGAGGTCGAGAAGCGCTACCTGGCCTTGCTCGACGGTCATCTCGGCCAGCCCCGCGTGGATGTCGATATGCCGTTGAAAAAGATTCGGGACGGCAGCGGACAGCACCGGGTCATCCAGGCCGAGGACGGCCAGACCGCGCGTTCGAGCTTCAAGCGGCTTGAGCAGGTCGGAAAGCGCGATTTCGTGGAAGTGCGAATAGAGACTGGGCGTACCCACCAGATCCGCGCCCACGCGCAGTATCTCGGCACGCCGATCGCCGGCGATGAACGATACAATCCGGGGTCGCCGCCGGCCGGGCTGGACCGCCTGTTTCTGCACGCCGGATATTTGCGCCTGCCGTGGCCGGAGGATCAGGTGTTCTCGGCGCCGTTGCCGGCCCAACTCAATCAGATCCTGGAGCGCTTGCGTTGAACCGGACAATTCCAGATTCGCCATTGCGGGACGTTCCGTCTTGATCTTTCAGCCGCTATCGGTCGCAATCGGGCTGCGCTATCTCAGGGCCAAGCGACGCAACCATTTCATATCGTTCATCTCCCTGATCTCGATGGCCGGCATCGCAGTGGGCGTGGCGATCCTGATCACCGTGATCTCGGTGATGAACGGTTTCGAGAAGGAATTGCGCGAACGGATCCTGGGTATGGTCTCGCACGCTACCGTCTCGACCTGGGACCGGCCGTTTGAGGACTGGTCCGAGTTGATCGGGAACGCGCGACAGAATCCGGAGGTCATTGGGGCCGCGCCGTTCGTCGAGCAGGAAACGCTGCTCAAGGGCCGCGACGTCTCGGGCGCGCTGGTGCGAGGCATCGATCCGGCGCTGGAGCCGTCGGTCTCGGACCTGGACCAGCAGATGATCAGCGGCAGTCTGGGCGCACTGGACGATGAGCGCTGGCAGGTGGTTCTGGGGCTTGAACTTGCCGCCCGGCTGGGCGTGGGCCCCGGCGATCCGGTTACCATCTTCGCCCCCGAGATTCGCGCCACCGCGGCAGGCGTGGTGCCGCAGGTGCGTCGATTCACGGTTGCCGGCATTTTCGAGGCCGGCGTGCACGAATTCGACAGTTCGCTCGCGGTGGTGCACTGGAAGGACGCCCAGGCACTGTTTCGCACCGGCCAGGGGGTAACCGGCGTGCGGCTGGAGTTCACCGACCTTTTCCGGGCCCGCTCGATCGCGCTGGAATTGGCCGAATCGCTGCCGGGCTTCTATCGGGTGCGCGACTGGACCCAGCAGAATGCCAACTGGTTCCGTGCCGTGCAGATGGAGAAGACAATGATGTTCATCATTTTGTCGCTGATCATCGTGGTCGCTGCCTTCAACATCATTTCGACCCTGGTGATGCTGGTCACCGACAAGCAGGCCGACATCGCCATCCTCAAGACCATGGGTCTGAGTCCAGGCCGGGTGATGCAGGTTTTCGTCGTCCAGGGCATGTCGATCGGCGTCATCGGAACGTTGCTCGGTACAGTGGGGGGCATCGTGCTGGCGCTGAACGTCGAGAGCATCGTGGCCGGGATCGAACAAATGCTCAATACCGAGTTCCTGTCGGCCGACATTTATTACATTTCGGATCTGCCGTCTGATCTCCAGGTGAAGGATGTGGCGCGTTTTTCCGGACTGGCGCTGGTGCTATCACTGCTGTCCACACTTTATCCGGCGTGGCGGGCAGGCCGTACACGGCCGGCGGAGGCGCTGCGTTATGAATGACGCGGTCGTGAAATGCACAGGCGTGACGCGCCGATTTCACCAGGGCCGGACCGCCCTGGACGTTCTGCGAGGCGTGGACCTGGAGATCGCCCGCGGTGAGCAGGTCGCCATTGTCGGAGCCTCGGGCGTGGGCAAGAGTACGTTGCTGCAGATACTGGGCGGGCTGGACGATCCGACCGAG
>DATGCS010000282.1:0-3387 GCA_035311685.1 Wenzhouxiangellaceae bacterium
GCGCGCGATATGCGACGTGCCGCTGATTGCCTCGGGCGGCGCCGGCGCGCGCGAGCACTTCCTGGAGGCGTTCCAACGCGCCGATGTCGACGGTGCGCTGGCGGCAACGGTTTTCCACTCCGGCCAGATTCCGATTCCGGCGCTGAAGGAATGGCTGAGCGCCCAGGGCATCGAGATGCGCCTGCAGGCAGGATCCACGGCACCTGTGCAATGATGCCATTCGAATCAACGGGTGCAACGCGATGAGAGACAGCTGGTCATTACTCAAACAATCCGATTTCCCGGCGATCCGCCGGCGATCACTCGATACCCTGCAGATGAATCTGGGCTACCTTTGCAACATTGCCTGCACTCACTGCCACGTCAACGCGGGCCCCAACCGCACCGAGCTCATGGACCGCGCAACCATGGCGCAGGCGCTGGCCGTGATCGATCGTTTCAGCATCGGCACGCTCGACGTCACCGGCGGCTCGCCCGAGATGAACCCCGAGTTCCGCTGGTTGGTGTCCGAGGCGCGCGCGCGCGGCGTGCACGTGATCGACCGGCTCAATCCGACCATCATGGAAGAGCCCGGCTACGACTGGGTCGCACCGTTTCTGGCCGAGCATCGAGTCGAAGCCGTAGCTTCTTTACCGTGCTATTCGAAGGAAAACGTGGACGCCCAGCGCGGCAACGGGGTGTTCGAAGCTTCCATCCGCGCGCTCAAGACGCTGAACGAACACGGTTACGGTCAGCCTGATTCCGGACGGATGCTGAACCTGGTCTACAATCCGGTCGGGCCCAGCCTGCCGCCGTCGCAGGAAACGCTGACGGCCGACTACAGGCGCCTGCTGGCCGATGAATTCGGCATCGTCTTCAACAAGCTTTATACCCTGACCAACATGCCGATCCAGCGATTCGGCGCGGTGCTGCTCGCCAAGGGCCAGTTCGACGACTACATGGCGTTGCTCAAGAACAGCTATCGGCGCGAGAACCTGAACGACGTCATGTGCCGCGACCTGGTCAGCGTCGATTACCGTGGCTACATCTACGACTGCGACTTCAACCAGATGCTGGGACTGCCGCTGGGCGGCGCCGAGGAGCACACGCACCTGGCCGATCTCCTGGAACTCGAAGATGTGCCGCGCGGCATCGCCGTGGCCGACCATTGCTACGGATGCACGGCCGGCCAGGGCTCGAGCTGCGGCGGTGCCTTGAGCGGCGGATGACAGCGGCCGGTGATGCAGGCGCGTCGGCACGCAAACGAAATTGACAAGAAAGCAGCATGAGCAATCCCGAAAATCTCGACTGGGAAAAGGTCGACGGCCTGATGCCCGCAATTGTCCAGGATGCCGGCACCGGTCGGGCGTTGATGCTCGGCTACATGAATCGCGATGCCCTGGAAAAAACCCGGACCACCGGACACGTCACCTTTTTCTCCCGCAGCAAGCAGCGGCTTTGGACCAAGGGCGAGACCTCGGGCAATACGCTGGAACTCGTCGACGTGCACGCCGACTGCGACCGCGATACGTTGCTGGTGCTGGCTGTCCCGCACGGACCGACCTGCCACCTCGGCACCGATACCTGCTGGGGGGACGAGGTCAACCCGTCGGTCGGTTTCCTGGCCGAACTCGAGCGCGTCGTCGAATCGCGCGTCGGGGCCGATCCCGAATCCAGTTATACCGCACGCCTGCTGGCCGAAGGCGTCAAGCGCTGCGCTCAGAAAGTCGGCGAGGAAGGCGTCGAGGTCGCGCTGGCCGCCGTCGCCGGTGATCGCGAGGAACTCATCGACGAATCGGCCGACCTGCTGTACCACCTGCTGGTGACGCTGGCCGCCTGTGACGTGTCTTTGGAAGACGTCTGCCGGCAGCTCGAAGCACGGCATCGGGATTGAGGGATTGACGTGTACACCCGCGTCACCACAATTTCTTCCGATCCATTCTCGTTACCAGCTTACTAATCAGCCAGGCCAGAAGAAACACCGCTGGCGTGTGCCTGTTGGCCTTGCAAAGCCGTCGTCGCTTCCTTGTCCGGTCAGTCGCCGCCGCGTCGCTGCAGGCGACCCTGCATGAACTCAGCAGCGCCTTTCATCGGTTCTCCCGAACGGATCGTGGCCTGTCCGTGGCGAAGTTCGTTGTCCAGCGCGGCGGCTTCATCGAGAGACCATTGTTGAAGCAGCGAAAGCCGATCGCCGACCAGGCATTGCGGAGGAAAACCCGCCAGCGCTCTTGCAAGCGACATGGCCGTCTCCAGGGCCTTGCCGTCTTCGACCAGACGATTGACCAGCCCGATATCCAGCGCTTCCGCGGCAGAGACCTCGCGGCCGGTCAGGATCATGTCCATCGCCCGGGACTGGCCGATCAGTCGTGGCAGACGAACCGTGCCGCCGTCGACAAGCGGCACGCCCACGCGCCTGCAGAAAACGCCGAAAACGGCACCTAGCGCGGCGACCCGGAGGTCGCACCAGCACGCCAGTTCCAGCCCGCCGGCCACCGCATGACCTTCAACGGCGGCGATCACGGGCTTGGTCAGCATCCGGCGGGTCGGTCCCATCGGACCGATTTCACCCATTTGCACGCGGGCCGAGGCGTCCTCGCCGTCGTCAATGGCGGCCAGGTCGGCGCCGGCGCAGAATGTGTCGCCGGCGCCCGTGAGGACTGCCACCCGCGCACCCTCGTCGTCCTCGAAACGGGTGAAGCAACCGTCGAGTTCCCGCGCCGTCGCGGCATCCACAGCATTTCGGCGCGCTGGCCGATTGATGGTGATCACGACGATATCGTCGTCCCTTTCGTAGCTGACTTGACGCGCAGTCATTAAGATATCCCGCCGGTTTGCTGGACCATTGCGCCAGTGTACCCCGGCGATCCGGGCCATCCCCCCGCGCCCGCCCAGGGCCTTCTCATCCCCCTGATATGATTATTGATGATTATCCGGCTCATGCCGCCACCGCTTTTCGACAGGGAGATACGCAATGACCGGATTTCGCCTTGCCGCCTTATTGATCTTGCTGGTTGCCGCCGCGGGCTGCGGAAGGAGCCCGGACGACGTCGCAGGCAAGGATGAAGTGGCCGATCCGACCCGTTCCGGGCCGGATGCGCTCGAAGAAAGTCCGATCAGCGTTGCCGTCCGTGCAGGCGGCGACCTGCCGGCCATGATCGAACGACGCACCATCCGGGCGCTGGTGCCCTATAGCCGAACCTTCTATTTTCTCGACCGGAAGGGCAACCAGCGCGGCCTGAGCCATGCGTTCATGCAGGCCTTCGAAGAGCAGATCAACGACACGCTCGAAACCGGGTTGCTGAAGGTGTCCGTGGTGCTGGTGCCGGTCACGCGCGACCAACTGATTCCCTGGCTGCTCGAAGGCCGGGGCGACGTGATCGCCGCGGACCTGACGACGACGCCGGAGCG
>DATGCS010000283.1:0-3960 GCA_035311685.1 Wenzhouxiangellaceae bacterium
GGCCAACATCGCACTGGCGGCCAGCGAAACCGATAGCCATCGCGATACGCTCAAGCCCAAGGTCTGAGCGCGAAGCGACAGCCTGCAGCTCGGCGCTGCCGTCCGGGAAAGGCAAGCCTGGCCGGGGTCAGTACTCCAGTCGATCGAGCTCCCGAATGTTGACCAGCATTTCGTGCAGCGCCACTTCGGCCTGCTCCCGGTCGCGTGCCTCGGACAGCCTGCGGATGGCATCGACGATCGCGATCCACCAGTTCATGTGCGTGGCGCTGAGCTGGGCGGCCACCGCCACCAGGTCGCGCGTCAGCGACACGGTTTCGGTTGCCTCGTGCTTGAGCGCCACCAGACAGTCGATGTCGGGGTGCTTGTTTTCGAGTTGAGCCAGCAGGTAGTCGACCACCTTGGGATTGTTCTCGAGGTCGCTGGACGAGGCCGGATCGGCATCGGGTTCCAGGAACGCCACGTCCAGGTTGGACAGCAGCCCGCGGAACGAGCCCCGGAGACTCAGCCAGAGTTCATGCCGCCGGGCCGCCTCGCGCGAGCGCTGCACCAGCGTCAACAGCCCGACCAGCAGGAAGCCCTCGATGCAGATGCCGATCAGCTCGGGCACCAGGTTCTCGTGGAACGGGCCCGAGGACTCGACCGCCACCAGGTATACCCAGAGTCCTCCGCCGGTCGCGGCCAGCAGGGCCATCAGTGCAATCAGGAATACCCGGCTCATTCGTTGCCGTCCTCGTCCTCGTCCTCGTCGCCGTAGGCCTGAATGACCCGCGCGATCCGGCCCGCTTCCTCCGGCGTCAGGTCTATCGGCAGGTTGGCCAGATAGACGACATGATCCTCGCGGATCGGCACCGGCACGACGTTGCTCGGGTTCTCGGTTGCCTCCAGCGTGACCTTCTCGGCGGCCCGCTGTTCGTTGGTCAGGGCCTCGCCGCGGCTGAATGCACGCGCTTTCTCGCGGCGGGCGCGGGTAAAGCTGTCCGGTGCGGCAAGCCAGCCCAGGTATTCCTCCAGCGCTGCCGAAACGCGCTGGCCATAGATCTCCAGCGTTTCGGAGCGGATGCTCGAGCCTTCTAGCTTGTGGAACCGGGTCAGCAATTCGTCGACGTCGATCCGGCGAATATCCGCACGCTCGTCGTCGGTCAGTTCGCCGGCCAGCTGTTCCAGCGCCTTGCGTCGCGAGCGGGCCGTGGCCGGGTTGATCAAACCCTCCATCCCGGCCTGCTTGAGGAAATTCAGCAGGGCCTCGGCCGTGTATGATTCGTTTGAAGTCATCAAAAAACCAGCCTTTGTTTTCGTTTCAGGATGTCTTTTACACTCGCGCGCTTCAGACACAGAATGATCGGCCAGTATGAGCAAAACATCAAGCCCATCGGCATTTGAGGTTTATCGGCTCAAATACGACGACCCCAGCCTCGACCGCGCCGGCCCGTTCCGCGACGACCCCGACTGGCTGGAAAGGGCGCTGGCGCATGAGCATGCGCGTTCCGTCCCGGTCTGGCGCAACCAGAACCTGGTCGACGGCCCGGACACTTCGTTGCCGGCCGCCATCGTGCGCGGCGTGGAGCTGCACGATCATGCCACCGAGATCGTGTTCCTCGGCATGGACGATGATGCGCCGGTGTTCGCCGCCGATTATTCCGAGCTAGGAGAGCACGAGGTCGCCGACCTGGTCGGCCACGGCTTCACCGACCTGCGCAAGGTCGGCCCGCTGCTGTCCGAGCCCGAAGCGGCGCTGCTGGCCTACGCCCGCGGCATGCTGTTCTGGCACCGAAACCATCGATACTGCGGCCGCTGCGGCTCGACCACAGAAAGCCGGAAGGGCGGCCACCTGCGCGCATGCACCAACCCCGACTGCCGCCGCCCGTCATTCCCGCGCACCGATCCGGCCGTCATCGTGCTGGTCGAACACCCCGGCGGCGACGGCGGCCCGCCGCGCTGCCTGCTCGGCCGATCGCCGCACTTCCTGCCCGGCATGTACTCCACCCTGGCCGGCTTCGTCGAACCGGGCGAAAGCATGGAACAGACCGTGCGCCGCGAAGTTCATGAGGAAAGTGGCGTCGAAGTCGGTGAAGTGCGTTACCTGGCCTCGCAGCCCTGGCCGTTCCCGTCGTCGCTGATGATCGGATTTCATGCGACTGGAATCAGCACCGATATTCGGCTGCGCGACGACGAACTCGAGGATGCGCGGTGGTTCAGCGCCGACGAGTTGCTGGCGGCCAAGGCGCGGGGGGAGGATGAGACGTTCTGTTTGCCGCGAAAGGATTCTATTGCAAGGTTCTTGATCGAAACCTGGCTGGAAGGCAAGCAATGAAGCTTTTATTCCGGAGACAGGATACTTATCTCACACAGGACTCAGCGCTTCGAAGTCGTTGCCCAGGGAAAAGCGCGTTGCTCGTCATCGATTAAGTATCCTGTCCCCGGAACTCCCCGGAACCGTACAGAATAATCAGTCAAGAGCGGCTGCCGTCGGCGCGCTCAGTCCTCCAGAGCTTCCGCCCTGCGCCCGATCTCCCGCACGGCGCTGCCGACCAGCGGGCCGTAGAACGGCAGGTGCGCGTACCAGTACAGCAGCCCCCAGAAGCCGGCGGGATGCCAATAGGCGCAGAGCTCGACGACCCGTTTGCCGTCGCGCTCGCGGATGGTGAATTCCTGCAGGCCCGAACCCGGCGCGCGCATCAGCATCGAATACGTGATTCGCTTGTTGGACTCCATGCCCAGCACACGCCAGCCGTCGACGACATCACCTACACGCACGCTATCCGGGTCCCGGCGTCCCGTGCGGAAACTGGGCCCGCCGATCAGCCAGTCGAATGCGCGCCTGAGCCACCAGAGGAAACGGTACGAGAAAAAATCGCCGTGCTTGCCAAAGGTCTGCAGCACCCGAAACAGGGACTCGCGGCTTGCCGTCGTCTCCGTCTCGCGGCAGTAGCGTTTTGCATAGAAGGAGTAGTCGGGGTTCCAGTCGCGGGCGGCGATGGAACCCTCCACCCAGCGGGCCGGCACGTCGTGGTTCTTCTCCGCCTCCAGCGTGGCGGCCACGGCCTCGCGAAACGCGAGCAGCCGCTGGGGTACCAGCTTCCGGATCTCCGTATCGTCGCCTACGTAGTCATGGGCGAGCCCCTCCACCAGCGACATGGCCGTGGTCGGCGTCACCGAGGTCACGAGGTAGAGCCAGTAGCTCGAGAGTTTCGGCGTCAGCACCGGCACCGGTATGACGAGCCGGTTCTTGCCGACCAGCTCGCCGTAGATGTCCATGATCTCCTGATAAGTGAGTACGTCCGGCCCCGCCAGCTCGAAGGTGCAGTCGCCCTCGAGCGACAAGTCCGCGGCGGCAATCGTGTAATTCAGCACGTTTTCCAGCGCGATTGGCGTCGAGCGCTTGCGCACCCACTTGGGCGTGATCATCACCGGCAGGTAGTTGACCAGATCGCGGATGACCTCAAAGGCGGCGGAGCCCGGCCCCACGATCATCGCCGCCTGCAGCTCGACGACCTGGATGGAGCCCGCACGAAGCGTATCGCCCACCACCGCCCGGCCCTCCATGTGGCGGGAGCGTGCCTCCGTCGGCATGATGCCGCCGAGATAGACGATGCGCCGCACGCCGGCGGCCTCGCACGCCTTGCGCGCGTTCTCGGCGGCGCGCTGCTCGACCGGAACGAAGTCGCCGCCGCTCCACATCATGTGTACGAGATAGTAAACAACCTCCGCGTCCTTCAGCACCGGTGCGAGGGTCTCCGGCTTCAGCACGTCGGCGGACATGCACTCGATGCCCGCCCACTCGCGGGCCTCCAGCACCGCGGCGTTTCGCGCGACCGCACGCACGTGCCAGCCGACCTCTGCCAGCGCCGGGGTGAGATTGGAGCCCATGTAACCGCTGGCGCCCAGCACGACCGCGATGCGGCCGGCGCCGTCAGGGAATTCGAATCCGGCGAGACTTGCGTCGAAGGAGGGGGCATCGGA
>DATGCS010000284.1:0-12121 GCA_035311685.1 Wenzhouxiangellaceae bacterium
AGACCGTGGATGCACTGATGAAACTCGATCTGGCCGCCGGTGTGGACGTCCAGATCAAGCTGTACTGAGCAAGGATCGAGCAGTCATGGCAATTGGTATCGTAGGACGAAAACGAGGGATGACCCGCATCTTCATCGAAGATGGCACTTCCGTGCCCGTGACGGTGGTCGAGGCGGATCCAAACCGGATTACCCAGATTCGCGAGCGTGACCGCGATGGCTATGTAGCCCTCCAGGTCACCATGGGCTCGCGCCGTGCGTCTTTGGTCAACCAGCCCGCGGCTGGTCACTACCGCACCGCCGGCGTCGAGCCGGGTGAAGGGCTGTGGGAATTCCGCGTCGACGGCAAAGAAGGTGTTGAAGTCGGCGACTTCGAAGTCGGCGGAGAAATCACGGTCGAGCGTTTCACGAACGGTCAGAAGGTCGACGTGACAGGCACCAGCAAGGGCAAGGGATTTGCCGGTGTCGTCAAGCGCCATAATTTCCGGATGCAGGACGCCACGCACGGCAACTCGCTGTCGCATCGTGCGCCGGGTTCCATCGGCCAGTGCCAGACGCCGGGACGCGTGTTCAAGGGCAAGAAGATGGCCGGACACATGGGCGCCGAGCGCGTCACCACCCAGAACCTCGAAATCGTACGGGTTGACCCCGAACGCAACCTGCTGCTTATTCGCGGCGCGGTGCCGGGCGCACCGGGCGGTCATGTGCTGGTGCGTCCGACGGTGAAGTCGTAACAGAAGGAAGATCAGAATGGAACTCGCAATCACAGGCGGAAGCAGCAAGATCACGGTCAATGAGACGGTGTTCGGCCGGCCGTTTTCGGAGCCGCTGGTGCACCAGGTCGTCGTGTCCTATCTGGCAGGCGCGCGCGCCGGCACCAAGGCACAGAAGAACCGTTCGGCGGTTGCCGGCGGCGGCCGCAAGCCGTGGAAGCAGAAGGGCACGGGGAACGCTCGGGCCGGTACCATTCGCAGCCCGCTATGGCGCGGCGGCGGAAGGACCTTCGCGGCAACGCCGCGAGATCATTCGGTCAAGATCAACCGCAGGATGTACCGTGGCGCGATCGCCGCGATCCTGTCCGAACTCGTCCGTCAGGAACGCTTGATTGTGGTCGATGAGATCAAGGTCTCTGAACCCAGGACTCGGCTTCTGGCCGAGCGGCTTGGAGAAATCGGCGTCGATCGCGGCCTGATCGTGGATGCCGACCTGGACGGGAACCTCTTCCTGGCCAGCCGCAACCTGCCGCACGTGTTCGTCGTCACCGTCGATCAGCTCGATCCGGTGAGCCTGGTCGGCGCAGACAAGGTGGTTCTGACCACCGGCGCTATCACCGCAATTCAGGAGTGGCTGGCATGAACCGCGAACGCATGTATCAGATCGTGCGCCTGCCGCACGTATCGGAAAAGACGGCGCGCCTGCAGGCCGACGCGAACCAGTACGTGTTCGAAGTCGCCCGCGACGCCGACAAGACTGAAATTCGTCAGGCGATCGAAGGCCTGTTCGACGTCAACGTCAGCAATGTGCGCGTCGTCAACGTCAAGGGCAAGGCGAAGAGCTTCCGGATGCGTCCGGGCCGCCAGAAAAGCTGGAAGAAGGCCTATGTTCGCGTTCAGGCCGGCCAGTCGATCGAGCAATTGAACGCAGATTAAGAATCAGCCGGGAATATAACCATGGCAATTGTCAAGGCAAGACCAACATCTCCGGGCCGCCGCGGCGTCGTGACCGTTCGTCACGATCACCTGTGGAAGGGCAAGCCGCTGGAGCCGCTGACGGAGTCGAAGAAATCGACCGGCGGCCGGAACAACAATGGCCGGATTACCACCCGTCATCAGGGTGGTGGGCACAAGCAGCGATATCGTGTTGTCGATTTCAAGCGCGACAAGGACGGCATCAGAGGCACCGTCGAACGGATCGAGTACGACCCGAATCGCAGCGCACACATCGCGCTGGTCAAGTATTCCGACGGCGAATGGCGCTATATTCTGGCCCCGCGCGATCTACGCGCTGGTGATGAAGTAGTGAGCGGGTCTGAAGCTCCGGTCAAGCCGGGTAATGCGATGAAGCTGGGCTCGATTCCGGTGGGAACGACGTTGCACAACATTGAGCTCAAGCCGGGCAAGGGCGGACAGATGGCGCGTTCGGCCGGCGCTGCGGTTCAGCTGGTCGCCCGTGAAGGCCGCTACGCGACGCTGCTGTTGCGTTCGGGTGAGATGCGCAAGATCAATACACAGTGCCGGGCGTCGATCGGCCAGGTTTCGAACAGCGAGCACAATCTGGAAAAGCTCGGAAAGGCCGGAGCCCGGCGTTGGCTTGGGGTCCGGCCCACCGTTCGGGGCGTCGTGATGAACCCGGTCGATCATCCACACGGCGGCGGCGAAGGCCGCACCTCCGGTGGCCGCCATCCGGTGACGCCCTGGGGTATCCAGACCAAAGGCAAGCGCACTCGGACCAACAAGCGGACAACCAAATTTATTGTGCGTCAGCGCAAACGCAAATAATCGGCCGCCAGAAATCAGCAAGTACAGGAAATCGAAATGCCACGTTCACTGAAGAAAGGCCCGTTCATCGATCACCATCTGCACGCCAAGGTGCAGACGGCATTGGAGGCCAACAGCAAAAGACCGATCAAGACATGGTCGCGTCGTTCGATGATCCTGCCTGACATGGTGGGATTGACGATCGCAGTACATAACGGGCGCCAGCATGTGCCGGTACTGATCAATGAAAACATGGTTGGTCACAAACTGGGTGAGTTTGCGCCGACGCGGACCTTCAAGGGTCACGCTGCCGATCGCAAGACCAAGTAAGGGACAAGTCAATGGAAGCGACTGCAAAACTCAAAGGTGCCCGGATTTCGGCACAGAAAGCGCGACTGCTGGCCGACCAGGTCAGGGGGCTCGCGGTCGAGCGGGCGGACGAGCTGTTGAATTTCAGCACCAAGAAGGGTGCGCATATCGTGCGCAAGGTGCTTCTCAGTGCCGTGGCCAACGCCGAGCACAACAAAGGCGCTGATATCGACGAGCTCAAGGTCAGCGTGATCATGGTGGATGAAGGACCGACGTTCAAGCGTGGTCGTGCACGCGCCAAGGGCCGATATACCCGGATCCTGAAGCGCACCAGCCACATCACGGTCACGGTAGCGGAGCAATAAGGAAAAATTATGGGTCACAAGGTACATCCAACCGGAATCCGGCTCGGAATCTCCAAGGACTGGGGCGCGCGCTGGTATGCTGAGCGAAAGGATTTCGCCGATAACCTGAACAGCGATCTGGCTGCTCGGCGCTTCATTGCAAAGGAGCTTTCGCAGGCGGCAGTCAGTCGGGTTCACATCGAGCGTCCGGCAAAGCAGGCGCAGGTCACGATCTATACGGCGCGGCCGGGGATCGTCATCGGCAAGAAGGGTGAGGATATCGAGCGCTTGCGGCGCAAGCTTACCGATCTGCTCGGCGTGCCGACTGCGGTCAGCGTCAGTGAAATACGCAAGCCTGAACTCGATGCCAAGTTGGTCGCCGATAGCATCGCACAGCAGCTTGAGCGCCGCATCATGTTCCGCCGCGCGATGAAACGCGCGGTAGGCAACGCGATTCGTTTGGGTGCCCAGGGTATCAAGGTCCAGGTTGGCGGCCGTCTGAACGGCGCCGACATTGCACGGACCGAATGGTATCGGGAAGGCCGTGTGCCGCTACATACGCTGCGCGCAGGTGTCGATTACGGCACCGCAGTCGCGAGCACCACGTACGGCGTGATCGGGGTCAAGGTGTGGGTCTACACCGGCGACGTGTTCGATCTGCACGCCGAGAAGGCAGAGGAAAAGAAATCGTCCAGGAAGGGCGCTGGTCGGGAGAACTGAAATGCTGCAGCCGAAACGAACAAAATTCCGAAAGCAGCAAAAGGGTCGTAACCGCGGCCTGGCGCAAGTGGGCAACAAGGTCAGCTTTGGCGAATATGCGCTGCAGGCGACCACGCGCGGTTTCATTACGGCGCGCCAGATCGAGGCCGCAAGGCGTGCGATCACCCGTCACGTCAAGCGCGGGGGCAAGCTGTGGATTCGGGTGTTCCCGGACAAGCCGATCAGCAAGAAGCCGGTCGAAGTTCGCATGGGCAAGGGCAAGGGCAACGTGGAGTATTGGGTTGCGCCGGTTCAGCCCGGCAGGGTGATCTACGAGATTCAGGGCGTGAGCGAAGATGTTGCGCGCGAAGCTTTCCGTCGCGCCGCCGCCAAGCTCAGCGTCAAGACGACGATGGTAGCGAGGTCGCTGTAATGAAAGCGAGTGAAATCAGGCAAAAGTCTGCAGACGAACTCAAGGAAACGCTGATCGAGTTGCGCAAGCGTCAGTTCGATCTGCGCATGCAGCTGGGCACAGGCCAGTTGGCCGAGCCGCATCAGCTGCGCAAGGTCCGTCGCGATATCGCGCGGGTCAAAACGGTATTGAATACCTCGCAGGGTGAACAGGCATGAGCAACGAGACAAAAACTCGCATCGAGCACAGCGCCACCGGAAAGGTGGTGAGCAACAAGATGGACAAGACCGTCACCGTGCGTCTGGAGCGTAATTTGAAGCACCCGCTGTACGGCAAATACATCCGCCGTTCCAGCAAGGTGCATGCGCACGACGAGACAAACGACTGTAATGAAGGCGATACGGTGCGCATCGTCCCCGATCGTCCGCTTTCCAAGACCAAGAGCTGGAAAGTGGTCGAAGTTGTCGAACGCGCCCAGTAAACGGAGCAGTACAGACCATGATTCAGATGCAGAGCAGACTGGCGGCGGCCGATAACAGCGGCGCACGCGAAGTGATGTGTATCAAGGTGCTTGGCGGTTCCAAGCGTCGCTATGCAAATATCGGCGATGTGATCAAGGTGACGATCAAGGATGCGATTCCTCGCGGAAAGGTCAAGAAGGGAGAGGTTTACAACGCTGTCGTGGTGCGCACTCGCAAGGGTGTACGCCGCCGTGACGGTTCGCTGATTCGCTTCGACGGCAACGCGGCGGTGATACTGAACAGCAAGCTCGAGCCGATCGGCACCCGTATTTTCGGGCCGGTGACCCGCGAACTTCGCGGCGAGCGGTTCATGAAAATCATTTCGCTCGCACCCGAAGTGCTGTAAGGAGTTTAGGAATGCAACGGATTCGAAAAGGCGACGAGGTGATCGTGACTGCCGGACGCAGCAAGGGCCAGCGCGGCCACGTGCTCAAGGTCCTGGGCAATGAGCGGCTCCTGGTCGAGAACGTCAACATGATAAAGCGGCACACCAAGCCGGACCCTCAGCGCCAGCAGCCGGGCGGCATCGTGGAACGTGAAGCGCCGATCCACACGTCTAACGTGATGCTTTACAACCCGGCCACCGACCAGGGCGACCGCGTTGGATTCAAGGTGCTGGACGACGGCCGCAAGGTTCGGGTGTTCCGTTCCACGGGCGAAGTTGTAGATATTTGAGGCGAATAGTGATGAGCAGGTTGAAGGATTTTTACCGCGAGACGGTTACCGGCCAGCTGAAGGAGAAGTTCAGCTATGGCAACATCATGCAGGTGCCGCGCATCGAGAAAGTGACCATCAACATGGGTCTTGGCGAGGCGGTTGCGGACAAGAAGGTCATCGAGAAGGCACTGGGCGATCTCACCAAGGTTGCCGGACAGCAGCCGGTTGTGACCAAGGCGCGCAAGTCGGTTGCGAGTTTCAAAATTCGCGACGGATATCCGATTGGTGCGAAGGTGACCCTGCGTCGCGAGCGCATGTACGAGTTCCTTGATCGTCTGATCAACGTCTCGCTGCCGCGCGTTCGCGATTTCCGGGGTATCAGTCCCAAGGGTTTCGACGGGCGCGGCAATTTTAACCTGGGCGTCAAGGAACAGATCATTTTTCCGGAAATCAACTATGACCAGGTCGATGCGATTCGCGGTATGGATATCGCGATCACGACTTCGGCTCAGAGCGATGACGAAGGCAAGGCGCTTCTCGAAGCGTTCGGCTTTCCTTTCCGGGCACGTTAAGGAGCAGGTGGGAAGATGGCTAAGAAATCAATGGTAGCGCGCGATGTCAAGCGTTCGGAGCTTGCCGGAAAGTATACGGCCAAGCGCGCCGAGCTCAAAAAGATCATTGCAAATCCGGATGTCGACTTCGAGGAAAAGCAGGCTGCGATCTTT
This sequence comes from Wenzhouxiangellaceae bacterium, assembly GCA_035311685.1. Taxonomy (GTDB): domain Bacteria; phylum Pseudomonadota; class Gammaproteobacteria; order Xanthomonadales; family Wenzhouxiangellaceae. The sequence continues at coordinate 6,144 of DATGCS010000284.1, forward strand.
GCGCTGTCCAAGCTCCCGCGCGATTCGAGCCCGGCCCGCGGGCGTAATCGCTGTCGCATAACCGGTCGGCCTCGCGGGTTTTACCGCAAGTTCGGACTGGCACGGAACAAACTGCGCGAGTCAGCCATGAACGGCGACATTCCCGGCCTGCGCAAGGCCAGCTGGTAAAGAGGTTTATTGCAAATGAGCATGAATGATCCAATCGCCGATATGCTGACCCGGATTCGCAACGCCCAGGGCGTGCGCATGAAGACCGTGACCATGCCGGCTTCGCGTACCAAACTGGCGATCGCTGAAGTTCTCAAGGAAGAGGGTTATATCCTGAATTTCCGTGAGTCCGGCGAAGGAGCGTCCAAGGCGCTCGAGATCGAACTCAAGTATATGGGCGGCAAAGGCGTCATCGACCAGCTTCGTCGCGTGAGCAAGCCGGGTCGCCGCCTTTACCTCGGCGCCCCCGATCTACCGCGTGTCCAGGATGGTCTTGGCATTGCGATCGTGAGTACGTCCAAGGGCGTAATGAGCGACTCACGCGCACGACGCGAAGGGCACGGCGGCGAAGTGCTGTGCACCGTGGCCTGACGGAGTAGTAGACATGTCCAGAATTGCCAGTTATCCGATCGAATTGCCCAAGGGCGTCGAATTCAATCAGAAGGGCCAGGAAATCCGGGTCAAGGGCCCCAAGGGCGAATTGACCATGGATCTCCACCCTTCAGTGGAAATGAAGAACGAAGAAGGCGTATTGTCCTTCGCGGCGGCGCCGGGCGGGACGACCGCCATGGCCGGCACGATGCGCGCACTCATCAACAACATGGTGCAGGGCGTGACCAATGGTTTTGAGAAGAAGCTGAACCTGATCGGCGTCGGTTATCGCGCCCAGGCTCAGGGCAGCAAACTCAATTTGCAGCTCGGGTTCAGTCATCCGGTCGATTTCAACGTACCGGACGGCGTGACCGTGGAGACGCCGACCCAGACCGAAATTGTCATCAGCGGTGCCGACAAGCAGAAAGTCGGTCAGGTCGCGGCAGAAATTCGCGGTTACCGTCCGCCCGAGCCCTACAAGGGCAAAGGCGTGCGCTATGCCGACGAGCGTGTTGTGATGAAGGAAGCCAAAAAGGCCTAATTTGACAAGAAGGCCTGATTAAAGGCTACGTCTTCGAAGTATTTTAGAGGAACGAGAAATGAGCGAAAAAAATCTGAGCAGACTGCGGCGCGCGCGCAAGGCGCGGGCGCGAATCGCTCGCGGAGAGAAGGCGAGACTTTCGGTCTTTCGCTCCAGCCGCCATATTTATGCACAGGTCATGACCGCCACCGGCGACCGGACCCTGGTGACGGCTTCCACCGTCGAGCCTTCCGTGCGCGGCGACATGAAGTCCACCGGCGGTCGCGATGCTGCGGCAGTCGTCGGCAAGTCGATTGCAGAGAAGGCGATTGCCGAAGGCATCAGCGAGGTTGCATTCGACCGCGGTGGCTTCAAGTATCACGGGCGAGTCAAATCGCTCGCCGATGCCGCTCGAGAAGCGGGACTGAAGTTTTAACTGACTGGAATTCTGGAAGATCAAGATGGCGAGAGACAACGAAAGAACCGACGATTTCATCGAGAAGCTGGTTGCTGTCAACCGCGTGGCCAAAGTGGTCAAGGGCGGGCGCCAGTTCGGCTTCACCGCGTTGAGCGTGGTCGGCGACGGTAACGGCAAGGTCGGATTCGGCTACGGCAAGGCACGTGAAGTTCCGCTCGCCATTCAGAAGGCCATGGAAAAAGCCCGGCGCGACATGAAGCAGATTTCGCTCAACCACGGCACGCTGTGGCATCCGGTCAAGTCGCGTCATAGCGGCTCGCGGGTCTACATGCAGCCGGCCTCTGAAGGTACCGGCGTGATTGCCGGCGGCGCGATGCGCGCGGTCTTCGAGGCTGTCGGCGTGCAAAACGTGCTGGCCAAGAGTGTGGGCTCCAACAACCCGATCAATCTTGTTCGGGCGACCGTCAAGGGCCTGGAGTACATGGCCTCCCCGGAATCGGTCGCGGCCAAGCGTGGCAAAAGCGTAGAGGAGATTCTGGAAAATCATGGCTAACAATAAAGCGGCAAAGCTGCGCGTGACACTGGTCCGCAGCCCCAACGGCAAGATCGGCAAGCATCGAGATACGGTGCGCGGCCTGGGGCTGCGGCGCATGCATCACAGTGTCGAACTGCAGGACACGCCAGAGATTCGCGGCATGATCAACAAGGTCAACTACCTGGTCCAGGTCGAAGAGCTCTGATATTCGGGATCAGTCTGTCAAGCGACGCATCTAACGGGATTTAGAACATGAAACTCAATTCAATCAAACCGGCTGAAGGTTCGAAGACCGATCGCCGGCGCGTAGGACGCGGCATCGGCTCCGGTCTGGGCAAGACGGGCGGGCGTGGCCACAAGGGCCAGAAATCCCGTTCCGGCGGCTTCAGCAAGAGTGGATTCGAGGGCGGCCAAATGCCGCTGCAGCGTCGTCTGCCAAAGGTGGGATTCCGCTCCGCCGTCAATCGCGACACGCGCGAAGTTCGGCTTTACCAGATCAACGCGACGGGGCTCGAGACGGTTGATCTGGACGCACTCAAGCAGGCGGGCGTTGTTCCGCGCAGTACCCGGAAGGTCAAATTGATCAACACCGGTACGCTGGATCGTGCGGTCACGGTGCGCGGCCTCGGCGTTACCGCCGGTGCCGCCGGCGCGATCGAAGCGGCCGGGGGCAAGGTCGAGTAATGGCTTCCGGCCCGTCAAAGGTTGCCGGCATGCTCGGGAGCATGGGTCGGCTGACCGAACTTCGCAATCGGCTGCTGGTCGTGTTGGTGGCCCTGGCGGTATTCCGTTTCGGCACCTTCATTCCGGTGCCGGGAATCAACCCGCAGGCGCTGCTGCAGCTGATGGATCAGCAGCGCGGCACCATTGTGGATATGTTCAATATGTTTTCCGGCGGTGCGCTGGGTCGTTTTTCGATCTTCGCGCTGGGCATCATGCCGTACATTTCCGCGGCGATCATCATGCAGCTGATGAGCCACGCTGTGCCGCAGCTGCAGCAGTTGCGCAAGGAAGGCGAGTCAGGCCGACGCAAGATTACCCAGTACACGCGTTACTTCACGGTCGTGCTGGCGCTGTTCCAGTCGTTTGGCGTAGCTGCGGCATTGCAGAGCCAGAGTGCAGGTGCCGGACTGCCCGTGGTGATCATCCCGGGGCCTGGTTTCCTGTTCAGTGCCGTGGTCACATTGACTGCAGGCACTGTGTTCCTGATGTGGCTGGGTGAACAGGTTACCGAACGCGGTATCGGAAACGGCATCTCGATCATCATCTTTGCCGGTATCGTCGCGGGCCTCCCGGCCGCGATCGGTTCGACGCTCGAGCTTGCCAGAACCGGCGAACTCAGCGAAATCGCCGTGCTTTTCCTGCTCCTGCTGGCATTCGTGATCACCGCCTTCGTGGTGTTCGTCGAGCGCGGGCAGCGCCGGATCACGGTCAACTATGCTCAGCGACAGGGCCGCAAGGCCTACCAGAATCAGTCGACTCACCTGCCGCTCAAGGTCAACATGTCCGGCGTGATTCCGGCGATCTTTGCATCGTCGCTGGTGCTGTTCCCGGCCACGATCTCGACCTGGTTCGGCCAGGCGGGCCAGGCCGGCTGGCTTCAGAACATCGCTCAGCAGCTTACACCCGGGTCACCGATCTACCTCTTGCTGTTCGGTGGTCTGATCGCATTTTTCTGCTTTTTCTACACCGCAATCGTGTTCAATTCTCGAGAAACCGCGGACAACCTCAAGAAATCGGGTGCATTCATCCCGGGAATCCGGCCTGGACGTCAGACCTCCGAGTACATCGATTACGTCTTGACGCGCCTGACTGCGGTTGGGGCGGCCTACCTGGTGGCTGTTTGCCTGTTCCCGGAATTCCTGCGCATGCGTTGGAATGTGCCGTTTTATCTCGGTGGAACATCGCTGCTGATCATCGTGGTGGTGACCATGGACTTCATGTCGCAGATGCAGGCGCACCTGATGTCGCACCAGTACGACAGCCTTCTGAAAAAGGCCAATCTCAAGGGTTACGGTCGCTCGGGCACGGTCCGGCGCTGATTGAAAAATACGTGCCCCGGCCCTTGGGTGGGGCGCACGCAGAGGAATAAGGAAATGAAAGTACAGGCATCCGTCAAGAAAATCTGCCGCAATTGCAAGATCGTTCGCCGCCGTGGCGTGGTGTTCGTGATCTGCTCGGACCCGAAGCACAAGCAGCGGCAAGGTTGAGCATTGTTATTTGGCACGCTCGCGGTATTGGAAAAACGCAATAAAACTGATACAATTGATGGTTTGCGCCGACTGGGCTCGACGAAACGCAGTTCTGGTCGGCGGAACGCACACGGAGAATAGAAATGGCTCGTATTGCAGGCGTTAATCTGCAGCCCAACAAGCATATCTGGATCGCGCTGACCCAGATATACGGCATCGGCCGCACTCGTTCGCTGCAGATCTGCGAACAGTGCTCGATTGCGCCGGACCGAAGGGTTCGCGACCTTACCGAGGCCGACGAGGAAAAGCTGCGCAATGCCATTTCCGGAGTAAGCGTCGAAGGCGATCTTCGACGTGAAGTCGGCATGAACATCAAGCGCCTGATGGACCTGGGATGTTACCGGGGCCTGCGCCACCGTCGCGGCCTCCCGGTTCGCGGTCAGCGCACCCGTACAAACGCCCGGACCCGCAAGGGCCCGCGTCGTCCGATTCGCTAAGGAATACCGTGCAACATGGCTAAGCAGACAGCTAAAGGCAAGAAGAAGGTCAAAAAGACCATCGCCGACGGCATCGCACACGTGCATGCGTCGTTTAACAACACAATCATCACGATCACCGATCGACAGGGCAACGCTTTGTCATGGGCGACATCGGGTGGATCGGGTTTCCGCGGCTCACGCAAGTCCACCCCGTTTGCCGCCCAGGTTGCGGCCGAGCATGCAGGCCGCGCTGCGCAGGACTTCGGGGTCAAGAACCTTGAAGTGCGCGTCAACGGCCCGGGGCCGGGTCGCGAATCCTCGGTGCGTTCCCTGAATGCGCTGGGATACAAGATCATCAACATCATAGACGTGACGCCGATACCGCACAACGGTTGCCGGCCGCCCAAGAAGCGCCGCGTCTAGCGTTTCATTTGTTTTGGCGGCTATTTGTTTAGCGCCTCTTTGGAAATAACGGAATTTTTCGATGGCAAGATACATTGGACCGACCTGCAAACTGGCCCGACGCGAAGGCGTCGACCTGGGCCTGAAAAGCCCGGCGCGCAGCCTGGATTCGAAATGCAAGCTCGAGCAACCGCCCGGCCAGCACGGGGCCTCACGCAGGCAGCGGCTGTCGGATTACGCTCTTCAGTTGCGTGAAAAGCAGAAGGTGCGTCGCATGTACGGCGTGCTGGAAAAGCAGTTCCGCAACTACTACAAGAAGGCGGCTCAGCGCAAGGGTGCGACGGGTGAAAATCTGCTGGCACTACTCGAAGGGCGGCTTGACAATATGGTCTATCGCATGGGCTTTGCCATCACACGTGCCCAGGCGCGCCAGTTGGTCAGCCACCGCCTGATCGAAGTTAACGGCAAGGTGGTCAACATCCCTTCGTATCAGATCAGCGCCGGCGACCGGGTTTCGGTCCGCGAGAAGGCGCGCAATCATCTACGCATCAAGGAAGCCGTGGAAGTATCGCGTGACCTCGACCTCGTCGTGTCCTGGGTGGAAGTCGATGCTGACAAGCTCGAGGGCACGGTCAAGAGCCTTCCCGAGCGGGACGATCTTCCGCCGGACATTAATGAAAACCTGATTGTGGAGCTGTACTCGAAGTAATCATCGAGATCCGCGGGCTTCAGGGCTCGTTCTAGCAGGTTTTATCGCAAGTTGAAACGAGAGAGGCATGCATGTCGAGTGCAACTTCACTGATTGAAAACATGCTCAAGCCCAAGGGCTTGATTGTGGATGAGCTGTCCGAGC
>DATGCS010000285.1:0-13436 GCA_035311685.1 Wenzhouxiangellaceae bacterium
TGATGCGTTGCTTTCGTTCGGGAGTCATTGCGGTATGGTACTTACTAATACAAACAGAGGTATTGCCACATTCCGCTTGTATTAGTAAATGCACGGCGAGCCGAAAAAAGCTGGGCACAAAGAACACGAAGGTGACAAGAAGATCACGAAGAAAACCTTTCGTTCTTGAAATATCACCTGAAATTGGCTGGAAGCAAAGATGTGACCGGAAAAATAAAAAAGCCCTAAACCCTAAACCCTAAACCCTAAACCCTAAACCCTAAACCCGACTTCCATGCCCAACTTTCTCGATAATCTGAAACAGATCATCCACCGCCACGAGCCCGAGCCCGACGAGCATGCCTTGCCACGCGCCGCCGCGGTACTGTTGCTGGACCTGGCACTGGCCGACGCCGGCATCGACGACAGCGAACGACACGTCATCGAGCGCGCGATGGCTGAGCGATTCGATCTGGACGAGGCCGAAGTTCAGGCGTTGCTGGACGAGGCCGCACTTCGGCAGCGCGAAACCCATTCGCTGCATGAGTTCACACATCAGCTGCGTACCCGGCTTTCACCCGACGCGCGGGGCGAACTCATCGAGTGGCTGTGGAAGGTCGGTTTTGCCGATGGCCGGCTGGATCGGCACGAGGAACATCTCGTGCGGCGCCTGGCGGACCTGCTAGGCGTGCCGCACAGGGAGTTCATTCGTCGCAAGCACCGGGTTGCGGCCGATGAGTGACAGGGTGGTAATCCGGATAAGCTGAAACGCTCAAGCAGAGATGCCTTGTTTGATGACAGGGTGCTTCAGCCGGTAAAGAACTGTTGCCGGAACTGCAGTTCGAACGGCGCGCCCGCGTGATCGTCGGGCTGGATCTGCACGTTGAAATTCAGCGTTTCCTCGTTGTGGATGCGGAACTGGCCGATGTAGTAGATGGCACCCTGATCGTTGATCTGGCGCAGTTCGATTTCGCGTCGCTGACCGGTCAGGTTGGTGGCGGTGGCCGTAATACGTGCCTCGGTCGGCTCCCGATTCTCTTTACGCAGCACTGTGATGTTCAGCATGGCCTGGGTTCCGGCGCGCTGAATGCCGTAGACACTGGCGATTTCCGGAGAAAGCATGTTGGTATTGAGCGTGTTGTAGTGCACCTCGTAATCGCCGTATTCCTGCGATTGCTGGGCCACTGCCGGAAGTGCGGTCGCGGCGGCAAGTAGCAGCAAGGCCATCACATTGATTGGACGCATACTTTTTCTCCATGGATAGTGATAATGTCGGGCGCATTGGGCAGCCTGGTTCTCGTCAATCCTACTCTCCGCCCGTCACGGCTTGCAACTTTCTCCAGGAGCAGGACCCGAAGCAGAAGATTTTCCCTTCAATCTGGGGTGTTCGTCGACTGCACCGGCGTCCTGGCACCACGCTCCGGACGGTGGTGGTTCAGTGCACGCCGATCAGAATCATCAGGAACTGGATGGCGATGATCGCGATGAGCGGAGACAGATCGATCCCGGCGATACTGGGCACCACGCGCTGGATGGGGCTGAGGACCGGTCGGGTGAGCTGATAGATCAGCGGGATGATCGGATGGCGCAGGCCGCCACCGACCCAGGACAGGATGACCTCCGCAATGATCAGCACCATGTAGATGACAAGCAGCATGCGGATCAGCCTGAAAAACGCGATCACCAGCGCCTGAAGCGGATCGGGCGTGAACCCCGATATTGCCATCACCAGGACGACCGCGATCGTCTGTATGACGAACAGCAGCACGACCGCCGCGGTGTTGAACCGGCCCATGCGCGGAATGACCCGGCCAAGCGGACCGACCAGCGGCTGAGTGACCTTGAGCAGCACCTGGCTGACCGGGTTGTAATACTCGGCGCCGACTGCCTCGAGCAGCACCCGCAGCATCAGTACCGCGATGTAAAGACTGAACAGGGTTTCGATCAAAAAGCCGAACGCATTGCCTACGGAACCGCCCATGTCAGGAATCTCCTTCGGAGTCTTTGCTCGGGCCGAGTGCGCCCCCGAGTTCTTGGCCGCGCACCACTGCGGCATTAACAGCTGCCTGCACGATCCCGGCGAAGTCGCTTTGTTCAAGCCTGTCCAGCGCGGCGGCGGTGGTGCCGCCGGGTGAGGTGACCCGCCGCCGCAGTTCAGCCGCCGGCGTATCGCCGGCGGCCAGCATCGCGCCGGCGCCGGCGGCGGTCTGCGCGGCCAGGCCTTCGGCGGTTGCGCGGTCGAGTCCCGCGGCGCGTCCCGCATCGGCCAGGGCTTCGGCCAGGGCGAAGAAATACGCCGGGCCGGAACCGGAAACGGCCGTGACGACGTCCATCAGGGATTCGTCTTCGATTTCGAAGACCTCGCCGACAGCCTCGAACAGCCGCCGGGCGGCGTCGCGATGCGCTTCGGTACAACCGGGTGCAGCGTAGAGTCCGGTCGCGCCGGCGCGGTGAAGTGCCGGCGTGTTGGGCATGACGCGCACTACGGCACGTTCAGCGCCTAGGGTGGCGCGAAGCCTGCCAATCGGCGTGCCGGCGGCCACGCTGACGACAACGCAATGCGCAGTGAGCGCGGGGGCAATCGACTTGGCGACCGCATCGATGATCTGCGGCTTTACCGCAAGCACCACGACGTCGGCTCCGGCGGCGGCCCGTTCGTTGGCATCGAAGGCCGTGATGCCGTATTTGTGCGCCACGACGGCTCGGGTATCGGGATCAGGATCAGCCGCCACCACGCACTCTGCCGGGTGACCGCGCGCGATCAGTCCGGCAATAAGCGCGCGCGCCATGTTGCCCGCGCCGATCATTGCAATTCTGAGGCTGTCATCGGTATCGTTCATGGCAGCGATTCTAACCCGCCCGACGTGTGACGCCGTATTCCGAGCCTTGCGCAATCGACCACGGCGTGCGCTATTCGCGCGGACCGAACAGCGCGGTGCCCACGCGCACCATGGTCGATCCCTCGCCTATGGCGGCCTCCAGGTCGCCGGACATGCCCATGGAAAGGGTGTCGATGCCGGTGTGGCCGGCCTGCAGCGAATCGAACAGTGCGCGCATCCCGGCAAATGCGGCGCGCGCCTGTTCCGGTGAATTGTCGGCCGACGGAATGGCCATCAGGCCGCGCAGCTTCAGGGCCTCGAAGTCGGCGACGTCGGCGGCCAGGGCCTCTACGTCTTCAGGCGCACAGCCGGCCTTCTGCGGCTCCCGGTCGATATTGACCTGCAGCAACAGGCTGAGCGGTCCAAGGTGATCCGGACGCTGCTCACCCAGACGGCGAACGATTTTCGGCCGGTCGACGCTTTGAACCCAGTCGAAGCGCTCGGCGATAGCGCGCGTCTTGTTGGACTGGATGGGGCCGATGAAATGCCATTCCAGAGACTCGCCCGAAACCTGGTCCTGTTTGGCGACCGCCTCGTCGAGATAGTTTTCGCCGAACCGGATAATGCCTGCGGCACGGGCGTGCTCGATTTCTTGTGCGCTTCGGGTCTTGCTGACCGCCAGCAGCGCGACGCTGCTGCGGCTGCGACCTGCGCGCTCGCAGGCATCGGTAATCCGGCTCTCGAGACGGACTATGCGTTCGGCCAGGTAGTCGCATATGGGCATTTTATCGACGCGCCGGAATCGGGTATGATCAGAGCCATTGTATGGGACTGCCGTGGGCAGCGCGCATGTCTTGCCAATCTGGTTGTTTCTTTGGGGAACGTTATGGATATCACCGAACTGTTGGCATTTACTGTCAAGAACAACGCCTCCGACCTGCATCTCTCGGCCGGTTTGCCGCCGATGATTCGCGTCGACGGCGATATTCACCGGATCAATGTCCCGGCGATCGAGGCCAAGGAAATGTCGGACCTGGTCTACTCGACCATGAACGACCACCAGCGCCGCGATTTCGAGGCCGATCTGGAAGTGGATTTCTCGTACAACGTGCCGGGTCTGGCGCGATTTCGCGTCAATGCCTATCACCAGGACCGTGGCACGGGAGCGGCCTTCCGAGTGATCCCGAACGAGATCTGGACGCTGGAAGACCTCCAGGCGCCGACGGTGTTCCGCGACATCATCGACGTTCCACGCGGGCTGATCCTGGTCACCGGCCCGACCGGGTCGGGCAAGTCGACGACGCTGGCGGCGATGGTCGATCACCTCAACAAGAACGTCGCCGGACACATCCTGACTATCGAGGATCCGATCGAGTTCGTGCATAACTCGAAGAAATGCCTGATCAACCAGCGCGAGGTCAAGAAGGACACGCTGAACTTCAACGCCGCGCTCAGATCGGCGCTGCGTGAAGACCCCGACATCATCCTGGTCGGCGAGCTTCGCGATACCGAAACCGTGCGCCTGGCGCTCACGGCGGCCGAAACCGGTCACGTCGTGTTCGGCACGCTGCATACCTCGTCGGCGGCCAAGACCATCGACCGTGTCATCGACGTCTTTCCCGGCGAAGAGAAGGCGATGGTGCGGTCCATGCTTTCCGAATCGCTGCGTGCCGTGGTCGCGCAGACGCTGATGAAGAAGGTCGGCGGCGGCCGCGTCGCAGCGCACGAAATCATGATCGCGACGCCTGCGATCCGCAACCTGATTCGCGAGGACAAGGTGGCCCAGATGTATTCGGCCATCCAGACCGGCCAGAACGTCGGCATGACCACGTTGGATCAGAGCCTTTCGGAGCTCGTGAGGCGCGGCCTGGTGGCCAAGCCGGAGGCGCGTCGCAAGGCGGTCGACAAGAAGGCGTTTGCCTGATTCGGCCGATGGGCCGGATCGGTACGGCCTGCGATACAACAGCGGCCTGAAGCAAGGGCGTTCTGAGACAGACCGGTGATGAAAACAAGAGGAGACCGGCAATGAGTGTGATCGACAGCTGGCTGAAAATGCTGCATGAAGAGAATGGTTCCGACCTGTTCGTGACGGTCGGTGCGCCGCCGTGCATCAAGGTCAACGGGAGAATCAAGCCGGTCAACCGCGAGCCGCTCTCGAAGGAGTCGGCCACCAGTATTGTGCTGGGCACGATGTCCGAAGACCAGGTGGAGCGGTTCAAGGCCGACCGGGAGCTGCAGTACGCGATCTCGATCGAGGGCTTCGCCCGGTTCCGTATGAGCGCGTTCTACCAGCGTGGCTCGATCGGCGTCGTCTGCCGTCGTATCGAAACCAAGATTCCGAGTTTCCGGGAATTGAATTTGCCTGAGGGCCTGGGTGATCTCTCGATGTCCAAGCGCGGCATCATCGTCATGGTCGGCGCCACCGGCACCGGCAAGTCGACGACGCTGGCGGCCATGGTGGGCCACCGCAACGAGAATTCCACCGGCCATATCGTCTCGATCGAGGATCCGATCGAATACGTCCACCGACACAGGCGCTGCATTGTCACCCAGCGCGAGGTGGGCATCGATACCGAATCGTTCGAGATGGCGCTGCGCAATACGCTGCGTCAGGCGCCCGACGTGATAATGATCGGCGAGGTGCGTACGCGCGAGTCCATGGAGCACGCGATCACGTTCGCCGAAACCGGGCACCTCTGCCTGACCACGTTGCACGCCAATAACGCCAACCAGGCGATGGACAGAATCCTGCATTTCTTCCCGGAGGAACGTCACGGCCAGGTTCTACTGGATCTCAGCTTCAACCTGAAGGCCGTGGTTGCGCAGCAGCTCGTGCCGTCCATCGACGGCAGTCGACGCCACGTAGCGCTGGAAATCCTGCTGACCAGCCCGCTGGTCCAGGAGAAGATCCGGAAGGGCAAGATCGATGAGCTCAAGCAGATCATGAAGGATTCGGTACACCATGGCATGATCATCTTCGACCAGAGCCTGCTCAAACTCTACCAGGAGGGTCGAATCTCGTATGAGGAAGCTGTGCGCCATGCCGATTCGGCCAATGAGGTGCGCCTGGCTGTCAAGCTCAGCGAGGGCGGTGACGCCGAGTCGCTTTCCAGCCGCTTGCGCGACGTGGATCTGCTGGACAACCAATAAATAAATCCGTGTCTGAGCTTTTTAACCGGCGTTTAACCAGCCCTGCCGTAAAATTTTCGTGTCGTGAAGAAAATACGACTGGCCTATGGCCCGACATTGCTAGTGATTACGGAAACGGGGCACAATCCTGGCCCGGGCATCCGCCCGGGCTTTTTTTACGCTCCAGGCGGCTAATGTACCCCGCCGCGGGACCTGAAGGCGGGAATCATGCGGATTCTGATCATTGAAGACAATCGCGACATCGCGGCAAATCTGGGCGATTACCTGTCCGACCGCGGCCATGAAGTGGATTACGCTTTCGACGGTGTTACGGGCTTGCACCTTGCCATCGTCAACGAGTTCGATGCCATGGTGCTCGATCTGGCGCTGCCCGGCATGGACGGGCTGGAAGTCTGCCGCAAACTACGCGAGGAAGGCCGAAAGGAAACCCCTGTACTTATGCTTACGGCGCGCGACCAGCTTGACGACAAGCTGGCCGGTTTCGACTCCGGCGCCGATGACTATCTGGTCAAGCCCTTCGAACTGCGCGAGGTGGAAGCACGCCTGGAGGTACTTTCACGGCGGGGTCAGCGTGTGGCGCCGCGCGAACTGGACGTTGGCGATCTTCACTTCAACCTGGAGACCCTGACGGTCTCGCGCGCCGGCAAGAAGATCGATCTCAACCCGATCGGGTTGAAACTTCTCGAGAAGCTGATGTCGGCGTCCCCGGCAGTGGTGTCGAGGGCAGAACTCGAGCACCACGTCTGGGGCGAAGAGCTGCCCGACAGCGACAGTCTTCGGGTTCACATTCACAGCCTGCGCGCGGCGATCGACAAGCCCTTCGACAAACCCTTGTTGACGACGCGCCACGGCATCGGTTACAGCCTGGTTGATCCGGATGCAGCTTCGTCACAGGCTTAAGAGCCGCATCGTATTCTCCTTCCTGCTGTTCGGCACCTTGCTTACGGTGCTGTTTGCGGCTGCTGTACTGTTTCTGCAGTCCCTGCTCGAAGACGCGCTGATCGCGCGCACACTTGAGCAGGAACTGGATCAGTACCTGGCCGAATTGCGTCGTAACCCCTCAGTGGTCGAGCCATTCTATTCGCGCATACAGGGTTACGTAACTCGTCCGGGTCGGGCCGAGATCGTACCCGAGGCTTTTCGCGGGCTGTCGTCGGGCGTGCACGATGTGACGGCCAGCGGCAAAGCCTTCAAGGCCGCCGTGCGCAAGGACGAGGATTTCTGGGCGTTTCTGACCTACGATGTATCCGAGAACAGGGAGCTGTCCAGGCGACTGGTCTGGGGACTTGCCGTCGTGGTGCTTCTGTTTTCATTGCTGTCGCTGGCGCTGGGCAAATGGTCCGCCGGTCGTGTGATGGCCCCGGTATCCAACCTGGCGCGACGACTGGAAGCGCTCGAAGGTACCGAGGGTGAGCTCGATCTGGCGCGACACTTCGCGGACGACGAGGTGGGTCAGCTGGCTGGCGTGGTCGACGAGTATTCACACAAGCTCAATGAGCTGGTCGAACGCGACAAGGCCTTCAATGCCGATGTTTCACATGAATTGCGAACGCCTCTGGCCGTGATTTCGGGTGCGACCGAGCTCCTGCTGGCTCAGCCGGAGTTGCCCGCCAAGACGCGTGAGCGCCTGCTTCGTATCGCGCGCGCCGCTCGCCAGTCCACCGACATAACCACGGCCCTGCTGCATCTGGTGCGCGCCGAGCGCGGTTCGGCCGGAGAATCCTCCAACCAGGACGTCGGTCAGATCGTCGAGCAGCTGGTCGAGAACTATCGACCACTGATCGAGGACAGCGATCTGACCCTTACCGTTCACCAGACCGCGCGCCTGAACGTTATTGCGCCCGAGGCCGTGATCGCCGTGGTTTTGGGAAATCTGCTCGGTAATGCCGTTCGCTATACGCAGGCGGGCGAGGTTTTGGTGGAAGTCCTGACCGGCGAGGTTCGAATCGTTGACACCGGTCCGGGCATCGAGTCTGATGAGCTTCCGCATATATTCGATCGCCATTTCCGCGGTCGGGATTCCGGCGGCAAGGGTTCCGGCCTTGGTCTCTCGATCGTGAAGCGGTTGTGCGATCTTTACGGCTGGCGTATCCAGTTCACCAACCGGAGCGATAATTTGGGGTTGGCGGCAAGCGTCGCGTTCTTCCCGGACCGCGACGAGATGGAGCATGGGGTGGGAATTGCCAGGTAATGACCAAAACTGCAATCGTCAGCGGGCTTGAGACATGACGCCTGAAAACGGCTTTTGGCACTGTTGGCCGATACCGGAAAAGCCTCGAAGCCACCGGTTGGATGCAGCATCGCCTGCGGCAATGCATAATTGATTCCCAGACCGAATTTTGACCGAATGCCTATGTCGATTATCCGATGTCCAGCCTGTGACCGCCGTATGTCATCGGCGGCCAAGGCCTGTCCTCATTGCCACGAACCGGTAGGCGAGTTGAGCGAGCCCGACCGCGAAAGATTACTCGTACGGCGCTGGCGCGACCGGATATACCGTGCGCGGAATTTAAGCTATCTGGCAATGACGCTGGTGGTGGTCGGCATGATTGCATGGTGGCTGACAGGGCCGCCAGGGCTGGCATTGCCCATTACGCTGGTGCCGGGTTTGCTTCTGGGTATGGGGTTTGTAGGCTACATCGCAAGCTGGAGCTGGCTGATCTGGCTGCGCATGCTGCAGGATCCGCGCAAGCGCCGGGATTAGGTGCTTTTCGCAATCACCCCCGGCCGCTGGATTGATACAGTTGTGTCAGCGCCTTGAGTCGTTCAAGTGTTATTCGGCCGCTGATCTGCTGGCGTTACCGAACTCTTTCCACGCGGGTCGCCGAGTTGTGGCCCTCGACACTGAGCTTCCAGGAACTCATGAAGCTTGGCTTGATAGTCACCACCGGATTTTCCATTGGCGGGATGAAAAACGTCGTGTTCTCGACCTGACGCCATACCATGCCGTTCTCGAGCTCGAATTCAGTTTCACCGGTCCAGCCGCTGAACTCACCTACGATCCGGGACTGGAAAGGTTCGCGTGCCATGCGGTCTATCGAAGGCACTTCACCGGGCTGGCTGGGCATGCTGCCTTCGGGCGGGTCTTCGTATTCGGCGACCGATCGTTCTCGAATCCAGCGGTTGAGCGCGGAAAGCTCTTCCGGACTAAGCTTGTGAAGGCCGGATTCAGTGAATTCGCGTCCGCTCATACGCTCTTCCAGCGATGAAAAGGTCTGCTCCGACTGCGCCGAAAGCATTGACGATAAAATGAACAAACTCAAAACGAGTACCAGCCTCGAATGCTTCACAGTACGAATCCTGACGATTTCAGAGAGCTCTTATTCTACAGGTCGTGCTTGTAGCGAACGTAGGGAATGCGGCCGTAGATGCCGTCTACCGCTTCCTCCATTGCCTGATCGGCCGAACCGCTGGCGCCTGGCAAGCGGTTCAGAACGTTGGAAACTCCGACGCTGATCGATGAACGGGCGGGCGCCCGCCAGGAAAATTCGATGTCGAACGAACGAAAGCCCTCGCCCTGCAAGTCCTCGCCCATCCAGTAGGGCAACTCTTGATACTGGCCGGTCAAATCAGCACCGAACCGGCTGCCGCGCCAGGCGACGCCAAGCTGACCGGCGTTGCTGTAGCTGCGGCCGTTTTCATATGCGAGACGGTTGTTATCGGCTGTCGACGGCACCGGGCCGCGATTGAGCGAAAACGATTCGGGCGTTTGCCGGTAACGCTCGAGCTGCAGATCCAGCAACAGGCTTCCGATCTGACCCAGACTGAGGCCGAAGCTGACATTCATGTTGACGCCCTCGATATCTTCAGCGAGCCCGCCGCCTATGCCCGATGCTTCGACGGAATTGAATCCCGAACCTGCGCCCGAGAACATCTGCTGGCGTCCTGCAAACGCGCCAGCACCGATGGCTAGGCCGGGAGCGGCCATCCACTGGCCCTGGACCTGGACCAGGCTGCTTGAATCATCCGGCAAGGGCTGATCGACAAAGCGACAATCCTCGATCAGGAAGGACTCGATGGTGCGCGTGGCCCGGCTGCACTGGATGTGTGCCAGGCTGGCGGTATTCATTTCCCAGGCTTCCAGAGACCAGGATACGGTCGGCAAACGTTCCGGCGAGGTTGTTGTCCCGGTCGACAGCGAAACCGAAAGGCGCGGGCGCTCAGCAAGTGGTGACGGACCGCGAAAGCTCATCGGCTCAGTCGGGAAAATCGACGAAAGAGGAGACTCGATGCGATCGTCCTCCGGCTGCAGTTGCCATGACGGCAGATGCACTGAATCCTGAGCGCGCGCGGCGGCGGCCAGGAACAGCGTCATCAGCATGATGGCAAGCAGTCTGTTCATTTCGTTTCCCTTCAGATCCTTTATATTCGCCCCTCGGCTTCACCCGGGATGTCAAACCCGCTCTATCTGCGCCCGGCGGCCTTCGGCACCGCTTTCTCTCGGAGTTTGAGTACAAGCGAGCGAAAAAGTTTTCCCGATGGCAGATTATCAGAAGCGTCGTCTGCAGGCAATGGCCGATTGAAGCCGGAATTTTATCAAAACCAGGTGTTTATGGCACTTTCCGGAGGGTGCCTGGAATCGCGATCCGGGGCGCGTCGAGCGCGCGTTGGATCGAATGCCATTTGCAAATCGGGCGCGGCTTGGGTAGCTTTGCCCAATTGTTGAATCATTCAAGGAACCTTCGATGAAGCGCTTTCTGGTCGGAATCGACGGAAGTGACTGTGGCGAGCGCGCGCTTTCAGCGGCAGCCGTTCAGGCGCGCGCGGCCGACGCCGAACTGGTGATCTGCTACGTGATTGCCTGGTCGCCATACACGTTCTCGACGCCGCAGGAAAATGACGAGCGGCATCGCCGCCGCGAAGAGGAACTCGAAGCGGCCCGATCGAAGCTTCTCGAGCCCCGGGTCGCCGGCTTGAGGGCAAGTGGGCTGGTTGTCGAGGGTGTTGCCAGACACGGTCATCCGGTGCGAACCCTGGTCCAGTTGGCCGGTGAGCGCAAGGCCGACATCATTGTCGTCGGGCGCTCCGGCGATACGCCGTTGAAAACCCGCATATTCGGGGGCACCGCGGCCGGCCTGGTGCAATCGGCCCCGGTGCCGGTACTGGTCGTTCCCTAGTGGTCCGCTAGAACCCAATTATTCATGACCCCACCTACTGCGAAGACAGGATCCCGGATCAACCCCAGGGCAGACTCTGGAGCCGTCTTGCGACGGCGGGGTCAGGAATGATCCGGGCTAAAGCGGGCTGCTGACTGAACCAGGAATCACAGGGAAATAAAATGAATTTCAAGAGCTTACTGGCGGCATGCCTGGCCATGTCGTCGCCCTCGTCGGTGTCTGCGGCCGAGGGTGTGGACGCGATGATAGATCGCGCCGTAACGCCGCTTTCGGATGCCCTGTCGGCCGTGATCTTTTACGAGATTCCGATTCCGTTCGCCGACCAGGGCATTCCATTCATCGTGCTCTGGCTGGTGTTTGGCGCGCTTTTCTTCACCTTTTATTTCGGGTTCATCAACTTGCGCGCGCTCAAGCACGCTTTTCGCCTGGTGCGCGGCGACTACACGCCGCCGGAAGCCGCCGGCGAGGTGACCCATTTCCAGGCCCTGGCAACCGCGCTTTCGGGCACGGTCGGCCTTGGCAATATTGCCGGTGTAGCGCTGGCGGTGTCGCTGGGAGGGCCGGGTGCCACGTTCTGGATGATCGTCGCCGGATTGTTCAGCATGAGCACGAAATTCGCCGAGTGCACGCTGGGCGTCAAATACCGCAATGAATATGCCGACGGCACGGTTTCCGGCGGGCCGATGTATTACCTGAGCAAGGGCCTGGCCGAGGAATGGCCGGCGCTGGCGGGCGTGGGCAAGGTACTGGCAATCGTCTTCTCGGTGTTCTGCATCGGCGCATCGGCCGGCGCCGGGACCATGTTTCAGACCAACCAGGCCTTCAGCCAGCTGGTCAACGTCACCGGCGGCGCCGACAGCCCCCTGGGCGGGTTCGGCTGGCTGTTCGGGCTGGTCGTCGCGCTGCTGGTCGGACTGGTGATCATCGGCGGCATCAAGTCCATCGCGCGGGTCACGGAAAAGATCGTGCCGGTCATGGCGATCGTCTATGTCTCGGCCGGCCTTTTGATCATCGGCATCAATATCGATCTGCTGCCGGCCGCGTTCGGCGCGATCATCTCCGGCGCGTTTCAGCCCGAAGGCATCTACGGCGGCTTTTTCGGCGTATTGATCATGGGCTTCCGGCGGGCCGCATTCTCCAACGAGGCCGGCGTCGGATCGGCTGCCATCGCGCACTCGGCGGTGCGCACCGACAAGCCGGTCACAGAAGGCCTGGTGGCGCTGTACGAACCGTTCATCGACACCGTCGTGGTGTGCACGATCACGGCGCTGGTCATCATCATTACCGGCTCGCTTGATCCCACCGGTCAGATCGCCGGCGTCGAGTTGACTTCGCGGGCGTTTGGCTCGGTCATCGACTGGTTCCCGCTGGTGCTGCTTGTGGCGGTGCTGATGTTCGCGTTCTCGACCGTGATTTCTTGGTCCTACTATGGGCTCAAGGCATTCACCTACCTGTTCGGCGAAGGACAGCGCACCGAGCTGATCTTCAAGGCGATGGTGCTGGTCGCGGTGGTGCTGGGTTCGTCGATCAACCTCGCCTCGGTCATGAATTTCGCCGATGCGATGATCCTGGCGATGTCGGTGCCGAACCTTATCGGCGTCTACCTGCTGACGCCGGTAGTCAAGCGTGAGCTTGCCGCTTACTGGAGCGACTACAAGGCTGGTCGGCTGAAAACCTACAGGTAAGGGCCCTTTCGATACCGGTTGGGTAGAATGGAACAATGGAAAAAGAACAGTATTCGAATCCTGAAATCCTCAGCGGATATCAGTTTGTGCCGCTCGAGAACCTTGCGCTTTGGCGGGCGCGCATCGAGGCGTTTGCCGCCGGACACGACTTGAAGGGCACCGTGCTGCTGGCCGGCGAGGGGATCAATTTCAGTCTCGGCGGACCCGCTGCAAACCTTGATGGATGGCTGGACTGGATCGATGAGCGCCTGGGATGCGCCGCGCCGGTGATCAATCGACAGACGGTCGATGCGCCGCCGTTTCTTCGACTGAAGGTCCGGATTCGAGACGAGATCGTCACGTTCGACCCGGCCGTCGTGCCAACGCCGGAAAGTACGGGCGAAGCGCTTTCACCGATGCAGTGGAACGCCCTGCTGGAGAGCGATGATCTGCAGCTGGTCGATACCCGAAACGATTACGAATACAGGATCGGCAGCTTTGCCGGTGCGGTGAATCCGCACACGGAGTCCTTCACCGAATTCAAGGACTATTGCCGCGAGCAGCTCGACCCGGCAAAGCCGGTGGCGATGTTCTGCACCGGCGGTGTCCGGTGCGAAAAGGCCAGCGCCTGGCTCAAGGCCAGCGGTTTTTCACGCGTCTACCAGTTGCACGGCGGCATTCTCGGCTATCTGTCGGCCACGCCGCCG
>DATGCS010000286.1:0-13340 GCA_035311685.1 Wenzhouxiangellaceae bacterium
CCGCGCGTCTTTGCTGGGCCGGCGTCATCACGCTGCGAGCAGCGATCTGGCGCGCGAACTTCCCCCGCCACGTGCGCGCCACGATCACCGGCCGCATCGCGGTCACCTACTCGTTGCTGATCGCGCTGACGGCGGCGGCCACCGGCATCGCGATGGAATTCCATGCCCAGGCATGGCGGGCGACCTTACCGACCAGCGCATTTCTCGGCCTGGCTGCGGCCTGGCGCTACCGGCGTTTCACGGTTCGCGGCCACGGGCGTCTTCTGCGCGAAGAGTCCGGCGCGCGCGGCAACGCAAAGATTCGACTGTCCGATGCCATCGACGTCTTGAAGACCGATCGCTGGTACCGACGCTATATGGCCACGATGTTCGTATTCGGTTCAGGCAACCTGATGGTTATTGCCTTGCTGGTGGTCATTCTCACCGAACAACTCGGCGTATCGAGACTGGTCCAGGTACTGGTCACCACGACGGTCCCGCTGCTGGCCTTGGCGGCCTTCACGCCGGTCTGGGCGCGTTTTCTGGACCAGGTGCATATCCTGGATTACCGTGCCCGGCACTCGTGGATGTTCGTCGCGACCATGGCACTGTTCGTACCCGGCGCGATCTTCGGCCAACTCTGGTTGTTCGGACTGGGCGCGCTGGTGCTCGGTGCGGCCTTCGCCGGCGGCCGGCTGGGCTGGAACCTCGGCCACAACGATTTCGCCAGCGACGGGCGGTCCACGCTTTACATGAGCATCCACGTCACGCTGACCGGCATTCGCGGCCTGATTGCACCATTGATCGGAGTCGGCCTGTACCAGTGGCTGGAAAGCATGCAACCCGGCCGGGGCCGCTTCGTGCTGCTGTTTCCGTTCATGCTGACCCTGGCCGGTGCAATCACTTTCGTGGCCCTTGCCCGGCTGCGGCGGCGGGAAGCCGGGGAAACGTCTGCATAACCCTCGGCCCTGAATCGTCCAAAAACCGGGTGTTCCACGGACCGGCAAAAACGCTATGCTCGGTTGCGCTGCCTTGCGCTGCAGAAAAACCAGGGCAATCGCCCGGACAAAAAGAACCGAAATGGAGTCATTGATGCAAACTCGACCCGCGACACTTCTGGTAATTTTCGGCGCCACGGGCGACCTCGCACAGCGCATGCTGCTGCCGTCGCTGCTAGGCCTCGAACGCGACGGACTGTTGCCCGATGTACTCACCATCCTCGGTGCGGCACGCACCGATCTGACACAAGAACGCTTCCGCAACCTGGCCCGTGAACAACTGGTTGCGCACCTTGGCGACGATGCCGAAGATTGGTCCGATGCGCTGGACCGACTTCTGGCCCGTCTCGACTACGAGGCGGTGGATCTGTCCTCCGACGCTTCACTGGACGATTTCACCGCACAGGTCGAGCAGCGCCGCGGCGGCGGCGACATCCTGTTTCACCTGTCGACCGCACCAAGCTGGTACTCGGCGATCTGCAGCGGACTGGCGCGTGCGGGACTGAACGGAGAAAACGCGCGGGTGATGATGGAAAAGCCGATCGGTCACGATCTGGCAAGCTCGCGGGAAATCAACGATTGCATCGGACAGTCGTTCTCGGAGCAGCAGGTCTACCGGGTCGATCACTATCTCGGGAAAGACGGCGTACAGAACCTGCTTGCGCTCAGGTTCAGCAATACATTGTTCGAGCCGCTGTGGAATTCGCAGCATATCGAACAGGTGCAGATCACGGTGGCCGAAAAGGTGGGTCTGGAGGACCGCGCCGGCTACTACGACGAATACGGCGCCATGCGCGACATGATCCAGAACCATGTTCTTCAGCTTCTATGCCTGACCGCGATGGAGCCCCCGGCGCGGTTCGATCCGACCGCGGTGCGCAACGAAAAACTCAAGGTCCTCAACTCGCTGCGACCGATAGCGGGCAAGGATACCGAACACCTGAGCGTGGGCGGTCAATACGATGCCGGCGCTATCGACGGCAAGGCCGTGCCGGGGTACCTCGAAGAGCTGGGCGACAACAGCGATACCGAGACCTTCGTCGCGCTCAGAGCCCACATCGACAACTGGCGCTGGTCCGGCGTGCCGTTTTATCTTCGCACCGGAAAACGGCTGCCGAAGCGTCTGACCGAAATCTATATCCGCTTCCGGCCCGTGCCACACTCCATTTTCCGGCACGACCGGGGCAGCATCAAACCCAATGCGCTGATCATTCGACTGCAGCCCGAAGAGCATATTTCGCTGTGTCTCATGAACAAGCAGCCGGGCCTCGATCGCGACGGCGTGCACCTGTCTCCGGTCACGCTGGATCTCGACCGCCAGAGCGCGTTCGAAGACGTTCGCCGCCGTCTGGCATATGAACGCCTTTATCTCGACGCGATCGAGGGCAACGGCACGCTGTTCGTGCGGCGCGACGAAGTCGAAGCCGCCTGGCAATGGGTGGACGCGATCTTCGACGGCTGGAAGACCAACGGCATCACGCCGCGCAAGTACCCCGCGGGCACCTGGGGACCATCCAGCGCCGTGGTATTGCCCGAGCGTCACGGCCACAGCTGGCGCGAATAGACCGGAGACAGCACCATGCAAATGATCGAACATCCCGATTTCGACTCGCTCTCGACCACGGTCGCCCGGACGCTGGCGCGAACCTGCGCCGAAGCCATCGAGACCAGGCACACGGCAACGCTGGCGCTGGCAGGCGGGTCCACACCGATACCCGTTTATCGACGTCTGGCCGATATCGAGCTGGACTGGTCCCGAATCGTGCTGTTGCCCGGAGACGACCGCTGGGTGGCGCACGATCACCCGGCCTGCAACCTTCGGGCCATGCGCGAAGCATTCTCCGGCGTCGAGACGAACTTCCGGGCGTTGACGCCCGCGCAGCCGGAAGGGGCGCCCGACACCGCCGCTGCCCAGGCAACGCTTGCCGAACTGGACGGACCTTTCGATGCCTGCGTCCTCGGCATGGGCACCGACGGTCACTTCGCATCGCTGTTTCCGGACAGCGACGGCCTGACCGAGGCACTGGATCCGGCCTGCAAGGCACAGGCGGTGGTAGTTCACCCGTCACCGATGCCGCCCGACGCACCGTTTGCCCGGATTTCGCTTACGCTGTCCAGAATCGCCGAAAGCCGGCGCCTGCTTCTGCTGATACGCGGCGAAGACAAGCGCAAAGTCCTGCAAGAGGCAAGAAGCAGTGCTGATCCGCAGCGCCACCCGATAGCGGCGCTGCTGCAACATGCCGGCAATGCGCTCGAAATTCACTGGAGTCCCTGATGCACCAGACAATAGAACAAGTCACGGACCGGATCCGGACTCGATCGGCTGCCGCTCGACAGGCCTATCTCGACCGCATCGATCGCGCGGGCGACGCCGGCATCGCCCGCAGCCGGATCAGCTGCGGCAACCTCGCGCACGCATTCGCAGCCTCGGAACAAGACAAGCCGACCCTCAAGGCGCTGCAACAGCCCAACCTGGGCATCGTCACCGCCTATAACGACATGCTCTCGGCGCACCAGCCGCTGGAACGTTTCCCGGCGCTGATCAAGCAGGCCGCGCGTAGCAAGGGCTGTACCGCGCAGGTCGCCGGCGGCGTGCCGGCGATGTGCGACGGCGTCACCCAGGGCCAGCCGGGCATGGAACTGTCGCTGTTCTCGCGCGACGTCATCGCCCAGGCCACCGCGGTTTCACTGTCTCACAACACCTTCGACGCGGCCCTGATGCTGGGCGTATGCGACAAGATCGTGCCGGGTCTGTTGATCGGCGCCCTCGCCTTCGGCCATCTTCCGGTGGTTCTGGTACCGGCAGGCCCGATGCCCTCGGGCCTGCCCAACCAGGAAAAGGCTCGCGTGAGGAAAGCCCATGCCGACGGCAAGGCAAGCCGGGAAGAACTGCTGGAAGCCGAGTCGCAGTCCTATCACGCGCCCGGCACCTGCACGTTCTACGGCACCGCCAACTCCAACCAGATGCTGATGGAGGTCATGGGACTGCACCTGCCCGGAACGGCGTTCATCAACCCGAACACACCGCTGCGCGAACGTCTCACGCTGGCCGCGGCCGAGCGCGCCTGCGAGATCACCGCGCACGGCGACAGCTACACGCCGATCGGCCGAACGGTCGACGAAAAGGCCATGGTCAACGCGATGGTCGGCCTGGCCGCCACCGGCGGTTCGACCAACCACGCCATTCATCTCGTTGCCATCGCCCGCGCCGCCGGTCTGATAATCGACTGGAACGACCTGGACGACATTGCCCGCGCCACGCCGCTGCTGATGCGGGTCTACCCCAACGGCCAGGCCGACGTCAACCACTTCCACGCCGCCGGCGGCATGGGCTTCGTGATCCGCGAACTGATCGACGCCGGGCTGCTGCATGCCGACATCAAGACCGTGCACGGCGGCGATCTGAGCGACCAGGCCATGGCGCCGGCACTCGAAGACGATCGCCTTACCTGGCAGGCGCCGCCGGAGAAATCTCGAGACGAGTCAATTCTTCGGCCGGCCGCCGCCCCGTTTGCCGCCGACGGCGGCATTCGACTGCTCAAGGGCAACCTCGGGCGGGCGATCGTCAAGATCTCGGCGGTTGATTCACAACACCGCAGGATCGAAGCGCCGGCGCGCATCTTCGATTCCCAGGAACACTTGCTGGAAACGTTTCGCGACGGCAGCCTGACAGGGGACTTCGTCGCCGTGGTTCGCGGCCAGGGACCGCGCGCCAACGGCATGCCCGAACTCCATAAACTCACCCCCACGCTCCAGGTACTGCAGGACCGCGGGCAGCGTGTCGCCCTGCTTACAGACGGCCGCATGTCGGGTGCCTCCGGATCGGTGCTCGCGGCCATTCACGTCGTGCCGGAAGCGGCTGCCGCCGGCGCTATCGGTCGACTCGAAGACGGCGATATGGTGACCATAGACGCCGAAGCCGGGCGGCTGGACAGCGCGATCGATGCCGAATCGCTGGCGGCTCGCGAAGCGCGGCCGCTGGACCTGTCGCAAAACCGGGCAGGCATCGGGCGGGAATTGTTCGGCGCAATGCGCGCCGGCGCCAGCGACGCCGAGTCCGGCGCCAGCATCCTGTTTTCCGAAGGATGACGGCACGCGAGACGGAACTGGTGCTGGTCGCCGATATCGGCGGCACCAACGCGCGCTTCGCGCTGGCCGATCTGGACGGCACCAGCAGGCCTCGTCTGCACGACGAACAAAAGCTTTCCGCAGACCGCTTCGCCAGCCTTCAGCATGCCGCCCGCCATTATCTGGCGCGGATCGAAGACCGTCCTCCGGTGCGCCGCGCGGCGATCGCAGTGGCATCTCCGGTGACCGCCGACGAGATCCGCCTGACCAATCGGGCATGGTCTTTCAGCCGCTCGGAACTGCAGAGCGATCTGGCGTTGGAGGAGCTGCTCGTGCTCAACGACTTCGGGGCCGCGGCGCGCTCGATTCCAGCGCTGCGCGACGACGAGAAAACAATCATTCATCAAGGCGAGCACAACCGGCCGCTTGCCCCGATCAGCGTCATAGGGCCGGGCACCGGTATGGGCGTTGCGCTGATCACCGAATTCGACGCACGCCACTGGCACGTCATCGAAACCGAGGGCGGCCACGTCAGCTTCGCACCTCAGGGCAGCGAGGAACGCGACCTGCACGAATGGCTGATGGCCCGCCACGGCCGCGTGTCGACCGAAAGAGTGTTGTCCGGCAACGGGCTCGCGCGCATCCATGCCGCGCTGGGCGGCAGGCCGCCGTCCAAGCGCGAAACGCCGACCGGAACGCTGTTGACCCCGGCAGACATCGTTCGGCTGGCGCTGGCCGGCGACGACGTGCTGGCCCGCCGCTCGCTGGCCCGCTTTTGCGCCATCCTGGGCAGCTTCGCCGGCGACTGCGCGCTGATTCACGGTGCGCGCACCGTTGCCATCGCCGGCGGCATGGCGCCCAGGTTCGCCAGTTTTCTGCGCGCCAGCGCCTTCGTCGAACGTTTTCTCGACAAGGGGCGTTTCGCCGCCTGGCTGGAGCGGGTGCGGGTGGCGCTGGTCGCGCATCCCGAACCCGGCCTGCTGGGCGCGGCGCTGGCATTGAAGGATCAGGAATGACCGGTTTCCGGTTTCCGAGCACCGACCACTATCGGGCCAAGACCAATGACAAACATGAATTCCGCTATCGACACAATACTGAGCAAGGCACCGGTGCTTCCGGTGCTGACGATTGACGACCTGGAAACCGCGGCGCCGCTGGCCGAAGCGCTTTTCGAAGCCGGCCTGCCGGTGATCGAAGTCACGTTGCGCACGCCGGTCGCGCTCGAAGCCATCGCGGCGATGCGCGAGGCGGTCTCGGGAATGATCGTCGGTGCCGGAACCGTGCTTGTCGAGGATGACCTGACACGTGTGGAAAAAGCCGGTGCGGCATTCGCCATTTCACCCGGCGCAACGGCGACGCTCTACAGGGCCGCGCAACGTTGCTCCATCCCGTTTGTCCCCGGCGTGGCCACGGCAAGCGAAATCATGACCGGTACGGAATTCGGCTGGTCGCGCTTCAAGTTCTTCCCGGCCGAAGCCGCCGGCGGCGTGGCCGCACTGAAAAGCTGGTCGGGCCCGCTACCGGATGTCCGCTTCTGCCCCACCGGCGGCATATCGGGCCACAACGCAGCCGATTACCTGCGCCTCGAAAACGTCGCCACGGTCGGCGGCTCATGGATGGTGCCCGCCGAAGCCATTCGCGAACGCGACTGGCCCCGCATCACCGCGCTGGCACGCGACTGCGTCAATCTGCTGTCTTGAGATCGGCGGCCTCGACGGCCGTTTCAGCTGCGCCAAGACCACACGATAAGAAGACCATGACGATGATCGGCAGGATGCTGATCGTCGCCATCAGCAGACCCGGGACAACCAGGATCACGACTCGCGCGGCCGGCATTCCAAACTACCGATATCCCAACCGATTCCCGCGCCGCCGGACTTGTACCAGCGCCACCCCGGCGGCCACGACAATCAGTCCGGCAATATCGGTTGCCAGCAGGGTATCGCCAAACGCCAGCCAGGACATCAACATGGTCACCGGCGGCCCGAGATAGAACAGGCTGGCCACGCGGGTCGCATCCATGTGCTCGATCAGTTTCCACATCAGCGCATAGGCAATCAGCGAAACCCCGACAATCAGCCAGGCCATCGCGGCGACGAACGCGGGATTGGGGTCGGCTGCAAGCCCTTCGATCAGGAGCGCCGGCAACGTCACTGCAGCCGCGGTGGCGACCGCCTGGTAGAACAGGCCGAGCAGCATCGGAATCCGGTTCGGTCCGTCACGAAGCGCGGCGCGGCGCTCGAGCAGGCTTGCCAGCGTGATCGCCAGGACCGATCCGAACGGCAGCAGGTACGCCGTGATCGAACCTGCATCGGCGAAGTCAACGCGGGCCATGACCACGATCGAGACGCCTGCAAATGCGACGATCAGTCCGGCCCAGCCACGCACCGATACCGACTCTCCCGTGAGCAGGCCTGCAAGCGCGCCGGTCGTCATCGGCTGCAGTGCCACCACCAGCGCGACGATCCCGGCCGGAACGCCCCAATGAAGCGCGAATATCACGCACCCGAGCCATGCCCCGTGCGCCAGGACCCCGATCGCGGACTCGAACATCGACGTCGAAAGCCCCGGCCAGCGCAACTGACCGCGAAGCAAGAGCACCCCGGCCAGCAGCAACGCCAGAGCCCAGTATCTCCAGAACATCAGCGAAAACGGCTCGGTGTGCGGCAGAACGAACTCGGCGCCGATGAAGCCGGAATTCCAGAGCAGCACGAACGCCAGCACCATGAAGGCGCCCGTGCCGTGCGCATTGCCCGGTTTTGGGTTCATGAGGACAGGATGACGGCAACGACCGGAAATTTGAAGGGCATGAGTCAAATCGTTTCTGGAAGGCGGCCTCCGATTGAGGCTCGAGCGCACAAAAAAGATCCTGCCGGCAGCCATTCAGTTCGCGGGCCCTGCCCCAGCCAATCCAGCCCCCGACCATGCGACGTCGTGCCGCGGTTCCCGATGACGCCCGGCATTGAGCAGGGAACAATGAAAGAGGCATCGGGGCCGGATTCCGCCCGTCTGGCGCTCGAATCGGGTAAAGCCGTTCTGATGCTGGTGAGGACGCCGATGGAAATCGGGAGATATGCGGTTTATACTCGCGACGTTTTCAGCGCTTGACGATTTTCAATCCTGCACGCCAATCGACTGTTTATAAAAAGAACACGATCCCAGTCAAAATCAACTATAACTCCAACCAAGGGGACAGGCATGAAAGAAATCAACGAAGCGGTAGTTGAAGGTGCCGGCAATATTCGGCGGGTGTTGTTCCTGTCTATCGTTGCTGCTATCGGAGGCTTCCTGTTCGGCTTTGACAGTGGCGTCATCAACGGTACGGTGGATGCTCTGCAACTCGCCTTCGATTCGGATGCCGTTGGCACCGGTTTCAACGTAGCTTCAATGCTGCTGGGCTGTGCCGCAGGCGCTTTTTTCGCCGGAAACCTTGCCGATAGAATCGGCCGAAAGCCGGTGATGATCATGACGGCAATTGCGTTCATTGCAAGTGCCTGGGGTTCGGGTATCGCGGCGGATTCGCTTCAGTTCGTTTTTGCCCGCATCCTTGGCGGCCTGGCCGTAGGTGCGGCAAGCATTTTAGCGCCGGCATACATCAGCGAAATTGCTCCGCCAAAGATCCGGGGACGCCTGGCAAGTCTGCAGCAGTTAATGATTGTGATCGGGCTTTTTGCAGCGTTTCTGAGTAATTACTGGCTTGCAGGCATTTCCGGCAGCGCCAGCGCATTGCTCTGGGGCGGCTTTCAGACATATCAATGGATGTTCTGGATGGAAATCATCCCGGCTTCCATTTTCCTGATTGCGCTTTTCTTCATTCCCGAATCCCCGCGTTATCTCGTTGCAGTCGGGAAACTGGACCGGGCTCAAGCTGTCCTCCAGAGCCTGTCCACGACCGTTGATGCATCGGCAAAAGTGCAAGACATCAAATCAACACTGATCGAAGGCAGCAGGCCCAGCCTGAGTGACATCATCAATAAATACACAGGGAAGATACACCCTGTTGTTCTGGTCGGAGTCGGCCTGGCCGCATTACAGCAGTTCACCGGCATCAATGTCGTATTTTATTATGGCGCCACACTCTGGCAGGCTGCCGGGTTTACCGAAGAGAATGCACTTTTACAGAACGTGATCAGCGGTTCGGTGAACGTGATCTTTACCTTCGTCGCCATAGCCCTTGTCGATAAAGTTGGCCGGAAGCCATTGCTGCTTGTGGGGGCTTTGGGCCAAGCCATAATGCTTGGCGTGCTTGCACTCCTTTTCGGCACGGCAGGTGTAGACGCAAGCGGTGACCTGATGCTGGAAGGAAATAACGGCATTTATGCGCTGCTGGCGGCCAATGCCTATATCGCGTTTTTCGCATTCTCATGGGGCCCGGTCATGTGGGTCATGCTTGGCGAAATGTTCCCGAACCAGTTCCGGGGTGCCGCGCTTGCATTTTGCGGCTTGGTGCAGTGGGGCTCGAACTTCCTGATAACCATGACCTTCCCGATCATGCTTGCGGGTATCGGCCTGGGCTTCTCGTATGGTATTTACGCAACGTTTGGACTGATTGCTTATGTCTTCGTCAGGCGTTTTGTGAAAGAAACCAAGGGCAGAACGCTCGAAGAGCTTTCCAGGGACGCGCAACATTAGACATTTAAAATGCAGGCACGAAAAGCCCGGCAAGCGCAAGTTTGCCGGGCTTTTTTACGGCATCGGCTGGGCCGCAGCACATGCCGCCGACAATTCGCCCGATCGGTGTCCGATCGGGCGAATTGTCGGGCGCTGCCGGTCGAGTTTCGACCCTTGGCACGCCGTGGCGACTCAACCCGCGGTGACCGGGCGAACGGCGAAATCGAATCGGAACCGGGAAAATCTCCCGGCGAGCATGAAAAGTCATTTTGTTAGCGCTGTCATTTTGCATTATCATCAAGCGGTGCGTTTTTGCGAATCACTCGGATCAGGTCGGATTTTCGAGTCGACTGTCAGCCACGAACTGTTCGGGGACCAGAGGTGACACAAAAAAGAAGACAGCGGCCGAATACCGGAAGAGTGACCATCAACGACGTCGCCGAGCATGCCGGGGTTTCGATCAAGACCGTCTCGCGGGTGTTGAACAACGAGCCGAACGTCCGGCCTTCGACCCGGGCGCGAGTCGATGACGCCGTACATGCGCTGGATTATTCGCCCAACCCGTCCGCCCGCGGACTTGCCGGCACCCAGTCGCGAACGATCGGGCTGATATACGACAACCCGAGCCCCAACTACTTGTTCCGCGCCATTACCGGAGGGCTGGAAGCCTGCGAAGCGGCCGGTTACAGCCTTTCGCTGCAAACCATACCGCCGGACTGGTCCGACCTCGCCAATCGGGTCACCCGATTTGTTTCGCGGTCACGCGTCGACGGGTTGCTGTTGATTCCGCCGGTCGGCGACGTTCCGTCGGTACTCGACGCACTGGAACAGATGCATCTCCCGTATGCCCGCGTCGCACCACTCGACGGCCGTCCCGGCCTGGGCGTTTCCGTCGACGATCTCCACGCCTCGGCACAGGTCGTGGCACACCTGGCCGGCCTCGGGCACCGCCGTATCGGCTTCATCAGCGGGCATCCGGACCACGGCGCCACCCGAAGCCGACTGGAGGGCTATCGCCTGGGCCTTCTTCGGGCCGAACTCGAGTATGACCAGGCGCTGGTCTTCGAGGGATTCTTCGATTCCGATTCCGGTCGCCGCGCCGGGGATTATTTTCTGGAAATGCAGCAGGCGCCGAGCGCCATCTTCGCCAGCAACGATGAAATGGCTGCGGGCCTGTTGCAGGTCGCGCACGAAAGAAATTGGCGCATTCCCGAACAGCTCTCGATCGCGGGATTCGACGATACGCCGCTTTCCCGAACCGTCTGGCCGCCGTTGACCACGGTGCACCAGCCGATACGTCACATGGCGCTGCGCGCCACCCAGCTGTTGCTGGAGCGCATCGGTGCCGAGGATGACGCGAACGTCGGAGAGCGCCCGCCCCGGATCGAGGTATTCGATGCGCCGCTGGTCGTGCGCGGGACCACCGCGGCGCCGGCCCGCACGCAACAGCCGCCCTTTAAAACCACTGCCGAGTCAAAGTCATTATGATTTCCAACCCGCAATTTGCGCGTTTCGCCGCAACCTCTCTTTTCCTGCTTGCTGCCACTGCATGTTCGGACGCGACATCGACGCCATGGCCGACCGCGACGCCCGAACTGGACGCCGAAACCGAGGCCTTCGTCGACAATGTGCTTCAGCGCATGTCGCTGGAACAGAAGGTCGGACAGATCATCCAGGCCGAGATCCAGCATGTCTCGCCGGAAGACGTGCGGGAATTCGGGCTGGGCTCGGTGCTCAACGGCGGCGGTTCGTTCCCGGGCCTCGATCGCCGCGCTTCGATCGCGGACTGGACGGCGCTTGCCTCCAGATTTCAGGACGCCAGCCGGCAGCCGATGGCAGAAGGGCTGCCCGTGATTCCGGTGCTCTGGGGCACGGATGCCGTACATGGCCACAACAACGTTTTCGGCGCCACGATCTATCCGCATAACATCGGCCTCGGCGCGTCCCGCAACACCGCATTGGTCCAGGCAATAGCCCGGGCAACGGCCGCCGACGTTGCGGCGACCGGAATCGACTGGACCTTCGCGCCAACGCTTGCCGTGGCGCGGGACCTCCGCTGGGGGCGTGCCTACGAAAGTTTCTCGAGCAACCCGGAACTGGTCACGGAGCTGGGCCGGGCGGCGGTCATCGGCATCCAGGGCCCGCCGGGAGCGGACTGGCTGGGCGAGGCCAGGGTGCTCGCCACCGCCAAGCATTTCGTGGGCGACGGCGGCACGCATCAAGGCATCGACCAGGGCGACACCCGACTTTCCGAACAACGGCTTGCCGAAATTCATGGTTTGCCCTACGGCGCGGCGCTGGAGGCCGGCGCCCAGACGGTCATGGCCTCCTTCTCTTCGTGGAACGGACGCAAGTTGCATGGCCACGACTATCTTCTGACCGAAATATTGAAGGAACGGATGGGCTTCGACGGTTTCGTCATCGGCGACTGGAACGGCCACGGCCAGATCCCGGGCTGCTCGGTAACCGATTGCCTGCCCGCGCTGGAAGCCGGCGTCGACATGTTCATGGTGCCCGAGGACTGGCGCGAATTCCGGACCACGATGCTCGAACATGCGCGCAACGGCCGAGTGCCGATGGATCGGCTCGACGATGCGGTGCGACGCATCCTGCGGGTCAAGAAGCGCGCCGGCCTGTTCGACGGCCCGACCGAGGGCGCCGCGGCCCTGCCCGAAACCCAAGCGCACGCGGCACTGGCCCGGCGGGCGGTGCGTGAATCACTGGTCCTGCTCAAGAACAACGACCAGGTGCTGCCGATCGATCCCGGGCAGCGGATACTGATCGTCGGCGATGGCGCCGACGATATCGGCAAGCAATCCGGCGGCTGGACCCTGGATTGGCAGGGCGTGACCGAAACCAACGAAAGCTTTCCGAACGGACAGTCGATCTATCAGGGCATCGCCGAGCAGGTTCGCCGGGCGGGTGGACAGGTTCATCTGGGCGAGGCCGGCGCGGCCGAATTCGATCCGGACACCGTGATCGTGGTCGTCGGGGAGGATCCCTACGCCGAAGGACAGGGCGATGTCTCCACGCTCGAGTTCCAGCCCGGCTCGCGCGAAGCGCTCGATATGCTCGAGCGCCTGGGCGCGCTCGATGCCCCCATAGCGACGGTCTTTCTTTCCGGGCGACCACTGTGGGTAAACCCGGAACTCAACCGCTCCGACGCTTTCATCGCAGCCTGGCTGCCGGGCACCGAGGGCGGCGGTGTTGCCGATGTCGTACTGGCCGACGAGAACGGCCAGGTCCAGCACGCGCCTGTCGGCAAGCTCTCCTTCTCCTGGCCCGCGGCCCCGATGCCGAACCCGGCCGGTGAATTTCCGACCCTGTTCGATTTCGGTTTCGGCCTGGCCTACGGCGAACTACCGGCCTTGGGCGCCCTCCCCGAAGATGCCATGGCGCCGCGTGCGGAATCAACGGCTGAAGATGCCGATATCGTGCTGTTCGACGGCAGTGCCTCGCCCCCCTGGCGTATCATGCTGCGCGACGCCGCGGCTGAAACCCTTGTCGATGCAAGCGGCCAGATCGCGCGCACCTCGGGGCCGGCTGCGTTGACCATCACGCCCACCGACCGAAAGATCCAGGGCGACGCGCGCCGCATTAGCTGGCCCGGCAATACTGAAGACGCGGTCCTGCTGTCGACCGAGGAATCGGTGGATCTGCGTCCCCTGCGCGACCGTAGTGCGG
>DATGCS010000287.1:0-5013 GCA_035311685.1 Wenzhouxiangellaceae bacterium
ATGGTGAGCGAATACTACCAAAAGGGGGTTGGCGCGGGGTGCGAAAGCAAAACCGCGCAACATCCGCGCGGTTTTGCTGGAAGGATTCAAGGCGTCGACGATTGTTGACGGAACGGCGACCGGCGTCGACTATGCTCCGCGTACCGCAACTCGCGAGAAGTCATGGATTCCTCTACCGACCTGATCTGTCTGTCCTACTGCTCGACCGCGTCGTTTGCCAGCGCGCCGCGCGGTTACGGCGTGGATCCGGAGGTCATGCGCATCCTGGTTCATTCCCGGCGCAACAACAAACGGCGCAACGTCGGCGGGGTGTTGCACTTCGGCGAAGGATGCTTCTTCCAGTATCTCGAGGGGCCCGCCGATGTTGTTGACGGTCTGTACGCAAAGATCTGTCGCGACCCGCGGCACTTCGACGTGAGGCGGTTGACGCGGCGTCCGATCAGGACCCGTCGGTTCGACCAGTGGTCGATGAAATTCGTCGCAATAGAGCGCGTCGTCGACGAAGTTCTGCAACGCCACGGCATGGAAGGATTCGAGCCGTACCGATTCACGCCGGCGCTGATCGACGACCTGGTGGTGTCGTGCATTCACGGCGACGACGATGCGCCCGGCGCCCGGCCCCGGTCGGGCGCGGGCGGCTCGGGGTTCTGGCGAAAGCTGCTGGGCCGCAGGTGAGCCGGGAAAGCCGACCTTCAGTACACCAGGATCAGCCGACGATAGAAACACCGATCCAGGCGCTGTGCAGCCAGAAAACGAACGCCAGGTAAATCCCCAGTCCTCCGACAACCACAATGACGTCGTTGAACGCAGTCCTGGGCGCACGCGGTATCTCACGCTGCGGGCGGCGCTTCATCGAAATCCGGTCGGCAACCGCCCAGACCAGGAAGCCGCCGAACAGCAGAACGTCGGCGAGCGTGCCGTTGACCAGCAGATGGGCCAGCGCCCAGAACTTCACCGCGACCAGCATCGGGTGCCCCAGCGTCTGGCTGATGCGCCCGGGCAGGTAGGTTGCAAGCAGGGCCGGGAATGCCGGCAGCATGACCAGCATGGCGAGATGACGAGTCCATTCGGGTGTTGTGTACAGTATGGTCGGATGGAGTCGTGCCTGACCGTATCCGTACACGATCAGCACGAGTCCCGCGATGGCAACGAGCGAGTACAGGCCCTTGAACGGCCATTCACCCATGCGTGCGGCCATGGCGTTGCGCGTCGGCAGCGCAACGATGGAAATCGAGTGAATGCCGAGAAACAGCACCAGGCCCAGGATCAATTGCAACATTTGCGACTCCTCAAATCAATTGTCATAAATAGGGTGAAAACAGCCAGCACAAGGAATCCCGCAGCCGAACCGGCAGGCTGCGACCGTCGACTTCTTCAAGTGTAACGCGCCGGCCGCTTCTCGCCGCGTCGATAGCGCGCCCGGCCATGCCGCGGGCAAATTCCGGACTGAAGATTTCCAGCTGCAGTTCGAAATTCAGCCTCAGCGAGCGTGCATCCCAGTTCGAGGAACCCACCATCGTGTAGTGCTCGTCGACGACGAACAGCTTGGTATGGGCGAAGGGTGCCGGCTGGTAGAAAACCTCGACGCCCTGGTAAAGAAGTTCCCATAACATGTTCCGGGTGGCCCAATGGACGTAGGGCAGGTTGTTCTTTTCCGGCAGTATCAGCGTGACCCGCACGCCGCGCAGGCTGGCGGCCTGGAGGGCCCCGACGATCTCGCGCGGCGGCAGGAAATACGGCGTCATGATGACGACGGTCTCGCGCGCAGTGGAGATCGTCGCGCTGAGCAGCTGCGTGATCTGATCGAGGTGATCGTCGGGCCCGTCTGTCATCGTTCGAGTGTGAATTTCGCCGGCTGGACATGCCGACACGGGTGCCGGCGGCTCCGGCGCACCGGTGACGAATTCCCAGGTACGCAGAAACTCGTTTTCCAGTTGCAGCGCGCCGGGCCCCCTGAGTCTGAAGTGAATATCGGCGACTGCATTTCTGGCCGGATGCTTGCCCAGAACATGGCGTTTGCCGATATTCAGACCACCGGTGAAGGCGGTATGGCCGTCGACCACCAGGATCTTGTGGTGATTTCTCAGGTTGATCGAAAGCCGCGGCGGCAGCAGGCGCGGCGGCAGGAATACCGCGGTGCGGATGCCGGCGCTGCGAAGACGGCGCGGGGCGCGCGGCCAGCTGTAGGACTGCCCGACGCCGTCGATGACCACGCGCACATCGACACCGCGATTGCGCGCGGCGGCCAGGCGCTCGATGATCGCGTTGCCGGTCTCGTCGGTGTCGAAGATATAGGTCGAGAGATATATCGAACGCGCAGCCTCGTCGATCGCCCCGAGCATGGCCGGAAAGGCGGCATCGCCGTTGATCAAAGGTTCGACTTCATTTCCGGTGGTGACCGGATGCTCGCTCAAGCGCGCGCCGATTCGCGCCAGCGGTTGTAGTTGGGTCGACATGTCGGACGTGTCGGCAGTTTCCGGGAGGCGGCCGCGACCGCGCTCGAATCCCACCCGCAGGCCCGGCAGTTCGAGGCGTCGGGCGCGTCGCCGGATTCGATTAATGCCCAGGATCGTGTACAGCACCGGTCCGGCGACCGGCAGCAGCAGGCAAAGGGCGATCCATCCCAGGGCGGCCCGGGAATCACGCTTGAACATCATCGCGTGCAACGCGGCCAGCGGCGAGATGACCAGGTGAAACAGTGCGGCTATAAGGCTGAAGTCCAGAAGCGTCTGCGGCTCGGGCATCCTGTGGCGCTCCCGCCGGGGTCTGCGTGGATGATAGCGCGACCGGGCGTCGGAGGTCGGAAGTCGGAGGTCGGAGGTCGGAGGTCGGAGGTCGCGAGTTTTCCGACTACTGACCACCGACTACCGACGACGGTTTTTCCGGAAACCGGAAACCGACCACGGTTGCGTCTAAACCGGGGGATGCAATCTTCCACGCGTTGCGTTACACTAATATCTTTCTATCCGCATCAAGAGATAAATAACCCAATGAGCGAATACCTGTTTACCTCGGAATCGGTCTCGGAAGGCCACCCGGACAAGATGGCCGATCAGATTTCGGACGCGATTCTCGACGAGATCCTGAGCCAGGACCCGAATGCGCGCGTGGCCTGCGAAACGTTTCTCAAGACCGGCGCAGTCATTGTCGGCGGCGAAATTTCGACCACCGCCTATGTCGAACTCGAAGACCTGATCCGCCAGGTCGTGACCGATATCGGGTACAACTCGTCGACCGTCGGCTTCGACGGCCAGACCTGCTCGGTGATCAACATGATCGGCAAGCAGTCGCCCGACATCGCCCAGGGCGTGGATCGCCAGACGCCGGAAGACCAGGGCGCGGGTGACCAGGGTCTGATGTTCGGCTACGCATCCAATGAAACGGACGCGCTGATGCCGGCCCCGATCTTCTATGCCCACCGTCTGGTGGAGCGCCATACCCGTCTGCGCAAGCACACCGACAACCCGTTGCCGTGGCTGCGGCCCGACGCCAAGAGCCAGGTCACGCTGCGTTACAAGGAGGGCAAGCCCGTCGCGATCGATGCGGTGGTGCTGTCGACCCAGCATGACGACGGCGTGGAGCTCGACGAAATCCGCGAAGGCGTTCGCGAGCACATCATCAAGCCGGTGCTGCCCGAGGAATGGTTGCACAACGATACGCTTTACCACATCAACCCGACCGGCAAGTTCGTGATCGGCGGCCCTGTAGGTGATGCCGGCTTGACCGGACGCAAGATCATCGTGGACACCTATGGCGGCATGGCGCGTCATGGCGGGGGCGCATTTTCCGGCAAGGATCCCTCCAAGGTCGACCGCTCGGCGACCTATGCGGGTCGTTACGTGGCCAAGAACGTGGTCGCCGCGGGTCTTGCCGACAAGTGTGAAATTCAGGTCAGCTACGCGATCGGCGTAGCTCAGCCGACGTCGATTTCCGTGACCACCTTCGGCACCAACAAGATTCCCGAAGAGCAGATCGAAAATCTGGTGCGGGAACACTTCGACCTGCGGCCCTTCGGCATCCTGAAAATGCTCGACCTGCTGCATCCGATGTACCGCCAGACAGCGACCAACGGGCACTTCGGCCGCATCCCGGAACAGGCATCGGCCAGGGTGATCCGTAACGGCAAGCAGGTCGAAGAGCATTTCACAACGTTCAGCTGGGAGAAGACCGACCGTGCCGAGGCGCTGAAGCAGGCAGCTGGGCTGTAATAACTATAACGTGACAGTAACTACGGCCGTTGAGAAGGGCCGCTTCGCAATTTTGCGCGGCAGCTCCGATCTTTGGTCGGAAATCACTTGCAAGAATTCGAACCCTAAATACGAATACTGAGGTTTTACCAATGAGTGCCAAGCCAGAAGACGTAACCAAGGGCGTGCTGTTCGACTCGAGCATTGCGTCCACCGAAAACGACTACCTGATCGCCGATCTCTCGCAGGCCGCTTACGGCCGCAAGGAGATCACGATCGCCGAGACCGAAATGCCTGGCCTGATGCAGACCCGGGAAGAATATTCGGCCGACAAGCCGCTCAAGGGCGCGCGGATCGCCGGCTCGCTGCACATGACCATCCAGACCGCGGTGTTGATGGAAACCCTGATAGAACTGGGTGCAGAAGTGCGCTGGGCATCGTGCAACATCTATTCCACCCAGGACCACGCGGCAGCGGCAATGGTCGATAAGGGCATCCCGGTGTTTGCATACAAGGGTGAAAGCCTGACCGAGTACTGGGAATTCACGCACCGCATCTTCCAGTGGCCCGACGGCGGTACCGCCAACATGATTCTCGACGACGGCGGCGATGCGTCGATGCTGCTGGATCTCGGTGCCCGGGCCGAACAGGACGCTTCGGTTCTGGACAACCCGGAGAGCGAAGAAGAAGAGGCTCTGTTCAAGGCGATCAAGAAGCGTCTCGAATCCAATCCGGGCTGGTATTCGGCCGCGCTGAAGAACATCCGCGGCGTAACCGAAGAAACCACCACCGGCGTCAATCGCCTCTATCGCATGCAGAAGGAAGG
>DATGCS010000288.1:0-3850 GCA_035311685.1 Wenzhouxiangellaceae bacterium
TGACCGTCCCGGCCGGTGAGTTCGAGACGTGGAAAGTGGTGGTAGAACCCATCGACGACGAGGGCGGCGGTCAGACGCTGTGGGTCACCCGCGAGCCGCCTCGCGTCGTAGTGCAGGCAGAAACCGTTCTGCCGCCCCAGATGGGAGGCGCTACCGTCAACTCGCAACTCGTGGCGCTCAACTGAGCGAACAAGCTTTCCCGGGCCGCCCCGCTGCGGGCGGCCCCGCTCTTTTCCTGACCCGGCGCCTTCAGGCCCGCGCCCGCTTCCAGTTGATGATGCCGCCGGCAAGCAGAATCGCGGTCTGCCGCGACGACATCCGGTGCTCCAATTCGATGCCTCCCTGGCCGTCAACGCTGGCTTCGATCCTGTCGCCCGCCTGCAGTGCCTTGTGCAGACCGGTGAATTTCAGCTTCATGTCTCGCTTGAGGCTGTCGTAGTCTTTCTTGCGCGCAAAGGTCAGGGGCAGGATGCCGAAATTGACCAGGTTCTGCCAATGGATGCGCGCAAAACTCTTGGCAATTACCACACGCAGGCCCAAATACCGTGGCGCGACCGCTGCATGCTCTCTAGATGACCCCTGTCCATAATTGGATCCGCCGACAACCGCATGCTTGCCCGATTTTTGTGCGCGCTTGCCGAAATCCTTGTCGATGCCCTCGAATACGTGCCGGCTCATCGCCGGAATATTGGAACGAAACGGCAATACCTCGGAACCGGCACGCATGATTTCGTCGGTGGAAACATCATCGCCGACCTTCAGCAGGATGGGTACCGTCAACTGATTGGGCAACTCATCGAATTCCGGCAGCGTGACGATATTGGGGCCCTTGACTATCTCGATATTGCGTTTCTTGCCGGGCCTCGGCGGGGCCTCGACCATAGCCTCATTGACGACCGGGTCGGACGCTTTGCGGATTCTTGGATATTTGATGCCCAGCCGGCGCGGATCGGTGATCTTGCCCTCGAGCGCGCTGGCCGTGGCAGTCTCCGGCGAACACAAAAAGACCGAATCTTCGTCGGTACCCGAGCGGCCGGGAAAGTTTCTGGGCGTGGTGCGCAGCGAATTACGGCCGCTGGCCGGCGCCTGGCCCATGCCGATGCAGCCGTTGCAACCGGCCTGGTGCAGGCGCGCACCGGCGCCGATGAGATCCAGCAAATGGCCGTCGCGGGCAAGGGTTTCCAGCGTCGAACGCGACGTCGGATTGACATCGAAGGAAACGCCGGGATAAACCATTTTGCCGCGGACCATGCGCGCGGGAACGGCAAAATCGCGGTAGCCGGGGTTGGCCGAAGAGCCGATGTAGGCCTGGTAAATGGGCTCACCGGCGAGTTCGGAGACCGGCACGACGTTGCCCGGCGAAGTCGGCTTGGCGATCAACGGTACCAGGCCGGAAAGATCGATGGTGTCTTCCACGTCATAGCTGCATCCGCGGTCGGCGCGCAACTCGGAATACTCGTTACCCCGCTTTTCGCCGATCATGAAATGCTTGACCGCCGCATCGGCAGGGAAAACGGACGTCGTTGCGCCCAATTCGGCGCCCATATTGGCAATCACGTGGCGATCCATGGCCGTCAGGTTTCTTACGCCGGGACCATGATATTCAATGATCCGGCCGACTCCGCCGTCGACGCCGTGGCGCCTGAGCATCTCGAGAATCACGTCCTTGGCCGATACCCAGTCCGGAAGCTTCCCGGTCAGTTCGATGCCCCATATCTCGGGCATTTGCGTCCAGTAGGGCTCGCCGGTCATGGCCATGGCCACGTCGATGCCGCCGGCGCCGATGGCCAGCATGCCCAGCGACCCGGCCGCCGGGGTGTGGCTGTCGGCCCCCAGCAGTGACTTGCCCGGCTTGCCGAAGCGCTGCATATGTACCGCGTGGGAAACGCCGTTTCCGGCGCGCGAGTACCAGACGCCGAAACGTTCGCAGGCGCTTCTGAGGAACAGGTGATCGTCGGGATTCTTGTAGTCGGCCTGAATCAGATTGTGATCGACATACTGCGCCGACAGCTCGGTCCTGACGCGATCCAGTTCCATGGCCTCGAGTTCGAGCATCACCAGCGTGCCGGTTGCGTCCTGGGTCAGGGTCTGATCGATCTTCAGCCCGATCTCGTCGCCGGGATTCATGTCGCCCTTGACGAGGTGCGACTCGATGAGTTTCTGCGTCACATTCAGTGCCATGAAAAACGCCTCCGGGTCGATTGTCAGTCCCGAAACGCCGGTTCGGCCACAAGCAGGAATCAGCGTTCCGATATTGTCACTGTATCAAATCGCTGCCGTCGGTTTCAGCGCCGGTCGGTACAGCGTGCCAGGAAGCGGTCCAGCCCCTGGATATAGATTTCGCGCGAGCGCAGGAAGCCGGTGTTGTGCCCGCCGGAAATTTCGAGCAGATCGGCCTTCTCGCCGGCCGCCTCCGCTACCCGTCTGCCGTGCTCGAACGGCACGATTTCATCGTCGCGACTGTGGATGACCAGCGTCGGAGTATCGGTGCCCGCCACGTACTCGCGGGTGTTCATTTCCAGCTCTAGAAGCCAGCGGATCGGCAGCCACCAGTAGAGTTCCGAGGCGCGGTCCGGCACCGAGGTGAAGGCCGATTCGAGAATCAGGCAGGCGGGCGGGCGCGCTCGCGCAAGCCGCGCGGAAACCGCCGCGCCCATGGATCTGCCGAACAGCACGATCTCATCCGATGGTATGTTCTTCGTCCCGGTCAGCCAGCCATGTGCGGCTTCGGCGTCGCGATAAAGGCCCGTCTCGCTGGGCCGGCCGGTGCTTCGACCGTATCCGCGATAGTCGTAGATCAGT
The DNA here is from genome assembly GCA_035311685.1 of Wenzhouxiangellaceae bacterium. Lineage (GTDB taxonomy): Bacteria > Pseudomonadota > Gammaproteobacteria > Xanthomonadales > Wenzhouxiangellaceae. The sequence continues at coordinate 2,803 of DATGCS010000288.1, forward strand.
GCATTGAAACCCAACTGATAAAAGATCTCCAGGCTGTCCAGCCGGTGCGAGATATTGCCGGCGTTGCCGTGGCTGAACAGCAGACTGCCTCGCGGCGAAGGATGGGGAATCCACCAGCCGTGCAGGCGCTCACCGTCGCCAGTTTCGATCTCGACGTTCTCGAATTGCAGCCCGATCCGGCCCGGCGTGGCATCCAGTGAACGGCCGCCGAAATTCGGCTGAAACAACAGTCTCGCCTGGGCCAGGTAGGCCGCCAGCATGAGACCGCCGTAGACTACGGCCAGCACTGCAATTCCTCGCAACAGCGGGCTCATCGGCGGCTTTCAGGCAAACATGCCGGCCGTGGATCGCCGCTCCACGGCGGCACACCCGTCGGTCGGCCGGGATGAAAGTCCGGTCATCGCTGGGGCGACTCTCCCGGAGAATCCGGTGGAGGCGCCTCCTTCGACATCTCCGGGGCATCGATTCTCTCGACCGTTTCGTTGAGCAGGTGGACTCGGTACTCTTCGCCGTCGATCCGGTAAATCCATACATCGGTGTGCATTGCAGAACTGCCCTCGTCGGGTTCGCCGCAAGCGTCCAGCAACGCCTGCTTGGTGTCGCCCTCTAAGATCAGCTCGGTGCCGCAGCGCAGCGCGGCGGATGCTGCCTGGGTGCTCATTGCAAACCCCACCATCAGCGCCAAACCCGGCCCGGTCTTGATTCGCGTCGGCATGCTTTTGCTCCATTCGGGATTCAGCCATGTCTTATCACCCCGCCAGAACGATTGCAAGCCAGCCGCATTCTCGTGGCCTGCGCTGCGTTATGGTTGAATCAACCCCAAAGCCTTGCGCTTTGCAATTGATCAGACAGCCGAAGGCACGACTCGTCCCGGCCGGGCCGTGAGCCAGATTGCGGCAAAGGAGAAACGTCATGAAACTCGAAGGATCCTGTCATTGCGGCGCGGTGCGATTCAGCTGCGAATCGCGCGCCCCGTATCCATTCAACTACTGCTACTGCAGCATCTGCAGAAAGAGCGGCGGCAACGGTTCGGCCTGCAACATCCACG
>DATGCS010000289.1:0-3004 GCA_035311685.1 Wenzhouxiangellaceae bacterium
CCTGCAGCGAGGATTCCGGGGAGCTCATGCGCGCGCCCGGGGAATCGCTAGCTGGCCTGCCAGCGTCGGTCCAGCAACAGTTCGAGCACGGCCTTGCTGCCGAAATAGGCCAGAAGCAGGACGGCCATGCCGATCAGGCAAAGCCGGACCACGCGCATTCCGCGCCAGCCGTAGCGCCAGCGCCCGGCCAGCAGCAGGCCGAACACCAGCCATGAGGTGATCGACAGAAACGTCTTGTGCGCGAGATGCTGAGCGAACAGGCTGTCGACGAAGATCAGGCCCGTGGACAGGCTGAGGGAGAGTATCAGCCAGCCGGCCAGAATCATCTTGAACAGCATGTTTTCCATCACCACCAGCGGCGGCAGGATCTCGATCAGCATTGCGCCCTTGTGGCGGTGCAGAAGATTGTGCAGCACGGCAATGAAAAGCGCGGTAATCGCCGCGATGCTCAACAGGCTGTAGGACAGCAGCGATGCGGTGACGTGAACGTCTAGCATGACCGAGCCGGTTTCCAGGGCGACCGGATTGGGCGAAATGATCAGCTTGTGCATCGCCATGAAGGCGGCGCCGGGCAGGGCCAGCGGCAGAAGTTCGAGCACCGGATACCGGAGCATCGCGAGCAGCAATACCACCAGGATCAGAAGCGAGACCAGGGAAAGCGCGCTGAAGAAATCCGCGCTCGGCCCGCCGAGGTATGAAAACTCGATCCAGAATGAAAGCGCGTGCAGCACAACACCGATGATCGCAACCGCGACGCCGGCGCGCTTCAAGGCTGTGCGATCGCGGTGAATGCCGTAGCCGATGGCCACTGTCGCAGCCAGGTAAAGCAGCGGCGCAGCGATTTGTAGCGTGTAGGAAAGATTCAACGGCTTGCCTGCTCAGTACCGGTCAGCGGGTCAGTATAATCTCGATAGGCACCAAACCCAACTATTCCATGTTTGATCAACTCAGTCAGAGGCTGGGCGATTCACTGAATCGCCTGCGAGGCCGCAAACTTACCGAGGACAATATCGCCGAGGCGCTGCGAGACGTGCGCCGGGCGTTGCTGGAGGCCGACGTCGCCTTGCCGGCGGTCAAGGCCTTCATCGACCGGGTTCGCGACAAGGCGCTCGGCCAGGACGTGCTCGCCAGTCTCAAGCCTGGCGAGGCATTGATCAAGATCGTCCACGACGAACTGGTCCAGGTCCTCGGCGGCGATTCCGCGCCGCTGGCGCTGAACCGCCAGGCCCCGGTGGTGATTCTGCTCGCCGGCCTGCAGGGCGCCGGCAAGACCACCACCACCGGCAAGCTGGCGAAATTCATCGCCGAGCGCCACGGCAAGAATGTGATGGTGGCTTCGGCAGACATCTATCGTCCGGCGGCCATCGATCAGCTCGAGACCGTGGCCGGGCAGGCCGGCGCCGGGTTTTATCGCCATCCGACCACCAACGACGCGGTCGAGATCGCCGAGGCTGCGGTCACCGAAGCCCGGCGCAACGTTGCCGATGTGCTGATCATCGATACCGCGGGCCGGCTCGCGATCGACGAAGCGATGATGGACGAGATCGGTCGCGTCCAGCAGGCCGTGAATCCGGCCGAAGTGCTGTTCGTGGTCGATTCCATGACCGGACAGGACGCGGCCAACACGGCCAAGGCGTTCCACGAGGCGCTGCCGTTGACCGGCGTCATCCTGACCAAGATCGACGGCGATGCGCGCGGCGGGGCGGCACTTTCGGTTCGCGAAGTGACCGGCGTGCCGATCAAGTTTTTGGGCACCGGTGAAAAACTCGACGGACTGGAGCAGTTTCATCCGGACCGCCTGGCGTCGCGCATTCTGGGCATGGGCGACGTGCTCAGCCTGGTCGAGGATGTTCAGCGGAAAGTCGATGAAAAGCAGGCGAAAAAGCTCGCCGGCAAGGTCGGCAAGGGATCGCGCAGATTCGGCCTGGACGATTTCAAGAGCCAGCTCGAGCAGATGGAAAAGATGGGCGGTCTGGGGTCGCTGGCCGAGAAGCTGCCCGGCATGGGCAATCTGCCGGCCGCCGCGCGCGCCCAGCTCGACGACCGCCAGACCCGCCGCATGATTGCGGTGGTCAACTCCATGACGGTCAAGGAACGGCGCTATCCGGACACCATCAACGGGTCGCGCAAGCGGCGCATCGCGCAGGGCTCGGGCACCCATATCCAGGATGTCAACAAGGTGCTCAAGCAGCACAAGCAGATGCAGAAGATGATGAAGAAGGCCGGCAGCAAGGGCGCGATGCAGAAAATGCTCAAGCGGCTTCCGGGTGGCGGCATGCCCGGCGGCGGGGGCGGAATGCCGTTCTGATTCAACCCGCGGCGCCGATTTCGCCCGCTGCGAATGGTTGGCGCGGGTGTCGCGTCGGCGATGGCTGTGCCAGGTAAAATGATTTGCCGCAAAAAAGTCGATTCGCGGCTGTTGGATAATGCATTTCGGCTGATTCAAACTTCCCGGGTGAACGCAATGAATGACACGATCGATCTTGAAAAGATCAAGGATTCGTTTCTGGGCCAGGAGCTGGACGATCGCGAAAGCGAGACGCTTCGAGGCATCCTGGAAAGCCAGTCGCTTTCCGACGGGCAGACGCTGGTCTCGGAAGGTGACGAGGATTTCCGCCTGTTCCTGCTGGCCGAAGGGCGCCTGGAGGTGCTCAACGCCGGCCGCGGCGAGCTCGAGCACGTCTACCTGATGAGCCCGGGCGAATTCGCCGGTACCCGCGCCTTCGTCGACCGCGTTCCGCGCCAGGCGACGCTGCGTGCGCGTGGCGAGGCCATTGTCTACAGCCTTGCGCCCGATGCGCTGGAATCGCTGCTGGAAAGCGAGCCGAGGCTGGTCTACAAGGTCATGCGCGCGCTGTTTCGGATCACCCACGTCAACCTGATGCGCATGAACAAGGAAGCGCAGGAGTTGGCAAATTATGTATACAAACGCGGCGGCCGCTACTAGGAAATCGTTTTATAGCTACTGCGCGAGCGCCTGGCGGCGTCCGGCGGTGCTCGGAAT
>DATGCS010000290.1:0-5679 GCA_035311685.1 Wenzhouxiangellaceae bacterium
CTTCTCGATCTCTTCTTCGCTCAGGCCGGAACCTGCCTTGATCTCGATACGCTGCTCCTTGCCGGTTTCCTTGTCCTTGGCCGAGACGTGCAGGATGCCGTTGGCGTCCATGTCGAAAGTGACCTCGATCTGCGGCATGCCTCTGGGCTTCGGCGGAATGCCGGCCAGGTCAAAGCGCGCCAGCGACTTGTTGGCCGCGGCCTGTTCGCGCTCGCCCTGCAGTACGTGCACGGTCACGGCGCTCTGGTTGTCCTCGGCGGTGGAGAAGGTTTGCGACGCCTTGGTCGGAATCGTGGTGTTCTTCTCGATCACCTTGGTAAACACACCACCGAGTGTCTCGATACCCAGCGACAGCGGCGTGACGTCTAGCAACAGCACGTCCTTGACGTCGCCCTGCAGCACGCCCCCCTGGATGGCCGCGCCGACAGCGACGGCTTCGTCGGGATTGACGTCCTTGCGCGGTTCGCGGCCAAAGAACTCCTGAACCGATTTCTGCACCATCGGCATCCGGGTCTGGCCGCCGACCAGGATCACCTCGTTGACGTCCCCGATCTTCAAGCCGGCATCGTTGAGCGCGGTCTTGCACGGCTCGATCGAATTTTTGACCAAGTCTTCCACCAGCGATTCGAGCTTGGCCCGGGTCACCTTGATGTTGAGATGCTTCGGCCCGGTCTGGTCGGCCGTGATGTACGGCAGGTTGACCTCGGTCTGCTGGCCCGAAGACAGCTCGATCTTGGCACGCTCGGCACCTTCACGCAGGCGCTGCAATGCCAGCGGATCCTGCCGCAGGTCCACGCCCTGGTCCTTTTTGAACTCCGCGATCAGGTAGTCCTGGAGCCGATTGTCGAAATCTTCCCCGCCCAGGAAAGTGTCCCCGTTCGTGGCGAGCACCTCGAACTGCATTTCGCCGTCCACATCGGCGATCTCGATGATGGACACGTCGAACGTGCCGCCGCCGAGGTCATAGACGGCGACCTTGCGGTCGGCGCCCTTCTTGTCCAGACCGTACGCGAGCGCAGCGGCCGTGGGCTCATTGATGATTCGACGGACGTTGAGACCGGCGATCTTGCCGGCGTCCTTGGTGGCCTGGCGCTGCGAATCGTTGAAATAGGCCGGCACCGTGATCACGGCTTCGCTGACGTCCTCGCCCAGGTAATCCTCGGCGGTCTTCTTCATCTTCATGAGCACCCGCGCCGAAACTTCAGGCGGCGCCATCTTCTTGTCGCCCACCTGAACCCACGCATCGCCATTGTCGGCTTCGATGATCTTGAAACCGACGAGGTCCTTGTCTTTCTGGACCACTTTTTCAGAGTACTTGCGGCCGATCAGACGCTTGACCGCATATAGTGTGCGATCCGGGTTGGTGACAGCCTGGCGCTTGGCCGGCTGTCCGACCAGCACTTCGTCGTCCTTGGTAAAGGCCACGATGGACGGGGTCGTTCGGTCACCCTCGGCGTTTTCTATCACCCGGGTCTTGCCGCCTTCCATCACGGCCACGCAGGAATTGGTCGTTCCCAAGTCAATGCCGATTATCTTGCTCATGTCACTAAAGTCCTGTAGTTCGTTTCCTGAAAAAATCTTTTGCGCTGCTTGTTGTCGCTACACGCGTTCCTGCTTGGTTAGTGGGGTCCGATCCGTCGAATTTCAAACGCTTTTCGCAAGCGACGGATCCGGTCAACATTTCCAGCACGGGAGCTCTTCGAGGCTCGTACCGGCCGATATTCGATCGATACGCCCCCACAACTGGCGACTATCTACTGGCCGCATTCATTTGGCCACCATGACGCGCGCCGGACGAATCAGGCGCTCGTTGAGCCGGTAACCCTTTTGCAGTACCTTTGCGACGGTGTCGGGTTCGAACTCGTCGCTGGGCAGGGTTGCCATGGCTTCATGCCAGCTCGGATCGAAGCGCTCGCCCAACGGATCGAGCACTTCCAGGCCGTGCGAGGTCAATACCTGCAACGCCTGCTTCCGCGTCAATTCGAGGCCTTCGTAGGCCGCGTGCGCGTTTTCCGCATCGGCGGATGAAAGCGCCTGGTCCATCGAGTCGAGCACCTGCACCAGGTCGCGCATCACGGCTTCCAGCGCAAACTTGCGCGACTTCGCCATCTCGCGTTCGAGCCGCTTCTCGCGATTGTCCATTTCGGCTTTCAGCCGCAGCATCGCTTCGCGCATTCGCGCAAGCTCTTCACCCGATTCGCCGCCGGTCTCGCTTTCAGAGCCGTGTACTCCTTCCGGTTCGACGCTGCCTTCAGCCTCGACATCGACGGCACCCGGCTGTTGTGCGGAAGCTTGCGTCTCGTTTGCCGTATTCTCGACTTCGTTGCGTTCGTCCTGGTTCATTGCTGTCTCGGCTCCTGATATAACGCCGCGCCAGCCGCGCGACGCCTGAACGTATGAGTGACGTTGCTCGCCAACATGGGGCCCGGATTCGGTGATTGCAACCCGATTGCAACCGATACAATAAGCAAGCCGGGCAACGCGCGAACATGCGGTACCGGCATGGCCCTGAACCGGAACGGATCTTCAAGCAGATGCTGCGCTCGCTCGCGATTCGAAACTTCACCATCATCGACCACCTCGAACTGACGTTCGAGCCCGGCTTCGGCGCGATTACCGGTGAAACCGGTGCAGGGAAGTCCATTCTCATCGATGCTCTGGGCCAGTTGCTCGGAAATCGCGGGGAGTCGACGCTTGTTGCCGAGGGAAGCAAGCAGGCCGATCTGACCGCCGGATTCGAGCTATCCAGTAATCATCCCGCACGTGCCTGGCTGCGCGATCAGGCAATGGAAGACGATGGGGAACTCCTTTTGCTGCGCCGAGTGATTCCTGGAGACGGCGCGTCGCGGGCCTGGATAGGCGGCCAGCCGGCCACCATCGGCCAGCTGCGCGAAATCGGCGCACTGCTGGTGGACATTCACGGCCAGCACGAACACCAGAGATTGATGGATTCCGCCTACCAGAGGCAATGGCTGGACCGCCAGCTGACCGACGGCGTGCGCGAAGAGGTGGCCGAACACGCGCGGCGCCATGAAAGTGCCGTGCGCGCGCTGGAAACTCTGGTTCAGGAGGCTGGAAACAACGATGCAGAGATGATGCAGTTCCAGCTTGCGGAACTCGATCGCCTCGACCTGCAGGAAAACGAATTCGAGCAACTCGAGATCGACCAGCGGCGCCTTGGTTCGGTAGACGAACTGCAGCGCGCCTACGCCGAGGCGCTGGAAGCACTGAGTGGCGAAGAACGCGCCGCAGCCGGGCTGGCGTACAGAGCGCAACGATCTCTGGAATCACTGTCAGACCGGGAGCCGGAAATTGCCGAAATTCTGGATATGATCGGAACGGCCCAGGTCAACCTCGACGAGGCCGGGAACGCCCTGCAGCGCCTCAACGAATCGCTGGAAAACGATCCGGCACGTCTGGAGCAGATCGATCAGCGCCTGGCCCGGGCGATCTCGCTTGGCCGAAAACATCGTGTCGAGCCCACCGCCCTGCCTGGAGTCCGGGCCGAACTTGCACGCCGGCTGGCGCGCGTCGATCAGTTCCGGGCAGAGCGCAACGAGGCTGAAAAGGCGGTTGCCGAAGTCGGTGATGCCTGGCGCGAATCAGCCCTGGCACTGCACCAGGCACGCGTCCGGGCCGCGAGCGGGATCAGCAAGAAGGTCGCAAAGGCGCTGTCACAGCTTGGAATGACTGATGCCAACCTGGAATTCGAGCTGGATTTCGATCCCGAGGCCCCAGTATCGGCAACCGGTGCCGACCGCGTCGAAATCCTGTTCAGCGCCAACCCGGGGCAATCTCCGCGGCCGCTCAAGCGCGTCGCGTCGGGCGGCGAACTGTCGCGCCTCAGCCTGGCCATGATTATCGGGGCCGCCGAAAGCGCCGAAGGGCGCGTCCGGATTTTCGATGAAATCGATGCCGGGGTCGGTGGCGAGACTGCACACGCGGTTGGAGATTTTCTCAAGCGGGCCAGCGAGGCCGGCCAGGCGTTCTGCGTGACCCACCTCGCACAGGTCGCTGCCCGTGCCGACTGCCAGTTCCGGGTCGTCAAACAGCCGGAGAACGCTTCCACACGGGTAAGTATCGACCGTCTCGAGGGTGACCAGCGGGTTGTCGAACTGGCCCGAATGCTCGGGTCGGCAGATGCCGAAACAAGCCGGCGCCACGCTGAAAGCATGCTGAACAAAACCTGACACGCATCGTCCCGGCAAATTTTGCACCACGCCGAAAAGGTGAGCTTCCGAATCAGCGCCTGCTCTTGCGTGCGCCCTTTCTTACGTACAAAACCAGGGAATGGTCGATGATCTCGAAGCCGTGCTTGGCGGCGATCTGCTCTTGCAACCGTTCGATTTCCTCGTCGAAGAACTCGACAACTTCTCCCGTCTCGAGATCCACCATATGATCATGATGTTCGCCCTCATCGAGCTCGTAACAGGCCTGTGGCGCGCGCCCCGATCCGTCGTCGAACATGTGCTTGCGCACAAGCCCTGCAGTCTCGAACTGGTTGAGAACCCGATAGACCGTCGCCAGACCGATATCTTCTCCCTGGTCGATCAGCATTCGATGCACATCGTCGGCCGTAACGTGTTTCTGGGTCGCCGCATCCAGTAATTGCAGGATGCGCAGCCTCGGCAGCGTTACCTTCAGCCCGGCCCTGCGTAACTCACGAGTTTCTTCGGACATGCGATCAACACCGATTTCAGGACTGGCTATTGTATCATTTTGCTCACCGCTCACCGGATGATGCCGCTTTATGCTCCGAATCGCTTTCCTGCTCCTGGTCCTGCTGGTCACCGGCTGCAATGTTGTCTACAAACAGAACATCCAGCAAGGCAACGTACTCGATCGCGAGAACATCGACCGCCTGGAAACCGGGATGACCAAACGCCAGGTCATGGTGCTGCTGGGTTCGCCGGCCGTCCAGAGTCCGTTTCATGACGACCGGTGGGACTACATCAACTCATTTGCGCTGCGCGGGGGCAAGGCGGAAAGGCGTACGCTGACCATAGAATTCGAGAACGACCGCGTCGTGGATTTCAGTGGTAGCTACCTGAATAACGCCAAAATCGCGGGAACTGAGCTCGAGGAGCTCGAAATCATCGATCCGAACACCAACCAGCCGGTATTGCCCCCGCGCGAGATCGACGACGACGATCCGATACCATCGCCTTCCGATCCTGAGGGCGGTTGAACCGACCCGAACTTGCCGAGTTTTTCTGCAGGAGCCAGAGGCGAATTTACCGCGCCGCAATTCCTGTCACTTTCAGTGCATCAGAACGTGACCGGAATAGCCGCAGGTTACATCAGCTATCTGCCGCGCGCGACCTCGGCCGCGAGGCGACGTGCGACCTTTGGATCCACCTTCAAGGGCCGGTAGATCTCGACGCGATCGCCGTCGCGCAGTCTGTCGTCAAGGGATCGCCGCTCGGCGAATACTCCGAGACGCTCCGGGCTGATCTCCAGGTCGGGGAACCGCTCGCGCAGTCCCGAAAGCTCGATTGCGTCGGCTACGGTCGAGCCCTCAGGGAGACTCAGCGGAACGATCACCTGCAGTTCCGGCCATGCCACCGCAACCTCGACGGTGATCCCGGGTGGGCCTTCAATCATCGGTGTAGAGGGCATCCGCACGACGACAGAAATCATCGACCATGCGGTTGGCCACGCTGACGAATCCCCGACTGA
>DATGCS010000291.1:0-2249 GCA_035311685.1 Wenzhouxiangellaceae bacterium
GTTTCCGGTGCTGTTCACCGCGCACGGCCAGTCCAGCCCGGCCGAGCTGTTCGCGAATATCGCCAGGGCGGTCGAACGCGGACTGGATGCCGATGCAGCGCTGGCCGCGCTGACCACCGGTCCGGCCGAATGGCTGGGCATTGGCGATCGGGCCGGGCGCGTAGCCGAGGGTTACATGGCCAATCTGGTGATCGTCGACGGTGAACTGCTGGTCGAAAAGCCCACCATCAGCGAAGTCTGGGTCGACGGCCATCGTTTCGAGCTGGCCAGGCTGACGCCGCCCGAAGTCGATCCCGCCGGCACCTGGGACCTGACCCTGGGACTGGAAGGCATGGGCGACGTGGACGCCACGCTGACGCTTTCCGGCGACCCGTCGGGCATGGACGGCACGCTTGTGGTGATGGGCAATGAGACGCCGCTGTCCGAAGCGCGCGTTTCGGGCAAACAACTGCAGGTCAAGATCGACGCGGCACGTTTCGGCGGCGCCGGCACGATTTCCATCAGTATGGACATCGAAGGCGAGCGCGGCCGGGGCAACGGCAGCGGCCCGTTCGGCGACTTCACGGTCAGAGGTACTAAATCCAGCGGCCCCGGCGACGAGGAGACCCGCATATGAACCGCTTCATGAGTCGAACAAGCATCATTCTGGCCAGCCTGCTGACTTCGGTTGCACTGGCCGATTACGCGCCGGACGTCGAGGCCTGGAACATCGAGTCGGCGCCGCCGCAGGCGACCGTGGTCGTGCGCAACGCAACCGTCTGGACCGCCGGCGAGCAGCAAATTCTGGAACAGGCCGACCTGCTGGTTCGCGGCGGCAAGATACGCGCGGTCGGCGCGGATCTGGATGCGCCCGGCAACGCGCTGGAGATCGACGGCACCGGCATGCACGTCACGCCCGGCATCATCGACGCGCACTCGCACGCGGCGATCATCGGCGGCGTCAACGAAGCCACCGACATTTCCACCGCGCAGGTGCGGATCGAGGACGTCATCGACTCGGAATCGATCAACATCTACCGCCAGCTGGCCGGGGGCGTGACCGCGATCAACCTGCTGCACGGCTCGGCAAATGCCATCGGCGGTCAGATGGCCGTGATCAAGATGCGCTGGGGCGCAAATCCTGAGGAACTGCTCTTCCAGGCCGCCACGCCCGGCATCAAGTTCGCGGTGGGCGAGAAGCCCAAGCAGAGCAACTGGAACAACGATGATCCGCGGTATCCGCAGTCGCGCCCCGGCGTGGCTCAGATCATCGACGAAAAATTCCAGCAGGCGGCCGATTACCAACGCGCGCTCGAGAACATGCCCGAAGGCAGACGGGGCCGGAACGTCGTGCCGCCGCGGCCGAACCTGGAAATGGATGCCATCGTCGAAATCCTCGAAGGCGTGCGCAAGATTCATTCGCATGCCTACCGGGCCGACGAAATGGTCATGCTGATCAATATCGCCGAATCGTTCGGCGTCACCATAGGCACCTTCCAGCACGTTCTGGAGGGCTACAAGCTGGCCCGCCGGATGGCCGAGCACGGGGCCGCTGGTTCGGGCTTCATCGACTGGTGGAATTTCAAGCATGAGGCCAGCGATGCGATTCCCTACAATCCGGCGCTGATGGCCATGGGCGGCGTGACCGTCGGACTGCATTCCGACAACCCGGAGCTGGCCCGGCGCATGAACCTGGAGGCGGCCAAGGCCGTTCGCTATGGCGGCGTCGACCAGCACGACGCGCTGATCATGATCACCGCCAACCCGGCCCGCCAGCTCGGTGTCGGTGACCGGACCGGACGGATCGAAGAAGGCCTGGACGCCGACTTCGTGCTCTGGAACGGTCATCCTCTGAGCGTGTATTCACGCGTCGAGCAGACCTGGGTGGACGGCCGGCGTTATTTCGATTATCAGGCCGACCGGGCCCGGCGCGAGGCGCTGGAAGCCGAGCGCCGAGAGCTGATGGCGATGGTGCTCGATGAAGGTGAAGGCGGTGAAGAGGCCGACGAATCGCCGGCCGGGGAAGAAACCCCCGGCGGGCTGATCGGCTACCGCGCCTCGGAACTGGCGCACGACGAGTTCTGCCACGCGCAGGATTTTGGTTTCACCCATGGCGGTCACGTCCACGCAATCGATTTCAGGAGCGGCGAATGAGCACCATCACGCGAATCGCGAATACCCTGGCCATGGCGGCCGCCGCCGGCGCAATGCTGGCAGGGCCTGGATGGGTCGGAACTGCTGTGGCGCAGCAATCCCCGACCGCGCTGGTC